>JABDLF010000011.1 GCA_013003115.1 Gammaproteobacteria bacterium
ATGCCGGGTAACGCTCGGCTTGAGGTTGTTCCACTAATCACGCGTTTGCCGACTCCGCCATCATCGTGGCTTGTCGGTCTCTGAATGGAATTGGGTCACCTAGCCGTGCCGTATTTCGCGGATCGCCTTTTCGGACGATGTCCCACTAATCACGCGTTCACCCACTCAGTTCAATTTTAAGGCACCAAGCGTGATTCCCGCTCAGAGTCTGTCGACGGTGTTCAGCGTGATTTCGCCATTACGGCGTTGCCTGACTTCATCGCTCAGGGCTTTTTTGCAGAAGCACATAGGCCGGCGTGCTGCTGGGTCTCTGTTTATCAAGTGCGCCAGAAAATGCTGAAGTAACGGGTAGGCCGCTCGTCAACCCGGTGTAGAAGTCGCGGGTGAATTGCCTCGCAGCAATGTCACGTACCTCCCGCGTGGTGCCTATTACCACAGGAACGACGGAAGCAATCGACTTAGCTACAGATAGACTTTGGCAGGCGTTGAGCACCACAAGACCCAGCCCGGCGTTTTTGAGCCATCCTCGCAGGGTCCCGCTTTTCAGATAATCCGTGCGCTGGCCGCGGCCTCGCAGGTGCAGGCCGTGCTCTTCACTGGCGTGTCCACAGAAATGCAGAGCATCAAAGCTCCGGCGGGTTTGGTTTATGCGGAGGGCTTCGCGCAGATCACTCACCTCGGCTGCAGGGAGGGCCTGCAGCGAGTGCTGCCCTGAATCAAGCAGAGTCTGCAGAATTCGGTGCTCTCGCTCGACGTCGATGTACTCTTTGCGCGAGTTTGCGGATACGAAAAGCAGGTCCATGGGACCGGGGTTCAGATTGTGAAGGGTCGCTGCTTGATGAATTCGTCCATCGCTTTCTTGGAGGCACCCTGCACGCGAACGAAATTTGGATGCTGCTCATTGGCGACCCAGCGGCCGGCTGCTCTTTGGACCTCTGCATTGTAACTGCGTTTGAGCGAGTCGTTGATGAGTGTGCTCAGTTTCGCATAGTCGCCGTTAAACTTACCGTTCTGCCAGGCCTCTTTGAGGGCCGCCGTAAACTGACCGTTCTTTGCGCCGCCTCCGGCGAGCTGATGGTCCTGGCAAGCGGAGATCAATATTCGACTTGCCTTGGGACGGCGTCTCTTTTTCAGGCTCATCTGAATCTGGTCATACATTTTTTTATTGCCTTCATAGATCGCCTGCGCAGTTCTTGTGGGAACCTCGCGGATGCCGGTCTTTTTGCGATCTACCTCTGGCCTCGCACCCGCACGTGTCGCGGAACCGCTGTGGCACGAGTCAGCCACCACCAAAATGCGGACTCCCTTCGCAAATTCCGTATACAGCCGCTGCATTTCATCGTCGAGGAGCATGCGGTCATAAAGGCACCAGGTTTCGTCGGAGCCGTCATCCTCATCTCCGGTCAAATCTTCGACCTGGGCGCCGTGACCTGCATAGCTAAGGAAAAATATATCGCCATCTTTAAGGCGGCGCGCAGCGCTCTGGATTTTCTTTGTAACGTTTTTAGTAGTCGCATTCTCTGTTTTGAGCATACTGGCCTGGAACTTCTGGCTGGACGCGATCTTGTACATATCCTGTGCGTCAATTTCGCAGGACTGCAGTGGTCCTTCCCAGCCGATCTGGAAGTCGCAGTCAAATCGAACCGGATTGTATTTATCGCTCAGAACAACCTGATGCCAGCCCTGATACCAGGGCTCCAGTGGATATCCGGCCGGGTCCACCTTGTCGACACCTATATGTAACGATATTCCCCTGGCCACCTTGAACCCTCCCGCCGGTTGATCCCCGATTTAGATTGGCTACGCAGAGAGACTAGCTCTGTCGTTTTGTTTTTTGAAATTTGAGTAAACTTGCTGCCGAAGCCGCACCGTCAACTAAAACGGCGCAGCCTCGGCATCTACTTCAAACGCGTATCGGCTTTCTTGCGCGCCAAGCGGCGCCGGACCGATTATTTATCGCGCTTTTGACCTGGCCCGCCGCGGGTGGTGCCTGGGCCACCACGAGTGGTGCCGGGTCCGCCTCGGGTTGTACCGGGTCCGCCACGGGTTGTACCGGGTCCGCCACGGGTAGGGCCGGGTCCGCCACGAGTAGGGCCGGGTCCGCCGCGAGTTTTACCGGGTCCACCGCGAGTTGGGTTTTTGGTTTCTGCCATCTTTTTATCCTCCATTGAGCCTGTCTTGTGGCTTTATCTAGCCTACTCCTAAAGGTGCCGAACGAACAGACCCGCTAATCGTCAGCCCTGCGGCTTCTGCTGCAGCGCGTCATACGCCGGCATTCCCTGCAGTGCTACCAGATCCGGGTCGCCTGCCAGAAGTCTTTGCGACCATCCCCCGTCTATCGCCTTTTGTAAGTAGTTGTTAGCAGAGTCGAGATCCCCGAGCTTAATGCTGACGATAGCGGCGTAGTAAAGGGCGGTCGGGTCGTCAGTGAGGTTCAAAAGATCAGCCAATCTCTCGCGGGCTGCCGCGAGTTCGCCTGTATTGGCGTAGTAGGTTGTCAGGCGCCCGACAGCGCCCCAATCTTGTGAGTTGATCTGCAGGTCTTGCTTCGCGAGTTCAATCGCTTTTGTATAAGCTTCCGCAGCCTGTTTTTCCTTGTTCGGAACGAAACGGTAAGCGTCGCCCAGGAAGCCCCAGTTCCAATGGACGTTAGGGGCTACCTCCAGGGCCTTTTCGAAGTCCTGTGATGACTTAATGAACTCGCCCTGGTAGTAATGGACGAGGCCGCGATTCGAGTAGGTCCAGCGGGAAGGCAGCGGCGAGGCGTTAAAAACCTCCTCGGCCTTCTCCAATTCGCCAAGGGCAAGATAGGTATTACCCAGGTTGTCATACCCGATTCCGCTGTCCGGCGTCAGTTCGATGAGCTTCCTGTAGTTTTCGATTGCCTCCGGATAGCGGGAACGATCGTAGAGAAAATTTCCGAACTTTCTGTAAACGTCCCAGTACCCGCCTTCCACTTCCCTGGCGCGCCTGAAGGTCGCTTCCGCATCATCAAATTTATTCTGGCCGGCGTAGGTCTCTGCAAGGGCGAGATAGGGCACAGCAGAGTTGGGTTGTTGCTTGATGGCAATTGTCAGTTCTTCAGTAGCAGCGTCGAATTGGGCGCTCGTGCTATAGAGATTTCCGAGGGCGAGGTGCACTTCCCAAAGCCCGTCGTCGAGGGTCAATGCCCGCTGGCATGTGGTTTCTGCTTTTTCGAAAGAGGCCATCTCCCTGGTAAAGTCGTACTCAGACAAATATGCCTCGCAGAGCCCCGCATGGGCCTGTGCGAAGCGTCGGTCGAGCGTAATTGCTCTTTCAAAAAGTGACTTCGCACTATTCAGCGTTGACGTTTCCGCGGGCTGCCGCAGATAGTCACGGCCCCGCAGATAGAACTGGTAGGCCTCGGGGTTGTCGGTTGGTCGGCTTGAAATTCGGCTCTGCGACTCTGGTGACAGCACCGGCACGATGGCGTCGACAACTGATCGTGCGATATCGCTCTGAACATCGAGGATCGAGCTGAGTTTACCGTCGTAAGTTTCGCTCCACAGCAAATTGTCATTCTCGGTGTTATCCAGCGCGGCGGTGACGCGAAGGCGGTCGCCGTCCCTGCGCACACTGCCAGAAATAATATTGTCCACCATCAACGAAGAAGCCACGCTGTCCAGATCAGCGTCTTTGTTCTTAAAGTAAAACGACGCTGATCGGGAGGCGACCTTAAGCTCGCGAATGCGGCTTAACTCGCTGAGCAGCTCGTCCGCCAGGCCTTCGGCGAAATATTCATCATCGGTGCTCGCGCTTTGATTGCGAAAGGCCATCACAGCAATCGAAACCGGTTTACTTTTGGCGAGGTTGGCAATGCCTTTCGCAACGTAATTCTCATAAACCAGGAACACGACGGCGACCACCAGCAGACTGATAATTGCACCATCAAGGCGCCTGCCGGTCAGCCAGCGCATGCTGGACTGGCGGAGCACGTCGTCGCTGCGCTGCAGGCCCACGGGCGTAAGCTCGTATACCCACGCGAGTACTGCCGCGACCGGGAAACCCAGAATCAGGCCGGCGATGAGAATCTGCATCACCACCGGCGGTGAATTGAACGTCGGTAATATAACGTCGGCAACCTGGATAAGGAGCCATGCAACGACTATGTAACCGGCGCTCACGCGAAACACGTTTCTTCGTTTAAGTTCGGCCCATATAGAAAAGTAGCCCTTCTCAACACCGGGCTCTATAACCTGATATACGCCGACCGGCTCAAATACATTATTGATTTTTTGTTCGCCTGAGAATTCGATGGCGACCCGGGCCCGGTGTTTGACCTGTTCATAAATGGCGCCGGACAGACAGATGCCTCCGGGAACCGCGAGTTCCTCCAGGCCTCCGGCCGTATCTACGGCGTCACCAAACAAATAGCCGTTCTCTTCAACAAGATCGCCGATGTGCAGGCCGATCCTGAGTAGTTCGCGTTGATCCAGCGGCAGTCGCTTGTTTTCGCCTAGCATTGCCTGCTGGATGTCCACAGCACAGCGCACTGCCTCAACCGCGCTAGGAAACTCGGCGACTGCGTTGTGTCCGGCCGCCGAAAAGCAGACTCCCCCGTGCTGGGAGATCAGGTTCAGGAAAATATGCTGCTTACCCTTGAGCGCATCCTCAGCCGACACATCATCGGGATCTGATGGCGGGCTGTGATCGCTCGAGTCCAGAACAAGTACGGTTCCTGTTCTGTGGATTTTTTCGGACACGCTTAACCTCTCAGTAGCCTGCGAAAAGTCAGGCGATTCGCATTATACAGGAGCACATGCATCGCCATGGTTTGATGTTACCGCCTCACGTGCAACTTGCTAGAGACCAGAAAGAGATTGACCATGCGTTCCACCCTTGACTTTGCAACTCGGTTTGGCGCTCGGCCGCAGACCGCTGTTTGGGCAGTGAGAATGTCGCGGCCGCTGACTGTCCAGGTTTTAAGGACAAGGTGCCCTGGGCATGGGCTGGTTGCGATCGGTCCAACTTTTCAGGTCGAAACCGAGTACGAGGCGCTCCGGCGAACTTCGGTTAGATTAGCGGGGGAGGGGCCATCCTTTGCTTCTTTGATACGGCCGGTGAATATCTTAAAGGGGCGCTGGCGCCATGCTAAGCTTAGGGATTGACGCTCGAAGAGTGAGAGTCGGGCGCAGGGACTGGTTGTGGGGACCGGGATAATGCAGACAAAAAATACCGTGATAACAAAACTACGCGGACCAATCTATTTTGCGCTGGTGACAGTAGCGTTGGCAGGCTGCGCTGGCACGCCGGATGGCGGTCAGTCTGTTGAAGTTACGAGCGCCGCGGCAGAGATCGCGGCGCAGAGAGCGGAGCTTGAGTCGCAGCGTGCAGAGCTCGCGCGCAAAGAACAGGAGCTAACGCGCCGGCTTTCAACGCTGGATGCGCAAATGTCATCCGCTCCGACCGGTGGAGCCGCCTCGGCGGGCCTGATGCCGACCGATGCAAAGCCTGGCGAATGCTATGCGCAGGTGATTGTGCCCGCGAAGTTTGAGACGGTGGTTAAAGAGGTAGTAAGGCAAGAGGCCTCAGAGCGTATCGAGACTATCCCTGCTGTATTCAGGCAGGTGACAAAGAGGGTCATGGTAAAGCCCGAATCGAGTTACCTGGAGATCGTGCCGGCACAATATGAGACGGTTTCAGAGCAGGTTTTAATCAAGCCTGAGACCAAAAGGCTCGAGGCCGTGCCGGCCCAGTTCGAAATGGTCGACGAACGCGTGATGGTGAAGCCCCCCTCAACAAAGATCGAAGTCATTCCTGCTGTTTACGAGGAGATCGAAGTTCGCGAAATCGAAACGCCCGCTCACACAGCCTGGAAGCCTGTTACCGATCTCGATGAAAATGGCAGTGGCGCGTTTTCAAGCGCAGCGCCGACCATCGAGCGCTTTGGTGATTACAAGGTGCTTGAGACGCGCGTGGAGGATACGGGTGTGATGTGTCTCGTGGAGATACCGGCTAAGTACAAGGTCACTCGCAAGAGAGTGGTGAAGTCGCCGGCGAGCATGCGCGAAATCGAAATTCCTGCCGAGTACAAGACGGTGTCAAAGCGTGTCCAGACTGCACCTGCGACGACGCGAGAAGTTGTTATCCCGGCTGAATACCGCACGGTAGAGGTGGTCAGGGAGGTACGGCCCGCTGGCACCCGTGAAGTCAAGATTCCCGCGGAATATATTGAGGTTTCAGAGCGGGAGATGGTCAGCAAAGCAACAACGCGAGTTGAAAGGATACCGGAAGAGAAGGCGACTGAGACGACACAGATAAAGGTGAACGACGCGAAGATCGAATGGCGGCCCGTGCTTTGCAAAGTCAATATGACGCGCGAGAACGTCAGCGCATTGCAGACGGCACTGACAGCCACAGGATTTTGCCGGTGCGGCCCGCGGCGAAACGCCTGCCCGGTGGACGGCTTGCCAGGTCGATGCACATTCAATGCGGCGAAGCGCTTTGCACAGGACAGGGGGCTGGCGTACGGCGAGTTTTACATCACTATGGACGTGGTGCGCGCGCTGGGATTGAATTTTTCTTTGCCCGGTAGCGGAGAAGCGACGACAAATTAAAGGCCGGCTCGCCGCAGTAGCTGTGCATTTGATCCGCTTTAACCTTATTTGGCGTGGCGCTGGTCATTGCAAGCCGCGCTCATTACTGAATCGGAATGGGTTTCCGCAAGCGTATCTCGCCAACTGGCGGCACATCGGCAACCTCTTTCTGCAGCAGGTTCTGGGCACCCAGATTTACTGAGCCGCCTACCCGCAAACCGCCAACCTGGATTGCCTGGATTTTTCCATCTTCGACTTCGAGCCTGGCGCTTTCCACCTCAAGTGTCGCCGCAACCTCGAATTCGAAGCTGTGGAGTTTCTGCCCCCCCAGCATGATGTCGACTGACGGCTGAAACGCCGATTCAATGCTGTGATCGCTTAAAGTCACGTAGTTCACGCCCTCGGTTTTTTGGTCGGCGTAGCCCCGAAGTTCGCTCCAGCCTGCCCATGCGTGCCCCAGGACGTCGTCAATAGCGATATCCAGTGCTTTCAAAAAGGCGGTCTTGAGCACGCCGTCGAGTTCATCTTTCTCCAGCGACTTCGCACTGATTGTTTCTGGTCTTTTATTCAGCGCCTCGCGCGCTTTGTCGTAGCCTTCGTCAGTGACGGTCTTTTCGGCGAGGTCGAGCCGAGCGCTATCGTTGTCAGTCAGCGCTTTGCCGAGTGTCATGCTCATCGCTTATCTCCATTCCCTATGCCGGTCATTGGCTATGTGGTCGTATTTTGCTTCGGATGTTTGTTACTGCCGCGCCGTCAGAAAGCCTGAACCGGGGCGAGTCGCGCCACCACACGCGCGTCGCGAGCAGGTTGTTCCGGTCAGTCGAGGAAGCGACATTGAACGTGCCGCGATCCTTCGTCGGCACAAAATCAAGTACTTCCGTTGCGGCCATGCCGGGTGTCAGTGAGCCCAGCGCCACCACCGCGCCGGCCGCCAGCAAAAGCCAGAGCAGAAGGTCATCGTCCTCGCCCTCTGGCGCGGCCGACGTGACCCTTGTGGCATCTGGCCATTGCGTTGCCTTGACCGGCGCCGTCACAGCCGTTCGCACGGGAGGCGGCTTTACGACGGTTACAAGTTGCCTGAGTTCGACGGATTCACCCGAAGCGCGCTCTGCCTGCAGCACCGCTGTAAATTTGCCCGGACTGTCATATCGGTAAGGTATACGCACACCGCCGGGCAGTCTGGAAGTCACCTGCTGGAGGCCTTTGCCGTCGCCGGCGTCGAGCAGGTAGCTCCTCGCCTGAGATACGTCGGCCGTAAAAACAAACTCCGCCCATCTCGCCGGGTCGCCCGGGTCGCTACGCGCAACCAGGAATTGCGCTCTTGAGGCCGGCGTTTCGGAGATGACCGGCGGCCTCTTCACGATGACGTCGAGGTCGAGCTTTACCGCATAAGCCTCGTCTAGTTGTAAGTCGGGGTCATCGCAATCCCGATCACGGTAGGCCCGCATGGTCGCGCGATAGGTGCCAACGTCTTCGTATTTGTGGGTAAATACTGCCACGCCATCGGCCGCAGGCTGCCTGAGCGGTGGGTCGAAGCCTGCTTCGGGAGCCAGTTCGAAACATTTTGCTGTCGACAGCTCAGCCTTGAATTGAAATTCGTCTCCCACAAACCCGCTGCCGGCCGCGATGCCCGGCTCACTGGGGGTAATGGAAAAGCTCGCCAGATCTCTTATGTTCTGTGCAGACGAAATGGAGGCAAGCCCTGCTGCAGACAGGATGAGTAAGCTCTTTAGAAAGCCGGGTTTAGTAATTGCGATCATGATCAGCGGATCGAAACCGATACCGTTCAGGAGCAGTCCGAGTCACCGATGTCGTAAACGGTGACCAAATCCCAGCTCGGCCTTTTCTCAGAATCGCCGGTGTAGATGCTGGTCACTTCGACCACCTGAATGTCAGGCGCGATAAAGAAGTCGATGTTCTCCGCCAGCACTGCGTTGGGCGCGAGCTTCTCGCCAGCGTTTCCTTCCAGAGTGGAAATTACCGGCCACTCGTAGGTAGACACACCTTTTGTTTGGGGTTTAGAGACTTCTAGCGCGCTGTTGGAGTTATTCGCGGGTGCCACGCGGGCGACTCTGTGCACCATTTTGTTTAAATTTATTTCAGCCAGACCCGTGTTGCTGAGAATCGCATGGGCCCTTAGCCAGCGTACGTCGCTGTTCAGGCAGGCAGAAAAAAGCTGGTGGCTGACCGAGGCGCTGGGTTCGGGGTCGTCTGCAAAAAACCAGTCCTTGAGAAAATACTGCCATGCGGCAATAGCGATAATTATGACCAGAAATATTGCCTGCGCGGTACCCAGGAATCCCTTGAAACGGTTCATGCCCTTCCCCCTGCCTTTGTTAGACGATCGGTCCCGTCTTGATTATTTATGTCACCACCGGTTTTCGGCTCTGATCTTTGCTGAACAGCGATGATCGCTGCAGCCCGGGGCGGACATGTTTTCTTGTTTGCACGAATCACCGCAATTTCGAGAAAATTACGCATTGCGTGCGAAGCTTAAGTATAGACCTGTGCCACCAGACGGCAAGGTGCCCGCAGTAAGGAAGGCGCCCTGTTGCGACAGCAATCTGGCGGCCTCGTGGCGCGTTGAACCGTCTGTAAGACGCTGCAGCGGTCGCGCAGCCTTGTGCGCAATCAATTTGCACTGTCTGCCTTGCCTTTTTAGCTACAGGCGGTAGAGTGCGAGCCGGGCGGTCCGTGTCGGTCCCCTCGCGACGGTCATCCGTAAACCCCGCCAGGCCCGGAAGGGAGCAACGGTAGCGGTGCCACCGGGTGTTGAGGTGTGGCGGGTGCGGGCCGCCTCTTTGCTGGCCCTGCAGTGTTAAAGTAGGGCCCTGGATTGGTCATTCACTCGAAGCATCAGATATGAGCTACATGGTTCTCGCCCGCCGCTGGCGACCGCGTCTTTTTTCCGAACTTGTCGGCCAGGAGCATGTGCAGCGCGCACTGGTGAATGCCCTGGACGAGGATCGCCTGCACCACGCGTTCCTGTTTACCGGAACGAGGGGCGTTGGCAAAACCACCATCGCGAGAATTCTGGCCAAGTGCCTCAACTGCGAAAAGGGCGTCAGTTCTGTTCCATGCGGTGAGTGTGCCGCCTGCACGGAAATCGACGAGGGGCGCTTTGTTGATCTGATCGAGGTGGATGCTGCGTCGAGGACAAAGGTGGACGACACGCGTGAACTGCTCGAAAACGTGCAGTACAGCCCGACGCGCGGCAGATACAAGGTCTACCTCATCGACGAGGTGCATATGCTCTCTGCACATTCCTTCAACGCGCTGTTGAAGACGCTCGAGGAACCACCCCCGCACGTCAAGTTTCTTTTGGCCACAACTGATCCGCAAAAGCTGCCGGTGACGGTTTTGTCGCGCTGCCTCCAGTTCAATCTGAAACGACTGCCCATCGCATTGATCCAGGGACAGCTGGAGAAAATCCTGCTGCAGGACAACATCGCCTTTGAGCAGGTCGCACTCGAACTCCTCGCGCGTTCGGCCGATGGCAGTATGCGCGATGCCCTGAGCCTGCTAGACCAGGCTATTGCTTTCGCCGGCGGCAAGCTGACCGAGGCAGAAGTGCGCAAAATGCTGGGGGCTATCGACAAGCGCCACGTATTTTCGCTGCTCGATTGCCTCGCGGAGGGTGACATTGCGGGCGCTCTGCAACAGGTGCGCGAGTTCGACGAAATGGCGCCGGACTATGAGGCGGCACTGGCAGCGCTCGCCGAAACGCTCCACAAACTGGCGATGCATCAGGCAGCGCCAATTCAGTCCGATGAGGATTCCGCTGAGCGCGATGCTATCGAGCGGCTTGCACGGGGACTCGATCGCGAGACGGTGCAACTTTTTTACCAGATTGCACTCACCGGGCGTCGAGACCTGCCGCTGGCACCGGATCCAAGGAGCGGCTTCGAGATGCTGCTGCTAAGGATGCACGCTTTCGAACCCGCATCATTTGAAGGTGACTCGTCCGGCTCTGAAACCGGGCATAAGCGAGGAGGCACCGGCAAACGGACCAGTAAACCCGCGCCGAGGGCCGCGAGCCCGGCACCCGAGCGCGACGTGAAAGCAAAGCCTGCTAAAAAGCCAGCTAATAAGTCAGCGGAGCAGAACGAGGCGGGTGAAGCGCCGGGCGTTGCCGGGTCTGCCAGTGGTTTCTGGAAGGAACCTGACTGGAAGGAACTGGTCGGAAAACTATCCGTGAAGGGCGGTGCCAGGCAGCTTGCAGCTAACTGCGGGTTTGTTAATCGTGAGGGCCCACTCGTAGCGCTGGTGCTCGACGCAGGGCACGAGCACTTGCTGACCAGTAAACTGCAGGCGAGCCTCGCTGCTTCTTTGAGTGAGTACTTTGGCGAGCCGCTGAAGCTCCGCATTGACCTGGGAAAGCCGGGCGAGGAGACCCTGGCGCAGGAGCACACTCGGCAGCAGGACGAGATACAGGCCAAGGCACAGAAAACCATTGAAAAAGACCCGAATATTAATGCGCTGGTCGAGGCGTTCGATGCCGAAGTTCAGCCGGACTCAATTAAACCCGTTGCCTGACAGCGGAAAAGCGGAGCAGTTCACATGAAAGCAGGACTTGGACAAATCATGAAGCAGGCACAGAAGATGCAGGCCGACATGCAAAAAGCCCAGGAAGAACTCGCAAACATTGAAGTGGTCGGCGAGGCCGGGGGCGGGATGGTGAAAATCACCATGAACTGCCGCAACGCGGTTCGGGGCATCAGCATTGATGAAGGTCTTACCGGTGAGGATCGCGATATGCTCGAGGATCTTCTGGCGGCGGCGTTTAACGACGCCCTGCGCAAGGTGGAAGAGACAACGCGCGAGAAGATGTCGGGCATGACCGCGGGCCTGAATCTGCCGGGCGGACTCAACTTACCCTTTTAAGTTATCCGGCAAAGACTAATATCTGAATGAACTACTCACCGCTTTTGAGCGCGCTGATCGAACACCTGCGGTGTCTCCCGGGCGTCGGTCCGAAGTCTGCCCAGAGGATGGCGTTCCACCTGCTCGAGCGCGATCGCCCCGGTGCCCTGGAGCTGTCGAGGTCCCTGTCTGCCGCGGTGGAAAAAGTCGGCCATTGCAAATCATGTCGGATGTTGACCGAGCAGGCGCTCTGCCAGATCTGCGCCGCGCCCAAGCGCGACCAGAGTTGCCTTTGCGTGGTCGAAACGCCAGCTGATGTTGTGGCAGTGGAACAGTCGGCGGGATTCAACGGCCGCTATTTCGTGTTGATGGGCCATCTTTCGCCGCTGGACGGAGTTGGGCCGGAGGAACTCGGCATCGACCTGCTCATCAGCAAGCTCGATGAGGGTGAGGTGCGCGAGATAGTGCTTGCGACCAACCCAACCGTCGAGGGCGAAGCTACCGCCCACTACATCGCCGAACTGGCGGCTCAGCGCGGTATCGCCGCGACCCGCATCGCTCATGGTGTGCCTATCGGCGGCGAACTTGAATACGTCGATGGTGGAACCCTGTCCCACGCTTTTGCCGGCCGGCTGCCAGTTAATCCTTAGTCTAAAGGGCCGGGTCCTGGTTCAGGTTTTCCTGCCTCCGCGTGAGCATGACGTAGCTGCGATAGCGGCGTTTGCTGATCTGACCGAGGGTCACAGCGGCCTTAACCGCACAGCGCGGTTCTTCGAGGTGCCGGCAGTTGCTGAAATGGCAGTCCATCGCGGGTTGCCGAAATTCAAGAAAGCCAACACTCAGGTCCTGCGTGCGCTCGAGATGCGGCGCATAGTCCCTGACGCCGGGCGAGTCGATAAGGTCGCCGCCGCCCGGAAGGTGATGGAGCATGGATGCGGTTGTCGTGTGGCGGCCTTCGCCGCTGCCATGGGAGAGTCTTCCGACCAGGACATCCGCTGCCGGAACAAGCGCGTTGATAATGGATGACTTGCCGACGCCGGATTGTCCCACGAGGATGTTGGTATTGCCTTTGACCAGGTCGACAATTTGCTCTGTGCCCGTGCCATGTTTTGCGCTTGTCCAGAGCACGGGGTAGCCGGCGCGCTCGTATTGCTTGCAGATTCCGGGCATGTCCTGTGCCTCGGCGAGTTCGTCCAGATCCTGCTTGTTGCAAACGACTGCCGCATCGACACCCATGAGTTCGGCTGCAACGAGATACCGATCGATGATGAATGGGTCAAACGCGGGCTTGGGTGCGCAAACCACGAGCAGCTGGTCTACGTTTGCAGCAAGTACTTCTTCTCTGCCTCGCCGGTCGGGGCGAGTCAGGGTGGTTCGACGGGGCAGAATTTCCTCCACGATTGCCGGCGAATCGTGCTCGCCGGGAATCCACAGGACCTGGTCGCCGCAAACCACACGCAGCCGTCTTCCCCGCGGCACGCATTTAAACTCGTTGCCTTCCTCGTCTTCGACCAGCAGATGGCGGCCGTAACCGGCGATCACTCGTCCTTCCAGCCGGCCAATTTCGTCTGATGCCTTTGTGGCTGGGCGGCGGTGACGCATGGTGCTATGCGGTCAGCTGCCTGAGCCTGGCAATTCTCACAGGGGCGGGCGGATGGGAGTCATAAAAGCGCGAGTGTACCGGGTCCGGTGTCAGGGTCGTCGCATTGTCCTGGTAGAGCTTCACGAGGGCGTGGGCAAGCTGGTTGGCGTCACTTTGCTCCGCGGCATACTCGTCGGCCTCAAATTCGTGACGCCGGGACCAGAGGCTGGTGAGCGGGGTTAAGGGAAATGTAAAAACCGGCGTTACCAGCACAAAAAGTAACAGCGCAATCCACACCGAAGGCGTATCTACGCCCAACGCTGCGTAGAACCAGCTTTGCGCTGATAGCCATCCCAGCAGAGCGAGGCCCGCAAGGGCCATGGCAAAGGAGACAAGCATACGCTTGCGAATGTGATGCATGCGAAAGTGCCCGAGCTCGTGGGCGAGAACGGCCTCGATCTCGTCACCTTCCAGAGACTCCATGAGCGTATCGAAGAACACGATGCGCTTGTTGTTGCCCAGTCCCGTGAAATAAGCGTTGCCATGGGCCGAACGCTTTGAGCCATCCATCACAAAAATGCCGTTGCTCTTGAAACCGCAGCGCTTGAGCAGGGCCTCGATGCGCCCGCGCAGGGTCTCGTCTTTGAGCGCCGAAAACTTGTTAAACAGCGGGGCGATGAAGGCCGGGTAGGCCCAGAACAGGAGCAGGCTGAACCCTGCCCAGACGCCCCAGGCATAAAGCCACCACAGCTCGCCGGCGTTTTGCATGAGCCAGATTATTGCTGCGAGCAGCGGTGCGCCGAGGATGGCGCCGATGAGAAGCCCTTTGAGCGCGTCAGCGACAAAAAGGGCAGGCGTCGTGCGGTTAAATTCGAAGCGCGCCTCAAGTCCAAAGGTTTTGTAGACCGAAAGCGGCAGCGAGACGAGCCAACTCAGGAGAAAGACGCTCAGCACGACAGCGATTCCGGTCGTAAGCCATGGCAGCTCCAGTCCACGCCAGTACTGGTCTATCAGGCCGATGACGCCGCCGAGCGTCAATACCAGCAACCAAACCGCATCGAGCACGGTGTCAACAATGCCCAGGCGGGTGCCTGCGACCGTATAGTCGGCGGCCTTGTGATGTTGCTGCAGGGTAACCTTGTCCGCAAAAGCGGGGGGTACTTCGCCTCGCAAAGCGCTTACATGCCTGATCTGGCGAGTCGCAAGCCACAGCTGCGTGATGGTCATAGCGCCTAAAAAAACGAGAAAAATGATACTGAAAGGGTGCATAGGGTTTCCGGGTTGAGAGCGCGCCTCAGCTTAGCTTTTGCTAGAATCCGCCGCAACACTCGTCCGCAGTGATTGCCCTCGGATGCCGCGGCGCATGCCGCAACCATCGTGCGCTTTAACTTAATGTGAGCAAGATTGATCATGCCAGAAAACGCCGAAAACTTGATCTGGATTGACCTGGAGATGACAGGCCTGGATACCACCAGTGATGAGATCATCGAAATAGCCACGGTGGTCACCGACAAGCAGCTCAACATTCTTGCCGAGGGCCCAACTCTTGCAATTCGTCAGCCGGACAGCGTGCTTGCGGGCATGGATGACTGGAATACCAGGCAGCACACCGCTTCAGGACTCGTGGCCAGGGTCAGGGAGAGCAGTCACGGGCTCGACAGTGCAGAGAAGCTGACCCTGGAGTTCCTGGAGGACTGGGTTCCGAAAGGCGCGTCGCCCATGTGCGGCAACAGTATCTGCCAGGACAGGCGGTTTCTGGCGCGACAGATGCCTGCGTTGGAGGCCTGGTTCCATTATCGAAATCTTGACGTAAGCACGGTCAAAGAGCTGGCGCGTCGCTGGGCGCCAAAAATAGCGGGCGGCTTCAACAAAACTTCGAGCCACCTTGCGATGGATGACATTCGCGACTCGATCGAGGAGTTGCTCTATTACCGGCAGCATTTCTTCGCTGAAGAGTATCGGTGGACGAAGGGCATACAATAAAACCCTGCTGTGAGGCGTGCGAGCGCAACAAATTCGCAATTGCAGACACGCTGGCCATCATTTTCGCGGCACCGGGAGAGGTCCTGGAGATTGGCAGCGGGACAGGACAGCACGCCGTTTTTTTTGCCGCTGAAATGCCACATCTCACATGGCACTGCAGTGAGCTTGCAGATCGACATGCAGGCATCAATGCCTGGATATCATACTCGGGCCTTAACAATGTAATCCGGCCCGTCGAAATTGATGTAGGCAGTTCAACGTGGCCTGCGCAGGACTTTGATTATGCCTTCAGCGCCAATACCGCTCACATCATGAGCTGGGAGAATGTTACGAACATGTTTACAGGCCTTGCCGGGGTGCTAAAGCCGTCTGCAAAATTTGCACTTTACGGGCCATTCAATATAGCCGGTCGGTTTACTAGCGAAGGCAACCGGAAGTTCGACAGGATGTTACGCGCGGAGCACAGGGAGATGGGAATCAGGCACCTTGAGGATGTTGCGGAACTGGCGGCGAGCAAGGGGTTTTCAATTATGGATAACATTGCGATGCCCGCCAACAATCGATTGCTTGTGTTCGACAAAGCATGAGCACGGCCACGCCAGTTTTCGAAGACGTACTCGCGGCAGCCGAGCGCATCGCGCCTCACATACGCCGCACGCCCGTGGTGCGTTCCGCCAGCTTCGACAAGCTGGTGGGTGCAAGCGTGTTCTTTAAATGTGACAACCTCCAGCGCACGGGCGCCTTTAAAATGCGCGGCGCTTCTAATGCGGTATGGGTGCTTGATGAGAATGAGGCGATTCGCGGCGTCGCCACGCATTCATCTGGCAATCACGGTGCGGCACTCGCCGCCGCGGCCGCCACCCGAAAAATTCCCGCATGGATCGTCGTGCCTGAGAATGCCACGCCAGCGAAACTATCCAACATCAGGAAGTTCTCGCCAGAAGTGATCATGTGTAAGCCCGGGCTAAGCAACCGCGAGCGCGGGCTCGACGATGTCCTTACTGAAACCGGCGCCAATATGGTGCATCCCTACGATGACGGGCGAGTAATTGCGGGGCAGGGCACGGCTTGTCTCGAACTGCTGGAAGATGAGCCCGACCTTGATCTCGTTTTGGTGCCCGTTGGCGGAGGCGGCCTGATCAGTGGCACGTTGCTTGTCGTGAAGGCGCTGTGTCCCGGCGCGCGTGTTATCGGCGTCGAGCCGGCCGGCGCCGACGACGCTGTGCAGGCGCTAAGCCGGGGGGAACGGGTGATCCTGGACAATCCACAGACCATCGCCGACGGTCTGCGTGCATCCCTCGGGGCAATGAACTTCGAGATCATCCGTCGTGAGGTCAGTGACATCGTTACGGTGAGCGACGACGAAATAAGCGCCGCCCGAAAAGTGCTGGAAAGCTGCCTTGGGCAGCCTGTAGAACCGTCATCGGCAACCGTGGCGGCGGCGCTTATTGATCACAAGATTGACGCTGCGGGGCTGCGCGTCGGCGTGATATTGACCGGCGGCAACGTCGCTGCGGATCAGTAGGCAAATCACTCAGCGCTTAAGCATTTAACCTGTGTTTTCTGAAGCACCGTTTTGCCGGGCATCGGAGCCGGCAGCGCCGGGATCGCCGCCCAATATCGAAACGGGCTGGCCCGGTCGCAGGCGCTCAGCACCGCGGATAATAATTCGGTCGCCCTCGCGCAGGTCACCAGAGACCGCAACCCAGCCCCCGCTGCTCACGCCGGTTGCAACCTCTATGCGCTCGGCCATGTTGTCGCTGGTCACGCGGTAAACTGACGTACTGTCTCTCCTCAAAACCAGTGCATCTCGCGGAACGGCCAGTCGGGCTTCGCGTGCCTGGCTCGGCACTACTACCCTGACGGTTTCTCCTATTCGCCAGTCGGCTGCCGGGATATCGATGCGCATCTCGAACATGTGCGAGCGCGGATCACCCACCGGTACGAGGGTTCGAACCATGCCCTGCGATCTCAGCCTGTCGTTGAAGAGCGCCAGCTCATCGCCCACTTCAACATACGAGACGGAAGACAGTGGCGCCCGGGCAACGACTTCTATGGCCTCCTGGTTGACCAGTCGAACCACGGTATCGCCGGCGCTGACCCGCTCGCCTCTGAACTTGAAGCGCTCACTCACCACGCCGGAAAACGGAGCCTTGATCTTCGTCACGTTTAATTCCACTTCGGCGAGCCCGAGTCGGGCACGGGCTATCTCAAGTTCCTTCCTGGCAACCTGCAGATCCGACTCGGTGGCGTCGAGCTGACTCTTGGCAGCGACGTTCTGAGCGGCAAGTTTTTCGAGGCGCCTGGCTTCCCGCGCAAGAAACGCTATGCGGCTTTGCGACCTGGCGACTTCGCCCTCGCTTTCTGCCTTTTGCAGGCGATAGTTGGTGTCGTCGATACCGGCAACAATGCCGCCTTCCTCGACCATCTCGCCAATATCAGCGACGGTTATCAGGCGTCCCGAGACCTCCGCTGCGAGGCGCGCGTCGAACCGGCTCGCCACCGTGCCCGGCACTTCGATCGTGGGCGCGAGTTCGGCGATGCGAGCCTCAGCAATGCGCACGGCCGCGGGGGGTGCGCCCCCTCCCGCTCCCTGTGCCATTGCCAATTCAGGCACACCCGTGGCAAGGACAAAAGCCATGAGTAAAAAATATTTAAAAATATGCACTTATATAACCTGTTTAACGTTAAACCTTATGTTTGACCGGCGATTTTTGTTGCAAGCCCACCGGCTAAGCCGCCTGCCCCAACCGATGCGCGTGTTTTTGATTCCTCGCCCATTCGCAGCAGGCTCGGCAGCAACACGAGGGTGAACACCGTGCTGACAGCCATGCCGCCAACGATGACCGCAGCGAGGCCTCGGTATAGCTCGGTGCCCGCACCCGGGATAAGCAGCAGGGGCAGCATACCGAACAGACTTGTGAGCGTGCTCATCAGGATCGGTCGCAGCCGAATCCTGACGGCTCTCTGCACGGCGTCGCGCCGTGCGAGTCCCTCCATCTCGGAGGAGCGCGTCTGATAGACGAGCAGTATTGCGTTGTTGACAACGAGACCCAGCAGCGTGACAAACCCGATCAAGGTCATCAGGTCGGCCTGCTGATAGGGCACGACGACCTGCGTTAGTCTCAGCAATAAAACGCCGCCAACGGTTGCCAGCGGCAGTGCGAGCAACACCAGCAGACTGTCCCTGAAGGATCTGAATAGCGCACTCATCAGAAGATAGAGGATGATAATTGCGAGGCCAAAGCTTCTCGCCATGTTGCCGATTGCCGTTTCCTTGTCGTCGGCCGTGCCCTGGTAGGCGATGTCACCGTCCTCGGGGAGTTCCGCTCGCACTGCAGGGGCTACTCTGTCGCGCAGGGCCTCGATCGCGGTTCCCAGCGGCATATCCGCAGGAGGCGTAATGCGCAGCGTAATCGTGCGGCGGCGGTCGACCCGGCGAATCTGGTCGGGCCCGGCCGTTTCTTCGAGGCGCGCCAGGTCGCTGAGCGGCAGGACGCCACCGATAGGCGTAACCAGCGGGGTTTGCATCAGGTCGCCCGGATTATCCCAGTCGGGTCCGCGCAGAATTACGTCAAGGCGCTTGTCGCCATCGAAGTAGTCGCCGACGTATAGCCCGTCACCGAGCGCACGGATAGCACTGGCGAGGGTTCTGCGGTTCCAGCCGGCCTCCGCTATTCTGCGCTCATCCGGCACCAGCCGGAGCTGCGGCTCGGCGAGTTCAAGACCCGGGTCTGGCCTGACCTGTGCGCCCGGAAGCGCCTGGAAGGCCGCACCCATGCCGGCGCCGGCAGCCCGCAGCGCGGCATCGAGGTCGCGGCTCTGAATGTTCATGTCAATGGAGCGCCCGCCACCTAAGCGACCAAAAATCTGGGCGCGACTGGGAAACACCCAGGTGTCCGGCAAACCAACGAAAACGTCGGAGTAAAACTGGCCAATCAACGCATCGACATCGTTCGGATCCTCTGCGCGAGCGCCGAAGAAACCGAAGTTGCCGAAGATACCGAGGAAATAAATCCGCATGTCCGGCTGCTTTTCGCCATTGACGTAGGGCAGCATGCGCTCGTTGACGACCTCGACGAACTCCTCCTGCGTTGCGCCAACCGCACTGCCGGGCGGCGGCAATATCACGCCAAAAATGAAGTTCTGTCGGCCCTCCGGCAGGTAGTCCGTTGGGGGGAACATGAACCACGTCAGGCCGCCCGCTCCGATGATCAGCGACAAGATCCAGGCAATGCGACGCTCGCGCGTGTCGGTGAGGCGCATAATAAAAGCGGTGGTCTTGTCCCACCAGTTTCTGTGAGGATCGGTTAACTCGATATTGCGCAGAGCCGTGTTTGCCGCCGTAGGAATTATTGTGACTGCAATGATCAACGAGGCGAGCACCGCAAACGAGATCGCCATTGCCAGGTCAGCGAAAAGCTGGCCGGCGACGTCCTGCAGAAAAACGATGGGCAGGAATATGGCGATGGTTGTGACAGTGGAAGCGAGCAGTGCGCCCCAGACCTGGCTGGCGCCTTCTTGCGCCGCCGTAGCGCTGTCTTTACCTTCCTCTCGCAGGCGCACAATGTTTTCAAGCACAACGATCGCGGCATCAAGGACCATGCCCACCGAAAAGGCGAGCCCTGCCAGAGAGATGATGTTGAGGCTGCGCCCGGTCGCGTTGAGCAGGGTGAATGTAAAAAACATCGAGGCCGGGATGGCCAGTGCGACGAGCAGCGTCGCCCGGAATTTCCTGAAGAACCACCACAGCACGCCGATCGCGAGCAAAATACCGAGCAGCAGGTTATTGCGCAGCATCGAGATGGATTCCTCGATGTAAAGAGACTCGTCGTAGGCCTGGCGCATCTCCAGCCCGGCAGTTTTGAGGGGGCCCTCGTTCAGTTCGGCAACGGCCTTCTTGATCTCGGCCATCACCTCGAGCACGTTCACGTTTATTTCTGGCTGGGCATTCAGCGCAATCGCCGCGCCACCGTTCATATTTAGGCTGCCAGAGGAATCGCGCAGGCCGACGCTTACCGTCGCTATATCGCGAAGGCGAATCGGGTTGCCGTCACGCCAGGCGAGCACCATTTCCGGCAGCGCCTCGGCTGAGTAAGCGCCTTCGAATCGCACCGTGTACTGGCGCCTGCCCACGTCGGTAAAGCCGCCTGAAACGTCCTTGTTGTTGCCGAGCAGCGCGCTGACCTCCGTAAAGCCGATGTTGTAGGCGGCCGCCTTGAACGGGTCAAATGCAATCACTACTTCGCGGTTGCGACCACCGTAGACGTCAGATTTTGCGACGCCCGCGATGCGTTCCAGTCGGGCCTGTACAACTTCCTCGGTGTAGTCGAGATAGGCGCTGATATCGATGTCATTGCCGGGTTTTGGTTTCAGCGAAAACCACGCGATGGCGTTGCCAAACTGCCCGCGGCCGGCGTAGATGACGGGCTCAGTGACATCGGGCGGATAGGTGGGTACCTGATTCAGCCGGTTCATCACTTCGATCAGTGCGCGCTGCAGATCTGATTTAACGTCGAAGGTCAGATTTACAGAGCCGGACCCGCTGCCGGCACTGGACTCGAGCTTGATCAGGCCTGGGAGCCCTCGCAGCACGTCTTCCTGCGGCTCTATGATTTCCGACTCAACTTCCTCCGGCGCAGCGGCCCGCCATCCCGTTTGTATGGAAATGATGGGCTGCTCGACATTGGGGATCATCTGTATCGGCAGAGCCGACAGGCTGATGGTGCCAAACAGCAGCACCAGGAGCACGGCGACGATAACGGCGACCGGGTTTGAGAGGGCAAGGCGGGTGAGATTCAAGAAGGGCTCCAGGCGTTTTGGTTTTTAATTCTACCGGGACAGCGCCATAATTGCGCAAACTGCGCGTGTGCGGCATCCTGATTGTCTTTCTTCTGAGCCCTTTGTGAGGCAAAAGTTCGCATGGGAAACCTGGTCGATTCACCCCTGAGTCCAGTCCGCGTTCGCAGCGCCTCCGTGGCTGACCAGCCCGAGATCAAGCGCGTCGTGGGCCAGGTCTTGGAGGAGTTCGGTATTTGCGGGGGACTTAATCCACAGCAGGACGCGGATCTTGATGATCTTGCCGGCTGGTATCCGCCCCCGAGGGGCGTGTTCGAAGTAATCGAAGATGATGCTGGCCGCATTCTGGGCTGCGGCGGGGTACACCCGCTCGATGAGGCGTCCTGCGAGCTGCGCAAACTTTACTTTCTTCCTGAATTGCGCGGGCGCGGTATCGGCTCGGCGATGCTCGATCGTCTGGTGAAATTTGCCCGACAGGCGGGCTTTAAACGCATGGAACTTGAGACGGCGTCAGTGCTTGATGCAGCGATTGCTATCTACGAGGCGCGCGGTTTTGGCGAGGTCACCAATAAGCGTGACGTGGCTCGCTGTGATCGCGCCTTCGAGATCGATTTGAACGAATACCGTGCGCCCGCACGGCTGGGCAAACTGGAGAGCAATAGTGCAGGTCAGTAATCGGTTGCCGCTTTGGGCTGCCGCTATTTTTCTTACTCTCACACTTGCGGGCTGCGACGAGCAGCGAAGTTTAGAGCCTGAGGCGGGGCAGGAAGCCGGGGAAGCCGGGACTGATGAGTCAGATGCCGGGGCGGCCATCGCAGCCTCAGTGCCGGACACCGAGATTTTTCTTGCAGACCTGGCCTGGCAGGACTCTCAACCCACGATCTCTGGTCTGCGGAATATCACGCAGCGCGTTGGCTACGACAATCAGCCAAAATTCATGCCCGACGGCAAATCCCTTGTATTCAGCAGCATTCGTGACGGCAAACAGTCGGATGTTTACCGCTACCTGATTGCCGACGGGCAGATTGTGCCTTACACGCAAACGTCCGAGAGCGAATACTCTCCGACCCCGATCCCCGGAGGCGAAGGTATTTCCGTTGTGCGAGTAGAAGCCGACGGCACACAGCGACTGTGGCGCTTCCCCGCGGCCAACGCCAATCCGGTGGTTCTTTTTTCTGATGTTTCCGGCGTCGGTTATCACGCCTGGCTTTCAGATTCTCAGGCAGCGATGTTTATTGTGGCGGACCCTGCCTTTCTAATGATCGCGGATCAATCTGACGGAGCACGGCGAAAAATTGCGGCCGGCATTGGCCGCTCCCTTGCCCGAATTCCCGGGGATGATGCCCTTGCTTTTGTTAACAAGGACGATGAGATAGCCGGACAAGTGATTCGCTACGATCTCGGCGACGGATCATTCGCCGAACTCATCTCGACGCCTGCAGGAAGCGAAGACTTCGCGTGGTCCCGCAATGGCGGGCTCTTTATGGCGGAGGCGAGCAGTCTGAATTATTGGGATGGTCATGCAGACAGTCAGTGGCAGGAGGTCGCGGGATTGCCCGACGAATTTGCTGGCCGCATTACGCGTATCGATGTGTCCAATGAAATGGACAGGCTTGCCTTTGTGGCTGAGGTGCAATAGCGAAAGATGTCTGCGAGCGATTCGCACAAAAAGCGTTTCCACGGCGGCTGCCACTGCGGTGCGGTGCGTTTTGAAGTGAAGGCTCCGAAGGACTTCTCCGCGGTAAGCTGCAACTGCTCCATCTGTGCGATGACCGGCTACCTGCACCTGATTGTGCCAGCGTCAGACTTCCGGCTAACGAAGGGCGACAAGCAGCTCATTACTTATTCTTTTAATACGGGCGTGGCGAAGCACCATTTTTGCGGCGTTTGTGGCATCAAGTCTTTCTACGTGCCGCGTTCCAACCCCGATGGTTTCAGCGTCAACGTGCGATGCCTCGAAGGTGTCGAGGGGCGTCATGCGGTTGAGTCCTTCGACGGCCAGAACTGGGAGGCCAACGCGGCGTCTCTCAAGCATCTCTCCGACGAAGACCAGGGCTGAAGACCACGGTCCAAAAAGACGATTAAGGGAATCTGATGATTGATCAGCAGGAGTTGAGCATTGATACGAGCGGTCGTGGCAGCAACGACATTACTGACGCCGTTCAGCGCCTCGTGGGTGCATCAGGGATCAAAAAAGGTATTTGCCAGGTGTTCATTTTTCACACCAGCGCGTCATTAATGCTTTGTGAAAACGCCGATCCCGACGTGCGCGAAGACCTCGAGACATTTATGGCGCGCATTGCGCCCGACGGCGATCCGGATATGATCCACACGGCCGAAGGA
The DNA here is from genome assembly GCA_013003115.1 of Gammaproteobacteria bacterium. Lineage (GTDB taxonomy): Bacteria > Pseudomonadota > Gammaproteobacteria > Steroidobacterales > JABDLF01 > JABDLF01. The sequence goes on from JABDLF010000011.1 coordinate 23,128, forward strand.
CCTGACGACATGCCGGCGCATATTCGCAGCATCTTAACGACATCGAGTCTGAGCCTGCCGGTGGATAAAGGCCGTTGCGCCCTCGGGACCTGGCAGGGAATATTTCTGTGGGAACATCGGCTGAGGCCCCATAACAGGCGGCTGCTTGTAACGACAATGGGTGAGCCGGGCAGTTAGCCCCGCGTGTCCGCCTGCGCGACGGCCTCGCGAATAAAATCGCTGTGTTTTGAGATGCGAAAATCTGCGACCACCACGTCTTCGATGGTTCTGTCCGGATTAATGAGGAAAGTGGCCCGGCGGACGCCGAAACCAAGTGGACCGTCGACGCCATAGGCCTTTACGGCGAGCTTGTCCGGATCCGCGAGGAGCGGAAAGGGCAACTCATACTCTTTTCGAAAACTTTCGTGAGAATCACCGTCCTGGGGGCTCACGCCAACGACCTGAATACCGACGTCGGAGATGTCTTCGTGCATATCGCGAATTTCACAGGCTTCTTTCGTGCAGCCAGGCGTGAAATCCGCGGGATAAAAATACAGCAGCAGGGGACCTTTTGTGAGCAGTGACGCCAAGGTGATCTTGCGTCCGGAATGGTCCTTGAGGCTGAAATCGGGGGCCTTGTCACCGGCTTTGAGCATGTTAATCGCGGCTCCTCGGAATAACGAAATCGACTTCCATCATCTGGTATTGGCTTTGGTGCACACCGAGCTTGGCATAAATGTCGGCGGCCTGCTTGTTGTCCGTATCAACATACAGGCGCAGACCGCGTGCACCCTGCTTGCGGGCCGCCGCCTCAACGTGACGATAGAGCCTGGAAAAAACGCCTTGTCC
>JABDLF010000017.1 GCA_013003115.1 Gammaproteobacteria bacterium
GACTGCAGATCTCGCCAATGCCGGTGTTGATCTCATTGATCATGGCGGACATTTGTTCATCATACTCGCTGCGCAAGGTGACCATGATGTGCGCGGCGCCCGGCGCGATTCCAAATGATTTTCTGCCCATACTGATGTGAGTAACAGTGGCGAAATGGATACCCGTGCCCCCTTCGGTCTTTTCGCCAAGGCTCTCGGCCAGCCGCAAAAGTTCGCCAATCGCCTTGCCGGGGCTCACGCCTTGCTCCGGCTGCGCCGCATGAGTTTCCAGCCCGCGCAGATGAATATGCATGCCACGCGACGCGCAGCTAAACGTGCCAGGGCGGGTGATTACGTGACCGAAAGCCACCCCCGGCAGGTTATGCAAGGCGTAAACCTGGTCTGGTTTAATCTGCGCAAAACGCGGGTCTGCCAGAACATCCAGCGCGCCTTTGCCGGTTTCTTCTGCGGGCTGGAACAACAGGGCAACGCGACCCGCCGCAGGGGGTTTGTCTGCCAGGCGGCGACCAACCTCCGCCAGTATCGCCATATGACCGTCGTGCCCGCATTTGTGCGCGACGCCCGGTTTGGCCGAACGATAAGCGAATTGGTTTGGCTCATCGATGGGAAGCGCGTCGAGTTCCGCGCGCAGCAATATGGTGGGGCCGGGCTCGATACCGGGGATAACGACAGCAAGACCCGTATCTCCGAGGGCCTCGATAATTTCAGTAAACCCAAGCTCAACGAAGTAGTTGCGCAACCGGTCCGCAGTCGCTTCCTCCTCCCCAGACAGATCAGGGTGGGTGTGTATGGCTCTTCGCAAAGCCGTCGCGGATGCACTCATCGAAATTGGTCCTTGGTTATTACTCGCGCCTGTCTTTTCGTGACTGTGCTATCCGTGCCGTGCCATTCTAGGCGTAGCAAAGGACTTCTGCACCTCCTCGGCTACGAGGCCGGCCCACAGACTATATATAGATGGCCCCGGATGAAAGCCGTCTTCCGCCATTTCGCTGGCATCGTCTGAGACGTTTAGGGGCACGTGCGCACAATCCGGCTCATTAGCTAACTGCTGAGCAAGTGCTGAGTCAAACTGTCGTGCGCGCAGCCCGAGGTGCCAGCGCAGCGGTTGCGGCAGGCCTGGAAACAGGTGAACAGGCGGCAGTCCTGCGACGAGGATCAGCCGGCAACGAAAACGTGCGCGCAACAGATCGCGCAGCTCGGCCTGCCGGGCAAGCCATTGCCTGAGTCCAACGCCCGAAGTAATGTCGTTGACGCCGAGGGACGTCGTGGCCACGTCGACATCGTCGGCAGCCTGCTTCATAAGATGCGCAATGGTTGATTGGGTTGTTGCGCCCGAGCGTGCTTCAAGCCGCCAGCGGACCGTGTGTCGATCGCTAAGCGCGGAAACAAGCTGCCCGAGCAGCGCCTGATCCTGGTGCTTTGCGCCCACGCCTGCTGCGGCAGAGTCACCGCTAATGAGCAGGCGCAGCGAAGGCCCGGTGCCCGTCACGCCAGATCGTTCGCCCGCCGCCTCGGGCAGAATCAGCGCGCGCCTCCGGGCACTAATGGCCTGCGCAGCGAGAACCGGCAGGAGGGCGAATGTTCGAAGCCAGTACGACACGGGCTTGCTACTTCGTTTTCTTCATGGTGCCTGGCGCGGGCGCGCCGAACTCGGTCTGGAATTCGCTGAACACCTTTTTGAGCTCACGCTCTTTCACCACGCGGTCAAGGTTTTCAAGCAGGATCGTAAGAAGATAGTTGTTCCCGTAGCCATAGGTCTGGCTCAGATTACGCAGCCGTGCGTAGGCTTTTTCTGACATTGCGGCACTAAAGCGCTTTGGCAGCGGAAATCGTTTCGCTGGCATTACTTGCCTCCTCTGAATCAATCTTGTTTTTGGATCTTCTGTTTAAAGCAGCGAATAACGCCTGCGTCTTCGAAGCCGGTTGCGAGATGCGCCGCGATACTGACCTTGTTTCCAGGAAAAGCGTCTGAGGCAAATTCACTGCAGCCGAGCTTGCGCCCCCATTGCTTGCCGGCTTCGATCAGGGCCCGTCCTGCGCCGCGCCGCCGCTCAGTTTCAAGCACAAACCATCCCTCGAGGTAAGCGACATTCCGGGTATCACATTTTTCCGCATACGCTCTGATAGAAAGCTCCGCAAAGCCAACCGGCTTTGCCCCATCAGCAGCAATGATGACGGCTTGTGGCTCAGCCAGTTCACCTGCAAACCAGCGCCCGACCTCAATGCGGTGGTCATGTGGATTCTCTGGCCACAACAGAACCCGCATCTCAAGCCACGCTTGTTTATCAGCCAAGGTGATCGGGCGGGTCGTAACCGTCATTCATTTGCCTGATCTTGTGCCTGGTTTTGTACCAAAGTCCGCTGGAAGAGCAGGACCTCCTCGCTCTGCCCGGGCATCAACACTGTCCCGGCGCCCCCAAAAGACAGTTTCTCAAGCAGCTTGATGGATTTCGCGTTAGCTGGCGCTACGATAGCCATCGCCGTTTCGATCCCGAGATCAGTTCGCGCATATTCGAGCACTCCGCGGCACGCCTCAATGGCATATCCGGCGCCTCGAAAAGCCGGCAACAGGGCGTAGCCAAGGTCCGGATACCGGAGATTGCTGCGCTTCAATACGCCGCACATACCGACAGGAGTATGGTCGTCTCGCAACTCGGCAAGCCACAGGCCATATCCGTGGCGGCTGTAGCTCGCCAGCGGACCTTCCGCAATAAACTCAGCTGCGTCATCCAACGTACGGACACCGCGATCGCCAATGTTCTTAAGCCAGTCCGGATCATTGACAAGTTCGAGGATGAACGGAGCATCTGCGCTCACGATTTTTCTCAAACCAAGCCTCTCGGTTTCCAGGATCAGGCGCTGCAAGACTTATACCTCAGCCTGATCCCTCAGGCTCGGCCCCGATATTACAGCCGCGAATTTCGAACTTATGGCGCAGATACACCTGTTGTCCGATGTGCATGACAAAAATCATGTCGTGATCGACGGAGTTTGACCTGATCTGATAGAAAAACCGACGGGTGCCGTAGGCTTTTTTCCGTAAGCTGTGTTCCTTGTGGTACCGACGCGGCTCGTTGTAATTATCGAGATCGCGCCAGATAGCGGTTGTATCAAAACTGAAGAACTGCTTACCGGGTGCGCTGACAATGACGCCAAGCCCATAGTAGGCGCCTGTCTCGCATGGAATAACGCTTGTGTCTTCAATCGCGACCTTGTTTTTCAGGTTGCTGCGTACTTGCCTGTCGAACTCTCGGCGAGATTTAGCCGACATCCCCGCAAATACTTTGACAAAAATCGGGCCAGTTTCATCATCAGCCTGTGAAAGAGAAGGGTGCGAGACAAATAACAGTGCAGAAAGCGCGAGCACTGTGGCGATAGTTTTCAACCGTCGCCTGTTAGCCGTCTCGGCTGTTCCCATTGCCTGCGATCCCATCATGATTAGAATCTATCGTTACCTGATACGCCCAGATTATTAATCCTGGACTTTCCCAGCATCTTGAGAAGCAGGTTTCGTCCGCTGCGCATGACCGGATAAAGAACCCGCGAAAGCCGTGCTGAACGGAACATCCAGTATGCAATACGATTAAAAAAACCGGAGCGGGAGCTGAGGATCGAGAGCATGTGTATGGCGTCTGCGCCGTAGTACAGGCGGTCGCCCATTATCAGCACCATGCCCTGGTCGATGTCTAGCCCCGCGGCGGTGATCTTGTCCATCACCGGGCCGCCGTCGCGGGCGTCGACCAGGATAAGCTGCCCCACCGACTCGCGAATGCGAGCCAGCTTGCAATAGAAGTCGCAGGCTGGACACTGTTTGTCGTAAACAAGCAAGACCTCAGGCTGGTTCATGTGGCGGCAGTGGATGCCGTGGACAGCTTATCTTTTGCCCGCTTCTCGGCGCTGCGCAAATAGCGTATGACGACGGTGCCTGCGATAAAGTCATGAATGGCGCGCCGGCGACGATTGAACAACATCGTAATAACTTCGAGAATCGGCCAGGCAAGGGCCAGGACGGCAATCGCGAGGAAGACGATGGGCAGCTTAAGGGTCGCTTCTTTGCCCTCTGCAATGCCAAAGTCAAACATCGGCATTGCAAGCAAACCAACTGCGATAAACAGCAGGGGCACGATATCCCGCGCCAGCGCATGACCGAGCCCGATGGGCGCGAGATCTTTGTTTTTCACAACCCTGACGCCCGTAATCATCTTGCCCAGTGTCTGACCAAATGCTGCGTGCATAACAATATAGTAGAAAAGGCTCGCTATTT
>JABDLF010000012.1 GCA_013003115.1 Gammaproteobacteria bacterium
CGTTGCGCTTAACAAACTCCTTGGTGCCGTCCAGCGGATCCACCAGCCAGTAGGTGCGCCATGACGAGCGTACAGGCCACGGTAAAGCGCGTGACTCTTCAGACAGCAGCGGCAGTTCCGGCGTCAGTTCGGCAAGGCCCTCCTTAATGCATTGATGCGCTGCAAGATCAGCGGCCGTCAATGGAGAATCGTCTTCTTTGCTTTGCACCGCGAAGTCGGTCTCGTAGACTTCGAGTATGCGCGCTCCCGCGAGATTGGCGAGGGAGCTCGTTTGTTCGAGCAGGGTGTCCAGTTTAAGGTCAGGGGCCAAAATGAATTTCCATAATTTGAAGGCCGGCGGCAAGTGTAATGCAATCTCGTATTGACTGGCAGAGTATATCCACGGTGTTGCTGGACATGGACGGTACCCTGCTGGATCTGCGCTTCGACACCTGGTTCTGGACCGAACTCGTGCCAGAACGCTATGGAGAGCGGAACGGCCTCGATCGCGAGGAAGTTCTCGAGCGACTCTCGCCGGAATTCGAATCGAGGCGCGGCACCCTTGAGTGGTACTGCCTGGATTTCTGGGCCCGCCACCTGGAACTCGATCTGCAGGGCCTCAAGCACAACGCCGCAGACGAAATTCGTTTCCTGCCGGGTGTCACCAGGTTTCTGACCCGACTAAGGTCGATGCAAAAGCGGCGGGTGCTGGTCACAAATGCCCACTCGGGAATTTTAAACCTGAAGCTGGCATGCACCGGGCTTGCCAGCTATTTCGATGCCATCTACTCGAGCCACGAATTTGGTGTGCCAAAAGAAGCCCCCGAATTCTGGGCACGCCTGCAGGAGGTTGAGACCTTCGACAAGGCGAGCAGCCTTTTTGTGGACGACAGCCTTCCTGTGCTTGAGTCTGCGCGGAACTTCGGTATTCGCCATGTCATGGGCATCACGAAACCGGATAGCGCAAAGCCGGCAGGGCAGCTGGACGGCTTCGACACGGTGGAAGGCATCGTCGAGCTGATCGACTGATTTACGACAAACGCGGGTCCTGCGGCTACAGGCGCTCGGCGCCAGATCCGGGTCGCGTCCTGTTAGCCTGAGTTACGTGACCGGCGCCTTGGTCTGCCGCCCCTGCCTCCGGCGGGGCCTGAGGGCCGCTTCTTCCGTGGCCTTGGTGGGGGGCGCTGCAGGCGAGGCAACATGCCTGGCTCAATCGCCGCGGTCGGAATCTTGTAGCCGACGAAGCTCTCGATTTCGGGCAGCGCAAAGACGTATTCCTCACAGCCAAAGCTGATGGCATCGCCTTCCGCGCCTGCGCGTGCGGTACGCCCTATCCGATGCACGTAGTCCTCGATATTCTGCGGCAGGTCGAAATTGAAAACGTGACTGACGTTGTCAATATGCAGGCCACGGGACGCCACGTCTGTCCCGATCAGGACCGGCAGCTTGCCGCTTTGAAATTCGGCCAGCATGCGCTCGCGCTTTTTCTGAGGGACATCGCCTGAAATCGCTGCGGCATCAATCCCGTTTGCCACCAGATAGCCCTGTACCACCTCCGCAGCCCGCTTGGTGTTAACAAAGACCATGGTGCGGGACGGGTCCATCTGCTGCAGCAGCGCGACGAGGAGCGGAATTTTCTCGTGGTTCGATGGAAAGTAAATCACCTGTCGAATCCGATCGGCGGTGACCTTGCCGGGTTCGATCCGCACGAGTTCGGGCTCGTTCATGTGCTCGTAGGCAAGTTCCAGGACGCGGTGCGAAAGCGTCGCCGAGAACAGCAGGCTCATGCGCCGCTCGGCTGGCGGCAGGCGCCGCATGAGGTAGCGAATATCCTTGATAAAGCCCAGATCGAACATGCGATCCGCTTCATCGATTACCAGGACTTCAATGGCGTCCAGGCTGAAGACCCGTTGCTTGAAATAATCGATCATACGCCCTGGCGTGGCGATCAGGACGTCGACGCCGTCTTCGAGAATCTGGCGCTGTTTCTCATAGTCTTTGCCGCCGTAGGCGAGGCCCAGGTTAATGCCCGTGAACTGGCCAATGGCTTCGGCATCTTTATGAATCTGCACTGCCAGTTCGCGGGTGGGCGCCAGTATCAGAGCACGCGGGTCGCGGGCACGACGCTGCGCGGAGGCGGGCTCCTTCAGCAGGCGATTGAACACAGCTACAAGAAAAGCCGCGGTCTTGCCGGTTCCGGTCTGTGCCTGGCCTGCCACGTCCTCGCCGGCCAGAGCCAGCGGCAACGTCGAGGCCTGGATGGGCGTGCACTTTTCAAATCCCATTTCGGCAATGCCGCGCGCCACAGGTTCAACGAGCGCCAGGGTGTTAAAGCTGGTATCGCTTAAATGCTTGCTTGTCATGGTCAGTTCCGGACCTTTGCAGACCCGCTTCCGGGCAGGACTTGCAAAATGTTTGCTAAAAGGGTGAAATACGAAAAACGCGTTGCGTGTCCGCTACGCGAACCGAAAGATGCTACCAGCCCACTTTTTCCACGGAAGTCTCGAGCGAGCCCGCTCATTGTGCCTCAACCGGACTCCCGCGTCACATATACCAAAGAACGCTGGTCAACCCATTTTAGATTCTGTTTCTATTCTCAGTTCAAGCCAACCTGAAAGCCTTGGAGGAATTACAAAGTGAGCGATCACATCCTTGAAACTTCTGACGCCACCTTCGAAAACGATGTATTGAAATCAGAAAACCCGGTTTTGCTGGATTTCTGGGCCGAGTGGTGCGGACCTTGTAAGATGATCGCCCCGATTCTCCAGGAAGTGGCCGAGGAGTACTCCGGGCGCCTCAAGGTGGCCAAAATTAACATCGACAACAATCCCGCGACGCCGCCCAAGTTCGGCATCCGCGGTATTCCTACCCTCATGCTGTTCAAGAACGGCAATGTCGAGGCGCAAAAAGTGGGCGCGCTTTCCAAGTCCCAGCTTGCAGCATTTCTGGATACCAATTTATGAGAGGCTACCTGGGCAACTCAAACCGCAGCCGTCCCAAATCTTCAAATCAATCGGGCGGCAGATCCAAGCGGTCCGGCAACGCAAAGAAGGGACGTAAGCGCCAACATCCGAACAACTCGGATTTACCGAATGACGACGATCTGGATCTCGAGCCTGCCGGTCCGGTCACTCTGAGCGAAAACGCGCTCAACCTCACCGATCTCAAGAAGCAGCCGGTTTCCGAGCTTGTGGAGTTGGCTAACTCCATGGGTCTGGAGAGCCTCGCGCGCTCACGCAAGCAGGACATCATTTTCTCGGTCTTGAAGGCGCACGCCAGCAACGGCGAAGACGTATACGGGGACGGCGTGCTGGAAATTCTGCAGGATGGTTTCGGCTTCCTGCGCTCAGCTGACAGCTCGTACCTCGCAGGACCGGACGATATCTACGTTTCGCCCAGCCAGATTCGCCGATTCAATCTGCGCACCGGCGACACCATATCGGGCCTGATTCGCCCTCCCAAGGACGGAGAAAGATATTTCGCTCTGCTCAAGGTTGCGGAAATCAACCTTGAGGCGCCCGAGAACGCGCGCAATAAAGTCCTGTTCGAAAACCTGACGCCATTATTCCCGAACCAGCGCATGAAACTGGAGACGGGCACGGGCAGCACGGAGGACCTCACGGCGCGCATCATTGACCTGGTGGCGCCCATTGGCAAAGGGCAGCGCGGCCTGATTGTCTCGCCGCCCAAAGCCGGTAAGACGATGCTGCTGCAGAATATTGCGCAGTCCATTACCACCAATCATCCAGAGACCGAGGTCATCGTCCTTCTGATTGATGAGCGGCCCGAGGAAGTTACGGAGATGCAGCGGACAGTCCGCGGCGAGGTGGTATCGAGTACGTTTGATGAGCCGGCCACGCGTCATGTCCAGGTTGCTGAAATGGTGATCGAAAAGGCAAAGCGACTGGTCGAGCACAAGCACGATGTGGTCATTCTGCTCGACTCCATAACCAGGCTCGCACGCGCATACAACACGGTGGTGCCTAGTTCGGGCAAAGTCCTGACCGGCGGCGTGGATGCCAACGCGCTACAGAGGCCGAAGCGGTTTTTTGGCGCGGCGCGCAATATCGAGGAGGGCGGCAGCCTGACCATTATCGCGACGGCGCTGGTAGAGACCGGGTCGCGCATGGACGATGTTATTTACGAAGAATTCAAGGGCACCGGCAACATGGAGTGCCACCTGGACCGGCGCATCGCCGAGAAGCGGATATTCCCGTCGATCAACATCAACCGATCCGGAACACGTCGCGAAGAGCTGCTTACCAAGCCCGACGAACTGCAGAAGATGTGGATCCTGCGCAAGCTGCTGCATCCCATGGATGAGCTGGCTGCAATCGAGTTCCTGCTGGACAAGATGAAAGAAAACAAGACAAACGTCGAGTTCTTCGAACAGATGAAGCGCTGATAAAGAGACCACTTCCGGATGCAAAAGCTCCTCGTTGTTTTTGGCTCAGCCGTACTTTGGGGCTGCGCCACTTCGAACGGCGCCGACCCCTTGCCGCCGGTCGCGAACCCTGTCCCGCAGACAATCTCCCCCGCATGCCAGGCGGCTGAATACCGCCAGTTTGATTTCTGGATTGGCAACTGGGAAGTGATAGTTGCTGGCGAAAAAAAGGCAGGGGACAATCTTATCGAAGTGGTGAATAACGGCTGCGCACTGATGGAAAGCTACGCAACCCAGACCGGTTACCGTGGACACAGCTTCAACATCTACGACGCAACGCGCCAGCTCTGGCACCAGTCATGGGTAGACAACTCCGGACTGCTGCTGACGATTGAAGGCGGAATAGTCGATGGGAGCATGGTGATGACCGGCACCCGGACCAGAAAGACGCCGCAGGGAGAGGTTCTCGATCGCATCAGCTGGACCCCGCTCGATGACGGCAGCGTCCGCCAGGTTTGGGAGATTTCCGGCGATGATGGCGCTAGCTGGAAGCCAATTTTCGACGGCAACTACCGGCGCAGAAACTAGGCCCGGCTCACCGCCGCGGTTCAGGCCTCGATGAGCTGCTCGCGAGCGATGGCACGATGCCCGATGTCGCGACGGAAAAAACTGTTTTCCCATTTTATGCCCCGCACAGCGCCGTATGCAGTGGCTGCCGCGTGGCTAACGTCTGTGCCGAGCCCGACAACACAGAGCACGCGACCACCGCTGGTCAGAATCCTGCCGTCTTTTAAAACAGTGCCGGCATGAAACACCTTCAGGTCACTGCTTGCAGTCGGCAGACCGCTGATCACGTCGCCGCTGGCGTACCCGGAAGGGTAGCCCTTCGCTGCCATGACCACGCCCAGCGCCGCTCGCGGGTCCCACTCGACTTTCTGCTTGTCGAGAGTGCCCGCAAGCGCTGATTCGCAAAGTCGCGTCAGCGGGCTCCTGAGGCGCATCATGATGGGTTGGGTTTCAGGGTCGCCGAACCGGCAGTTGAATTCGAGCACCTTCACGCTGCCGTCTTCTGCGATCATAACCCCGGCATACAGGAAACCGACGTAAGGACTATTCTCGCTCGCAAGACCGCGGACGGTCGGGAGCATGATCTCGTTCATGATGCGCGCGTGTACCGCGGGGCTCACAACCGGCGCCGGTGAGTAGGCACCCATGCCGCCGGTGTTCGGGCCTTTGTCACCTTCGTCGCGGGCCTTGTGGTCCTGGGAGCTCGCCAGCGGCAGGACATTTTTGCCGTCGACCATGGCGATAAAGCTCGCTTCTTCGCCAACCAGGAATTCTTCGACGACGATCTGGCGTCCGGCTTTTCCGAATCGCCCTTCGCCCAGCATGTCTTCGGCCGCCGCGCCGGCCTCGGCGCTGTTGCGCGCGATGATCACGCCCTTGCCTGCAGCGAGGCCGTCAGCTTTCACTACCAGCGGGCCCTTTTGTGTGCTGATCCAGCGCTGCGCGCTGTCGTTGTCTTTGAACACCCGGTAAGCGGCCGTGGGAATATTGTGGCGCGCGAGGAAATCCTTGCTGAACGCCTTGGATCCTTCCAGTCTTGCTGCCGCCGCCGATGGTCCGAAGCAGGCCAGGCCCTCTGCCCCGAAACGGTCACATATCCCGGCCACCAGCGGACCTTCGGGGCCCACGACGGTCAGATCGATATTTTTGGAGCGCGCGAAATCAACAAGTCCATGAATATCGTCGGCGCTGATAGTGACGTTTTCGACGCCGGGCTCCCCGGCCGTTCCGGCATTTCCGGGCGCGACAAAAACCTGCTCTACGCGTTCCTCACTGGCGATTCGCCAGGCGAGCGCGTGCTCCCTGCCACCGCCGCCGATGACGAGGACTCTCATTCGCTCGCTGCCCATTTCATTGCCCTGCGCCTAGTGACGAAAATGTCGCATGCCGGTGAAAATCATAGCCATTCCATGTTCATTCGCCGCCGCGATGACCTCGGGGTCTTTACGTGAGCCGCCTGGCTGTATGACTGCCACTACGCCATGTTCCGCGGCCGCGTCGATGCCATCGCGAAACGGAAAAAAAGCGTCCGAGGCCATGACCGAGCCTTTAACGGCGAAGCCATGATCGGCAGCCTGCATGGCGGCGATTCGGGCGCTGTAAACGCGACTCATCTGGCCGGCACCTATGCCGATGGTTACCTGGTCTTTAGCAAAAACGATGGCATTGGATTTCACGTACTTCGCAACTTTCCAGGCAAACAAAAGGTCGCGCATCTCGTGTTCCTCCGGACGCCGCTCGCTGACAACTTTGAGGTCTTCCTGGCGGACCAGCCCGTCGTCGCGATCCTGTACGAGAACCCCGCCGGCGACCCGCTTCGAGTCAAGAGCGGCCGACCTTTCCATATCCCACCATCCGGTACAAAGGACACGCAGGTTGTCTTTACTGCTCAATACGGCAAGCGCGTCTTCGTGCACTTCCGGGGCAATGATGACTTCGGTGAACGGCTTCCTGATGATGGCTTCGGCCGTGAGCGCGTCCAGTGCCCGATTGATGGCGATGATGCCGCCGAACGCAGAGACGGGATCTGCTGCGTTTGCTCGCGTGTAGGCGGCGAGGGCATCGGCCTCGACCGCAACTCCGCAGGGATTCGCGTGCTTGACGATCACACAAGCAGGCTCATAGAACTGCCTCACGCATTCGAGCGCGGCGTCGGCATCAGCGATGTTGTTATATGAGAGCGCCTTGCCCTGCAGCTGGCGCGCCACGGCAATCGAGGCCTCGCCTGTGGTTCGCTCGGCATAGAAAGCGCCCTTCTGGTGTGGGTTCTCGCCGTAGCGCAGATTCATGCGCTTGAAATACTGCAGGTTCAGCACGCCGGGGAACTGCTGATCAGGGTGGTCCTCGCTCTGCGAGCTCAGGTAAGAGGAAATCATCCCGTCGTATCTCGCCGTATGGGTAAAGGCGCGTGCCGCCAGCCTCGCGCGCAGCGCTTCGGGCACGACGTTCGCGTTGTCCTTCAGGGCCTCGATAACTTCGGCGTAATCGCCGGGGTCAGTGACCACCGTTACCCAGCGAGAGTTCTTTGCGGCCGAGCGGATCATGGCCGGCCCGCCAATGTCTATTTGCTCAATGGCCTGGTCAGTCGTGCAGCCTGATGCGGCAATGGTTTTAGCGAAGGGATAGAGGTTCACAACGACCAGGTCAATAGGTGCGATGCCGTGTTCTGCCATGACCTCGGCATCCCTGTCGCGACGTCCGAGCAGGCCACCATGAACCATGGGGTGCAGCGTCTTAACGCGGCCGTCCATGATCTCGGGAAACCCGGTGTACTCGGTGATCTCCGTTACGTCTATCTCGTGCTGCCGAAGCAATGCTGCCGTACCGCCGGTAGAAATAATCTGTATGCCGGCGTCGACAAGTGACCTTGCGAGGTCTTCAATTCCCTGCTTGTCCGACACGCTGATCAGTGCGCGTTGCACGGCTTCCATTGGCAATTCTCCGGCGGTTTATGCAGGCCTGATCGGTTTGGCCGCTATTGTTCTAACAGGCTGTATTGTTTTAGTTTTTTGCGCAAGGTACCGCGATTTATGCCGAGAATGCCGGCCGCCTTGCTTTGGTTGCCACGGGAGTAGTTCATCACCGCTTTCAAAAGCGGTTCCTCTACTTCGCCGAGCACCAGATCATAGAGGTCACCGGGAGAGTGACCGTTCAGCCGGTCGAAATATGATTTGAGCGCATCTTCGGTATGGTGCCTTAGCGGCTTGCGCTCTGACTTAAAGCGAATTTTCGTTTTTTTCTTCGAACTTTTTTTCGAATTAACTATGTCTGAGCGACTTTTGTTTTTGACGACCACGACAGCTTTAGCTCCGGAAGTTTCATGCGGCCTGCTCACCCCTCTGAGCGAGGCCATCAAAGTAACGTCTTGTGAGCATTATTTGCTCGCGCGCAGTGGCTACTCTTACTACGCGTTGTCGATAATGCTCGGCACCGGCGTGTCCGCGGCAATACCAACCAAGATGTTTTCTTGCAATTTTTGTGCCTGCATTCTCGCCGTAAAAACGGTGCAGGTTTTGCAAATGGTCGAGCATGATATCACGGACGTCGGCGGGCGCCAGTGGCTCGAGTTCAGTGCCGGTATTCAGGTAATGACCTATGTGCCTGAAAAGCCACGGCCGACCCTGCGCAGCGCGACCGATCATGACGCCCGCTGCGCCGGTGTAGTCGAGAATCCTGCGCGCTTTTCGCGCCGAATCTATATCGCCATTAACAAACACCGGGATGCTGAGCTCCCGGCAAATGTCGCGAATCGTGTCGTATTCCGCGGTGCCTTTGAAACGGCACTCGCGCGTGCGGCCGTGTACCGCTATCGCCTGGACGCCGCACTCCTGCGCTAGCATCGCGGCCTCCAGTCCGTTGCGATACGCGGGCGACCAGCCGGTTCGTGTTTTCAACGTCACCGGCACGCTGACAGCATCTACTACCGTCGACAAGATGCGTTTTACGTTGTCGAGATCGCGCAGCAGCGCTGACCCTGCCGCCTGGTTGCACACCTTTTTTGCGGGGCACCCCATGTTTATGTCGATGACCTGCGCGCCTCGCCGAACATTTTCGCGTGCGGCCTCAGCCATCATCGCGGCATCGGCGCCCGCAATCTGCACGACTCTTGGCTCAGGCTCGCCCTCATGATCCAGTCGCAGCCGGCTCTTGCGCGTGTGCCAGAGTTTCACATTTGAGGTCACCATTTCCGACGCAGCCAGGCCGGCGCCGAGGCGGCGAGCCAGCAGGCGGAATGGCCGGTCCGTAATGCCGGCCATCGGGGCCAGTGCCAGGCGATTTTCCAGCACGTAAGGCCCGATTCTGAGCGCCTGCTCATTGTCTGATTTGCGCTCACGCATCAATAGTCCCGTCCGTGTGCGCAAACCAGCCTGTTCCTGTCGTCGCGCAGGCAGGCATCGATGCCGTAGCTGACGGCGCCGGCACCCGGGTCCATGATGAGCATGCTTGCCAGCTTTGTCTCTCCGGGCCGAATAAGTTTTGACGCGTCGCTCATCTCAGCGAGGTATTCGTTTGCGGCGAAAAACCTTTCGCCGATGGGTTCGCCCCAGCGATCGAGCAAGGTTATTTTCAGCAGCGGATGGGGTTGCGCCCGGTCTGCTTCGTTTGCGATCGTTGCGTTGACAAGCAGCGCACCGGCCACTTCCGGATAATCGCTGACCGTGTCCTTGGCAACCGAGTAAGCGCTAACGTCCCAGTTTTCGGGGAGCGGCGCGCCCAGGGAGGAGTAAACCGGATTGAGCCACTGGCCGAAAACAGGCGCCGCTGCAAGGTCTGCTCGCCAGAAATGTACTGACTGCACGAGCAACGCAATGCCGGCGATGACGGCGCCGACGGCCCATCGCCAGTTCGACGTCGTCTTTTTTGGCGGCAGCAGCCAGTCCGCTTCGCTTTCCGGCTCATCCGCGTCCTCATCCGCCGCTTCATCTTCTTCGCTCGGCTCCTGGTCGTCTTTGTCCCCGGGCGGTGTGTCCTGCGCTTCATCCGCGTTCTGCTCGTCCGGGTCCAGTCCCAGTTCAGCCAGCTTCTGTTCCCACCGGGCACGCTCAAGGCCGGCAACCTCGTCCTCGGCCAGACCCTGGTCATCAGGCGCCCAGTGCGAGTCTTCGTCGCCGTCTTCCGCCTCGTCGGGTTCATCCTCGAACAGATTTCCGGAGACGCCCTCTGGCGTATATTCGGCCTCGGCGATTTCGGACTGCGCCGATGCATCGGCATGCGCGCGAAGTTCTTCGTGTGTCCCGGGTGGCACATCAGTGAGACTGGCCAGCGCGTTGAAAACGCGGTTGCACTCGCCACAGCAAACCTGGCCATCGGCGGCCTTGAGATCGACGATGCCGAGCTCGAAAATAGTCTGGCAGTCAGGACACTGAGTGAACATTCAGGGGCTCAGCTCCGCTCAGCGTCCATTGCCCGGCGGCGACCCGCCAGCAGCGCCCAGTCCCCGCGTCGTCCTGACTGGGCCATGACAAAATCTTTTTCAAATGCGCTCATTACGAGGTCCGCCTGCTCCTGAAGTATGCCGGCCAGTGCGATAAGCCCGCCGGGCCGAACCAGTTTCGCAAACTCAGGCGCCAGCTGGCGCAGCGGGTTAGCGAGTATATTCGCTACAAGTATATCGGTTTCATTCGGTGCCAAGGCTTCTGGCTTTACTACCGAGACAAGAGCCTCAAGTCTGTTCTTGCTCGCGTTATCCCTGGTTGCCGTCATTGCCTGTTCGTCGATGTCGATGGCGTATACCTTTTGCGCGCCCAGCCGTGCCGCGGCTACAGCAAGGATGCCCGAACCGCAGCCATAATCGAGTACCGTACAGCCCTCAACAGGCGCACGCGCCAGCCATTCCAGGCACAAAGCAGTGCTTGGGTGCGACCCGGTGCCAAACGCAAGGCCCGGGTCGAGGTCGATGAGGAGAGCCTCGGTATCCGCCGGGCGCTGGCCATCCTGACAGACCCACAGGCGCTCGCCGTAGCAAACGGGCCGGGATTCCTTGCGCCATTCGTTGCTCCAGTCGCGCTCGGCGAGTTCATCCGCTGAGATCAAGGCCGGGTCGATCTGAAGCTGGTCGGCAAGGCGCTGTCGCAGGGCATCGGACTGGTCAGTCTCAAAAAGAGCGACCAGGCGCGTTTGTTTCCAGATGGGTGTCTCACCGGGCAGCGGCTCCAGTACGGGCGCATCGCCGGCGTCTGAGAGCGTGATGGACAGGGCGCCCAGTCTCTCGCACGCGGACTGCACGGCCTCGAGGTCCTGGGCCTCGGGATCGAGACTGAGCTGCAGCCAGGTCATACCGTTCCCGGGTCAGTGACCGAGCTTCTTTTCCAGATAATGGATGTTCGTACCGCCTTTTTTGAAACTGGCGTCGGCGAGTATGTCCTGGTGCAGCGGAATGTTGGTCACAATGCCCTCAACCACCATCTCGCCAAGTGCGCCGGCCATTCTGGCGAGGGCGGCGTTTCTGTCTTCGCCGTAGGTAATGAGCTTGGCAATGAGGCTGTCATAGTAAGGCGGCACGGTGTAACCGCTGTATATATGTGAGTCAACGCGTACGCCGGGGCCACCTGGCGCGTGCCATTGTTTTATCGGGCCCGGCGACGGTGTGAACTTGCGGGGGTCTTCGGCATTTATCCGGCATTCGATTGCGTGCCCGCGCAGTGTCACGTCCTTTTGCCGGTAGCGCAGCGGGTTGCCCGCTGCCACGCTCAGCTGCTCTTTCACCAGATCAATGCCGGTGATCAGTTCGGTGACCGGATGCTCCACCTGGATACGGGTGTTCATCTCGATAAAATAAAACTCGTTGTCCTGATACAGGAATTCAAAAGTGCCTGCGCCCCGGTAGCCGATTTCCTTACATGCATCAACGCAGCGTTCGCCGATGGCGCGCCGCTGTTTCTCGGTTATGCCGGGCGCCGGCGCCTCCTCAACCACTTTTTGATGACGACGCTGCATGGAGCAATCGCGCTCGCCCAGGTGAATCGCATTGCCATGACTGTCTGCCAGAACCTGGAATTCTATGTGACGTGGCTTCTCCAGGTACTTCTCCATGTACACGCTGGGATTGCCGAAGGCCGCTTCGGCCTCTGAGCGAGTGGTTGTGATGGCGTTGTGCAAAGCCGCTTCAGTGCGGACCACGCGCATGCCGCGACCACCACCACCACCTGCCGCCTTGATGATGACCGGGAAACCAATATCTCGCGCAAGACGCGCCGTTTCTTCCATTTCCTCGCCGATCGCCCCGCCCGATCCCGGGACGCAGGGGACGCCCGCGTTTTTCATGCGGCGAATGGCCGACACCTTGTCGCCCATCAGCCTGATGGTTTCAGGCCGCGGTCCGATAAATACGAAGCCGCTTTTTTCCACGCGCTCGGCAAAGTCGGCGTTTTCGGCGAGAAAGCCGTAACCGGGATGAATGGCCACCGCGTCCGTTACTTCCGCCGCGCTTATTATTGCCGGCATGTTCAGGTAGCTGTCTGTAGATCTGGGTGCGCCGATGCACACCGTTTCATCGGCGAGCAGCACATGTTTCTGGTAGCGATCTGCCGTTGAATGAACGGCGACAGTTCCGATGCCGAGTTCGCGGCAGGCGCGCAGTATGCGAAGGGCAATCTCACCGCGATTGGCAATGACAACCTTGTCAAGTTTATTGCTGGTCACTTGTACTGAACCGGTCTCATTCTATGACAAACAGAGGCTGGCCAAATTCCACCGGTTCGCCGTCGGTGGCGAGAATTTCCTTGATTCGTCCGGCCTTGTCAGCTTCGATCTGGTTCATCATTTTCATCGCCTCGATGATGCACACAGTGTCTCCGACTGCGACTTCTTTTCCGATGTCGACAAAGGGTGGCGAGCCGGGCGCCGGCGCTCGATAAAAGGTGCCGACCATGGGTGCCGTAAGTAGCTGGCCGGACGCTGCGCCATCAGATTCGGCGTCTGAAGTCGCGGCCGGTGCCGGCGGCGGCGCCAGGGGCGCGGTCGCTGCGGGCATGGTCATCTGGCTCGTCGCGGCCGGGGCGGATGCCTGCCTGACAATTCGAACCGAGTCATCACCCTCGGTGATTTCGATTTCTGCCATGCCCGATTCCTCGAGCAACTCCATCAGTTTTTTGACTTTTCTAATGTCCATACCTGCCTGCCTTTACGCTAAATTCGCCTAGTGACCGCTGGGTCCGGCCCGGGTCTGGCCAAGAAGTTTGTCGGCGGCTTTCAGAGCCAGTAGATAGCCCTGCGCGCCGAGTCCCGAGACCACGCCCACGGCGAGGTCGGAGAAATAGGATGTTTTTCTGAAAGGCTCACGCGCATAAATATTGCTCAGATGGATCTCGATGAATGGGATACCACAGACTGATACAGCGTCGCGTAGCGCAACGCTCGTGTGCGTGAACGCCGCCGGGTTCAGCAGCATGAATTCAAAATTTTCGCTGCGGGCCGCATGCAGCCAATCAACCATCTGGTGCTCGGCGTTGCTCTGCCGGGCATCAACGGTGTGGCCCAGGCTGCGCGCTTCCTGGGCAAGCTCAAGCTCGATTTCTCCGAGACTGGTATCGCCATACAGTCCGGGTTCCCGCTCGCCGAGCAAGTTGAGGTTCGGGCCGTTCAAGACGAGAAATTTCGCCATAGTCGCTTGTGCCAGCGTTCCGCCGGCTTTTATTTTTTTAAGAAGATAGCGGCAAGTTTAATACTTTTCGTGGCGATTTGCCCCGGTTTCAGGAAAAGCACTTGCCGCAGCGCAGCAAGATGAGGCGGACGGCATGCATGCATCTCATCTGAGAGGTGAGCGCGGGAGTTCCGGGCCGGCCCGGCATCGATTGCCTGTACGCCGGTCAGCGGCCCAGCAGCAGGTCCAGCGTGGCGTCTACGTCGCCTTCCTTCAGTTCGCCGCTGTGGATCTCGAGCACGCGTCCTTCGGCGTCGATCAAAACGGTGTATGGCAGCCCGATAAATTCGATGCCCAAAGCGACGGCGAGATCGACGGCCGTTTGTTCGCCAATGAGTATCGGGTAGTTGAATCCAATCTCATCCGCGAGTTTCTGCACGGGCGGCGGATCCTCCACAGCGATACCAATGACGGTCAGCGCTTCGTTCTCGGCCTGTATTTTTTTGAGCAGGGGGATTTCGCGCCGACACGGCGGGCACCAGGTTGCCCAGAAATTTACAATGAGCGGCCGGCCTCTAAACGCGGCAAGGCTGCCCGGCTGTCCCTCAAGATCGGTTAAAGGGTAGCCGTCGGGAATCTCGGCGCTACGCGAATTCAGATAGATTCCGACCCCGGCGGCAAATGCGACTAACAGCAGAACAGCAACTGCGAGCTTTTGCAGCGCGGTCATGGCGCGCCCGCCGCCAGGGCCTCGCGCACGTGCGCGGAGAATTCATCGGCAGGCATGAAGCCGGCGATTCGGTAACCTTCCAGCTCACGACCAGCAGGATCAAAAAAAGCGATCGTGGGTGGTCCGTAAATACCGAAGCGATTCAGCAGCGCCTTGTCATCGCCGTCGTTTGCCGTCACGTCAGCCTGCAATACCAGGACGCCCTCAAGGGCGTTCTGCACGTCTTTATCAGTGAAGGTGTACTTCTCCATTTCGAGGCATGAAACGCACCAGTCGGCGTAGAAGTCGAGCATCACGAACTGTCCGGCAGCATTCGCGCCGGCGACGGCCGCATCCAGGTCTGCGACCGTTTTGACGCGGGTGAAATCGAGGCCGTGTTCGACGCTGGCGGCGCCGCCGCCGAATGATGTTCCGCTCAGCGGCCGCCAGGTGTCTTTGCCCCCCGCCGCGACTCCCACGAGCATCAGGAGCCCGTAAGCGGTTATTACCAGACCCAGCGCCCGCCAGAGCCGGTGCCAGCCGGAGGCGGTCTCTCCCAGAGCGCGCGGCGCGCCCATGAAGACGCCTGTCACCACCAGCAGCGTGCCCCACAGGAACATCGTTACGGCGTGCGGCAGTATACGTTCGAGAATATAGATAGCGACGCCCAGCAGCATGACGCCGAAGGCGGCCTTGACGGCGTTCATCCACGCACCGGCTTTGGGCAGTAACTTGCCGGCCGAGGCGCCGACAACGAGCAGCGGCGCGCCCATGCCGAGACTCATGGCAAACAGGGCGGCGGCGCCGCGTGCGGGTTCACCTGCCTGCCCGATCACCGCCAGAGTCGCTACCAGCGGCGGTGCAACGCAGGCCGTCACTATGAGCGCGGACAGTATCCCCATCACCGCAGTGCCAATGTAGGTGCCTGCCTGCTGACGATTACTGAGTTCGGACGCGCGGCTCTGGATCGCGCCGGGCATTTGCAGCTCGAAGAGCCCGAACATGGACAGAGCCAACACAACGAACAGTCCGGCAAAGCCAACGATAATCCAGGTTTGCTGGAATATCGCCTGCAGCTGCTGGCCGAAGAGTGCGGCGGTTGCTCCGGCAGCGGTGTAAGTGACGGCCATGCCGAGCACGTATGTCAGCGACAGCAGGAACGCGCGGCGCGTGCTGACGTCGTCGCCTTGGCGCGCGATGATGCCGGACAGAATGGGGATCATCGGCAGCACGCACGGAGTAAATGCCAGAAGCAGTCCCAGGCCAAAAAAGGTGAGCAACACGAGGGCAAGATTGCTGTCGCGAATAAGGGTTGCGAGCCTGGCCTGCTCCGAGATTTTGCCTGCTGTCGCAGCCTGAGCGGGCAGCTGGCTGGCCACGCCCGCTGCGAGCGCCACCGGTGCATTCTGTGCAAAGGGCGGGTAGCAGATACCGTTGTCCTTGCAGCCCTGAGACTCGGCAAGCAACAGGAACTCGCTCAGCTGCTGGTCTGTAGTTGCGAGGGGTAGTGCGACTTCCAGTTTTGTGAAATAGACTTCGCTGCGACCGAAGTACTCGTCTTCCTTGAAAACCCCCGCCGGGAAAACGGGCTCTCCCAGGCTGACACTTTCAGGTTCCGCCTGCAGACGAATCTTGTCGCGATAAAGGTAATAACCGGGCGCGATATCCCATCTGACCAGCAGCCGATTGTCTGCCGCCATCCCGGCGCTCAGCACGAAGGCCTCCTCCGGGGGCAGGATATCGCCCTGTTGCTGACGTTCGGTGTCGGTCCCGAACAGCTCCAGCAAACTGGCGGACGGTGCCTGCTGTTTGCCAGCTGCAGCTGCTGGCAAGGCAATGTTGGTCTGCCAGGTTTGCGGTGGAAAGCAGATGCCGATATCCGCACAGCCCTGACTTTTTATTTCCAGCTCGAGCGAACGCACCGAGGCATCGCTGCGCCTCACGGGAATAGTGATTTCGAAGGCGCCGCGATAGATTTCCATCTCACCGAAAAACTCATCGGTTTTGATTTTTCCATCGGGCATGTCCGCGTCACCGAGCACAACGCCAGGCGTAAGGCTGCGGAAGCCAAACTTTTCGCGATACAGGTAGTAGCCGGGGAGCGCTTCCCACTTGAGGCTCAGCTCGTTTGCACCCGCGCTGACCGAATATCTATATGCCTGGTCGGGAGGAAGCAGGGGCTGCTCTGCGCCGGATGCCGCCGCGTTCAGTGCAAGTAGCACGATGATTGAAAATAATTTCATTTTGCTTTCGCTTTGCCGCTGCGGGTGACGCTCTTCACCCAGTCAATATAAGCGGCGCTGCCGCTTGAGCAAGAGACTGCGATGACCTCCGGAAGTTCATAGGGGTGCAAGTCTCTTATGCAGTTTTCGAGACCGCTCATTGCTGCCGTGGTTGTCTTGATCATCAGCAGGTATTCCACGTCCTGGCAAAGTTTTCCTTCCCAGCGATAGGTGGACGTTACGCCCTCGAGCCGGTTGACGCAGGCAGCCAGACTGGATTCGACCAGGGCCACGGAGATTTTTTCCGCCACCGTCGCATCGGGACAGGTGCAGAACACGACCTTTACGGCGTTTTCCGCCATCGTTTTCTGTTCTTCTGGCATGCGCGAACCTCCCGGGGGGCGCCAAGGATACGTGGCCCGGCTGCCCGTGTCATGAGAGAAGAGGTTGACTCCCGGCGACGGGCGACTAGAATTAGCACTCCAAAAGCGAGAGTGCCAATAACAGGCATGACGAGATCCGGCACGACGCGGGTGTCGTTGATAAATAATTCAATTAAATCAAGGAGAAACATCCATGAAGATGCGACCACTTCATGACCGGGTCATTATCCGGCGCATGGAAGAAGAGACGCTTTCAGCGGGCGGCATCGTGATTCCCGACAGTGCTGCGGAAAAACCGATCCGTGGTGAGGTTATTGCCATCGGCAAGGGCAAGCTACTGGAAAACGGCGATTTGCGCCCGGTGGACCTGACCGTGGGTGATCGCGTGCTCTTCGGCAAGTACTCCGGCACCGAGGTAAAGATCGACGGGCAGGAGCTGCTGGTGATGCGCGAAGAGGACATCATGGCCGTACTGGAAAGCGCCTGAACCAATTTCAACGGTCAGCTAAGTTTCAGCAAATCAAATGAGAGCGAAGGATTAAATCAATGAGTGCTAAAGAAGTAAAATTCAGCGACGACGCACGTCAGCGCATGTTCAAAGGCGTGAACGTGTTGGCCGATGCTGTGAAAGTTACCCTGGGCCCCAAGGGCCGCAACGTAGTACTGGACAAGAGTTTCGGTGCGCCGACGGTCACCAAGGACGGCGTGTCAGTAGCCAAAGAGATCGAACTGAAAGACAAGTTCGAGAACATGGGCGCACAGATGGTCAAGGAAGTCGCTTCCCAGACCTCAGATATCGCCGGCGACGGCACGACTACGGCAACAGTGCTGGCCCAGGCCATCCTGCGCGAGGGTTTAAAAGCCGTTGCCGCCGGCATGAACCCCATGGATCTCAAGCGCGGCATCGACAAGGGCGTAATCGCCATGGTTTCCGAGCTTCAGAAGCTGTCGAAGCCCTGTGCAGACTCCAAGGCCATCGCCCAGGTGGGAACGATTTCGGCAAACTCTGACGAGAGCATCGGACAGATCATTGCCGAGTCGATGGAAAAAGTTGGCAAGGAAGGTGTGATCACCGTGGAAGAGGGCTCAGGCCTGGAAAACGAACTGGAAGTGGTAGAAGGCATGCAGTTCGATCGCGGTTATCTTTCGCCGTATTTCATTACGGATCAGCAGACACAGTCCGCGATTCTGGAAAACCCCTTTGTCCTGATTCATGACAAGAAGATTTCCAACATCCGTGACCTTCTGCCGCTGCTCGAATCAGTTGCGCGCGCTGGTCGCCCGCTGCTGATCGTTGCGGAAGATGTAGAAGGCGAGGCGCTGGCGACCCTGGTGGTCAACAACATTCGTGGCATCGTCAAGGTCGCAGCCGTGAAGGCACCGGGCTTCGGTGATCGCCGCAAGGCCATGCTGGAAGACATCGCCATTCTTACCGGCGGTACCGTCATCGCCGAAGAAGTGGGCCTTAGTCTTGAGAAGGCCACGATCGAGAATCTGGGTTCCGCAAAGAAAGTCCAGATCAGCAAAGACAACTCGACCATTATCGATGGTGCGGGTTCGCACGATGCGATCAAGGGCAGGGTCGAGCAGATCCGCGCGCAGATCGAAGACGCAAGTTCCGACTACGACAAGGAAAAGCTGCAGGAACGCGTGGCCAAGCTGGCCGGCGGCGTTGCGGTGATCAAGGTTGGCGCAGCCACGGAAGTGGAAATGAAAGAGAAGAAAGCGCGCGTGGAAGACGCACTGCATTCGACTCGCGCGGCCGTGGAAGAGGGCGTGGTACCTGGAGGCGGCGTCGCGCTGCTGCGCGCCCGTACCGGAGCCAAGAAGGGCCTTAAGGGTGACAACCAGGATCAGGACGTCGGTATTCGCATCCTGTGGCGGGCGATTGAAGAGCCACTGCGCCAGATCGTCAGCAACTCAGGTGACGACGCCGCGGTGATTCTGAACCAGGTGCTCGCCGGTGATGGCACCCACGGTTACAACGCAACCACGGGCGAGTTCGGCGACATGATCGAAATGGGTATCCTGGATCCGACCAAGGTAACGCGCTCTGCGCTGCAGAATGCTGCCTCGGTATCGGGTCTGCTGATCACCACGGAGGCCATGGTGGCGGAGCTGCCTAAGGAAGAAGAGGAAGCTATGCCGGCCGGAATGGGTGGCATGGGCGGAATGGGAGGCATGGGCGGCATGATGTAAGCCCCGCTACCTTCAGCGAAACAAGAACCCCGTGCGCCCGCAGCGCGCGGGGTTTTTTTTATGGAGTTAGACTTGCCCGCATATGCGGACTCACCAGAGAAAAGCCTGAACATGCTTGCAGGCATTGGCAAACTGCAGCCACAGCTCGCAGACGAGGTGCAGGCGCGCTGGCAGGCGCTTTGCGACGCGCATCCCGGGCTTGCGGAAAAACTGCAGGCGTCGCCCGGCGTTGCCGAGTCTCTCCCCAGGGTCTGGGCGAGCAGCGAGTTTGTCAGCGATATTTGTGTGCGCAATCCGCTGATGTTCGAACAGCTGCTGGATTCGAATGCGCTGGAGGCGGGCCCACCAGTGGAAGAATGGCGGCCCGGGGCGAGGCTCGAAGAGGACGAAGCTGCGATGATGGCGGCGCTCAGGCGCTACCGTCAACGCGCGATGCTGCAAATAGCGTGGCGCGACATCGCCGGGTGGGCGGACCTCGACGAAACCCTCGCCGCATTGTCTTCGCTGGCAGATAACTGCATACAGACCGCCCTGGCCTTCAGTGCGAGACAGCTGTCCGGCCGCCACGGCTGGCCAGGAACTGATGAAAACGGTGAACCGGCCGAAATGATCGTGATGGCCATGGGTAAGCTGGGTGCCCGCGAACTTAATTTTTCGTCGGATATTGACCTCGTCTTTCTCTATCCCTGCGCGGGTCAGAGCGACGGCGCCAAACCGCTGGATCACGAAACCTGGTTCAATCGCCAGGCTCGCCTGCTGATCCGGCTACTGGACGAGCGCACTGCAGACGGCTTTGTTTTTCGCGTAGACGCGCGCTTGCGACCGTTCGGAAACGCCGGGCCGCTGACCATGAGCTTGCCGGCTTTTGAGGCCTATCTGCAGGGTCATGGCCGCGACTGGGAGCGCTATGCATGGATAAAGGCGAGAGCGCTGAGCGGCAGCAAAAAACAGCAGGATGAAGTCGCCGCGATCCTGCGGCCCTTTGTATACCGCCGCTATCTTGACTACGGCGTGTTCGAGTCGCTGCGAACGATGAAAGAAAAGGTTTCGCGCATGAGTCGTGAAAAAGCGCGCCAGCACGACATCAAGCTTGGTCCGGGGGGCATAAGGGAGATCGAATTTGTCGTGCAGTGCTTTCAACTGCTGCGCGGCGGTAATGACGGCGCGCTGCGCGAGCCCAGGCTGATGTCAGCCCTGGCGCGCCTCGCGGAGCGCAATGATATCGACCCTGAAACAGCGGCATCTCTGTGTGAGCACTACCGATTTCTGCGCCGTCTGGAAAATCGCATCCAGGCCATGCACGACCAGCAGGTGCATGAACTGCCGGGCGATGATCTGTCTCGCCAGCGTATGGCTCTGGCAATGGGGTTTGGTGACTGGCCGGCGCTGGCGGAAGAGGTGGCAAATCGCACCGGTGCCGCGGAGAAGGTGTTTCAGGAACTGGTTTTCGGGCCGGCCGGGGAGAGTGAGCGGGTCACGCCGGCGCTTGCGATGATCTGGGAACAGAGCATCAGCACTGAACAAAGGCTGCTGGCCCTCGAGAAGGCGGGTTTTTCCTGTGCCGAAGAAGTGTTGGCCATGCTCGAGACGCTGAGGGGCAGCGCCCTGTACCAGCGGCTGGACCGAGACGGGCGGCGGCGCCTGGACCGGCTCATGCCCATGCTTCTGCAGGCAACGGCAGACCAAAGTCCGGAGCCGGCTGTTTTCCGACGTGTGCTGGATATCGTTGAGGCGGTCGGTCGTCGCAGCGCCTACTTTGCCCTACTCAATGAAAACGCAGGCGCACGTGTTCGGCTGGTGAGTCTCTGCAGCCAGAGTCGCCAGCTGGCCGAGGAGATTGCCGCCCATCCCGTATTGCTCGATGAGCTTATTGACCCGAGGGTCTTCGAAACCCCGCCTACTCGCGCAGACCTGGTCAACGAACTCGAGCGGCGCTTCACAGGCGTCGACGACGACGATCTGGAGGGGCAGATGGAGGCGCTCAGGCGTTTTCAGCGAGCGTCAGTCTTTCGCGTGGCGCTCGCAGACCTCAACAAAGTGCTCCCGCTTATGAAAATCAGCGATCGCCTTACTGAGCTTGCCGAGATCGTTTTGCAAAGAGTTCTCGAGCTGGGGCAGATGCAGCTGGCCACGAAGCATGGTCTGCCGCGCTGTGGCAACAACAAAGACATGGCGGGCTTTGCCATCATAGGTTACGGCAAGCTCGGTGGCCTTGAGCTCGGCTACGGCTCGGACCTCGATATCGTCTTCGTTTACCAGGACGATGAGGCTGGCGAAACGGATGGTTCGCAGCCTCTGGACAACAGCGTATATTTCACGCGCCTTGCCCAGCGCATTGTGCACATGCTGTCGACGCAGACCAGGGCAGGCAGGCTTTATGAGGTTGATACGCAGCTGCGCCCCAGCGGTAAGTCCGGACTGCTGGTCAGCGGGATATCTGCTTTTGCCAGCTATCAAAAAGCAGAAGCATGGACCTGGGAACACCAGGCGCTGCTGCGCGCTCGCTGCGTGGCGGGGAGCGCGGCGCTCGCCGGGCAATTCGAACGCATAAGGCGGGAGGTCCTGACAAAGCCGCGCCAGCGTCAGTCCCTCGCGGCAGAAATCGGTGGGATGCGCGAACGGATGCGGGGAGAACTCGACCAGAGCACTGAGCAGCATTTCGATCTGAAGCAGGGTCGCGGCGGCATAACAGATATCGAATTCCTTGTGCAGTATCTTGTCCTGTTGCATGCCTCCGAGTATCCGGCCCTGCTGGCCTGGTCCGACAACATCAGGCAGCTGGAGAGCCTCGCCGAGGCACATGTTGTGACGCCCCGAACGGCTGAATACCTGGCCGAGGCCTATCGCGTTTTCAGGGGCCGTTTGCACCGGCTGGCGCTGTCTGCCGAGGGCAAGGTCGTGGACGCGTCGGAATTCGAGAATGAGCGCTGCTTCGTGAGCGAACTCTGGGACAAGGAACTTGGCGGCGGTTGACCGGTGCCACTGCTATAATGGCCAGTCCGGGCAGGTACTACATGTGAGACACACAATGCGCGAGCCAGCAGATCAGTCAACGGGTAAGGAAACGCCGAATACCAGCAACCGTTACGAGGTAACGCGTGCTGATTTGCCCGTACATTGCCCTTTGCCTGACATGGCCCTGTGGAACTCTCATCCGCGGGTTTTTATACCGGTGGAGGCGACCGGTGAGGCGCATTGTGCCTATTGCGGCGCCCTGTTTGTGCTAACGGACTGAGACCCTGTCGATCGCAGGCGTTGGCGATTGGTGCGGCTAGCGCGCCCTCAGCCTGGGGGCGTAATTAACAGAGCGCGGACTGAGCCAGGTGCCCGTCTTAAGCGCCGAGTAATAGTAGGCAGTTATCCGGATAAAAAGCTTTGCACGAAGCCGAAGGCCGCCCGCCAGGCCCAGCGTCACGACACTCAACAAAGCACTCATGGCGAGGGGCACGAGGTTTCGCATGAGCACGATAGTGTGATTCGCCCACTGGTGCAGTCCGCTGAAATGTCGGGCGATATATACATGCGCTGAGATCATTACCTCGGTTTTCGTGAGCAGCGTTGTTGGCCCGTCGCGCCTGCTGGCGCCGCCATGCAGGTGTACAAAGACGCAGGAGCGGCTACATGCGCGAAGCATGCCTTTGTCCTGCGCTGTGCGGCTGAGGTCCATGTCTTCTGCATACATCCAGAAGTCCTCGCACCATCCTCCGAGCTCGTCAAAGCAGATGTGGTCGATGAGCAGCAGGGAGCCTGAAATCCAGTCGCAGTGAATCAGTTCGTCGCCTCTCGCATTTGGATCGAGGTCCGATCTTCTGTGCAGGCCAGCGAGGCTGCGTATGGTTCGCACATAGGTGAGCAGGTTCGGGAATCTGTCAAAAGCCTTTTGCGGCCTGCCTTTGGCGTCGACCTGCAGCGCGGTCAGCAACGCCACCTCGGGGTGCGCCTTGCCGGTTTGAATCAGCTGACGGACAGAGTCAGGGTCGGCACGCACGTCCGGGTTGATAAAGAGCAGCGCCTCGCCAGCAGCGTGGGACGCACCGAGATTGTTGCCATGGGCAAAGCCAAAATTGCCCTTGTTGGCAACAAATCGCACGTCTTTAAATCGCGCGCTGAATTGTTCGAGGTTGCCGTCGGCCGAGTCATTGTCGACGACAATCAACTCCCACTGCCTGTCGGCAACCTCCGGCGCTGCGATGAGATCAGAGAGCAGATTTTCGAGATGCTTCCAGCTGCGGTAATTGACCGTGATGATGCTGAGCTGCATCAGGCTGCTGGTGGCTTCGAATTTCGAGCCCTGACCAGAAAGCCCTTGATCACCAGGTCACCAAACACCGCGCGCCCGATTTTCCAGCTCAGGCGGTCCTTTGGCCGGACAGGGCTGATGCGGATGTCAGAAAAGCCCGCGCCTTCGAACATTTCATGTACGTCCGGTCGTGCAAAAAATCGCAGATGCGTTCTGTCGAGCACGCCATGATCGCGGTATTCGAAGCTGCCCTTGAAAGCCAGGGCAAGAAGAAATGAAAAATTTCGAATGTTCGGAATACTGCAGACGAACTCGCCGTCCTCGACCATGCAGTCTCTCAGGCGGTCGCATACGGTCCAGGGGTCAACGAGATGTTCGAGCACGTCGCCGGCGATGATGTGAGTAAAATGCTTTTGCGGAAGCTCCGGCAAAACCGACTCGAGGTCGCCTTCGAGGACGCGTTCGAATACGCCGGACTCGCGGGCCAACCGGGCAGCGCCGGGGTTGATTTCGACCCCCCAGATAACGTCACCTTTGCCGGCAGCCCGTATGGATGCAGACATGGCACCGCTGCCGCAGCCTAAATCCAGAATGCGATTGCCGGGCGCGGCGTCGATCTGCGCGACCAGTTCTGGCCGCGGATGCGAGTGGTAATCGGACTGGTCGCTCATGCGGAAACTCCGGTTGATTGTTGCTCGCTGGCGAGGAGCATGTCGAGCTTGTTGGTGACATCGCTGACGCTGATCAGGTTCATGGCGCGCGGGTCACGCACTCGTTTACCCCAGCGCAGCTCCGCCGGATCTTTGCCAAGGAACTGATGACAGGCATCAGGATACCTGTTTACCACCCACTCACGACTCATATACGGGCCCGTTCGTTGCGGATTCGAGGTCGCATATAATCCCACAACGGGCAGACCTACCGAGGTTGCCATGTGCGCGGGCCCCGAATCGGGACAAACCAGCACGGTCGCCCGTGCAAGTATCGCCAGCAGTTGTTTGAGAGTTGTCTTGCCGATCAGGTTTGTGACGGTCTGCGGAACGAGGCTCTCGATTTCCTTGCCATACTGTGCCTCGAGCTGCGTCGGCCCGCCCGTCAGAATCACTTTCATATCGTGTTGTTCAATGACGTGCCGCGAAATCGCCGCATAGTTTTTGGCCTCCCAGTTGCGCCAGTTGCGGGCGCGCTGGCTCGAACATGGGCTAATTACCAGCGCCCGGTCCTGATCCCCTAAATGTTGCCTGGAGAATGCAACTGCGTCTGGCGGAAGGGGCAAGTCCCAGCGCAGACTCTGGTCGTCTATGCCGAGTTGCGTTGCGAAACCCATGAAACCGTCGAGAACATGAGGGTGGTGTAGATCCGGGATGCGCGCATTGACGAACAGCCGCTGAAAATCGCGCGCCTGATTGCTGTCAAACCCCAGGCGCACGCGCGCCGGAATCACCAGGGTGGCGATGCTTGCGCGAAGTGCGGCCTGAATATGCAGCAGAAGATCGAATTTTCGCCCGGCGAGCACCTGTCGCAAGCGACGAAACGCCCGCCATCCGTCGGCTTTGTTGAAAATGATAAACTCAATGCCGGGAATGTCGCCCACCAGGCTTGCCTCGAGCTTGCCAATCACCCAGGTAATGCGGGCGGCTGGCCAGTGGCGCTGGAGTGCGCGCACCAGCGGCACTGCATTGCACACGTCACCGACTGCAGACAGCCGCATCAAACAAATGCTGCCGGGTGGTTTGTCTTTAAACAGGGATTGCATGATCGAGCAAAAGGTCCTCACTCGCGGGCGCGCCGCCATCGTATACGATGGCCGGCAGGGGCGTAAAATTTCGGCTGAAATGTTTGCGCCGCAATACTGGCGCGAGCACGATGCTGTAGTGGGCGAGGCCAGCGGTCGCGGCGTTACGCTTTATGTTGATGCGGGCGGGGAGCAGTGGGTGCTTCGGCCGTACCGCAGGGGCGGGATGTTCGCTCGGCTGGTGGAACGCACATATCTGTTTAC
Organism: Gammaproteobacteria bacterium; assembly: GCA_013003115.1. GTDB lineage: Bacteria > Pseudomonadota > Gammaproteobacteria > Steroidobacterales > JABDLF01 > JABDLF01. The sequence goes on from JABDLF010000012.1 coordinate 25,264, forward strand.
CGGGCAGTCGCGAACCCGGTGCTTTCGCGAATTTGCGGTGCTGGCGCGTCTGCATGAGCTGAGCATGCCGGTGCCGCAGCCGGTCGGGGCCTGGTTCGAACGCTCTGGCCTGGTCTACCGTGCGGCCTTGCTGACGCTGCGCATCGCTGATTCAGAAACGCTCGCCAGGCGGCTGCGATCAGGGCCGCTGGCGCCGGAAACATGGCTGGCAGTCGGCCGCTGCCTCCGGGGTTTTCACGATATCGGGCTGTGTCACGCCGATTTAAATGCGCACAATATTCTGATCGACGGCAGTGGCCGCATATACGTCATTGATATGGACAGGGCGCGATTCAGGGAGCCAGGGGGCGCATGGTCGCGGTCTAATCTCGCGCGTCTGCGACGCTCGCTCAACAAGGTGAGCGTCGAGGAAGGCGCGGAGTTCCGCGGTGATCGTGACTGGGCTGCCCTTAAAGCGGGCTACGCTCATTCGCCTGCGCGAGCCTCATAGGGGTCCGGGTCACCCGGCCGCACGGCCTTGAATCGTCGGTGAACCCAAAGGTACTGCTCCGGCGCTTCGCGCACCGTTTCTTCGATAAGCGCGTTGATACGCGCCGCATCTTCCGAGGGGCTGGGTCCGGGAAAGTTTTCCAGGGCCGGCTTCACTATCAGTCTGTAGCGCCCGGCTTTGGTGCGCACTGAAAAAAACGGCAGCACCGGCGCGCCGCTCGTCTGTGCAAGACGCGTCGTCGACAAGTTGGTCGCAGCAGGCACGCCGAAGAACGCGACGTCGGCCGCATTCTTGCCGCGGAATGCCTGGTCCGGCGCATACCACACGGCATGACCCTGACGAAGACTGCGCAGAAGGCCGCGCACGTCGTCCCGCCGAATCGGATTTTCGGACAAGCGCTGTCGGCTAGCCCGCATTACCCGCTCGAACAGTGGATTTTCATGGGTGCGGTACATGGGGTGGAATGGCTCTTGCTGCAGCAACAGGCGGCAACCTATTTCGAGCGTTGTGAAATGCGCGGAAAGCAGGATCACGCCGCGCCCGGCAGCGCGCGCCGCCGTAATGTGTTCGAGGCCCTCGCCTATAGCGAGGCCATTAAGTCGCCGGTCGGGGGCCCACCAGGTAAAGGCGGTCTCGAACACGCCCTGACCGAGGGACTCAAAGTGCGCACGCAGCAGCGCCTTGCGCTCTGCGGGACTTTTTTGCGGAAAGCACAGGGCAAGGTTGGTTGCTGCGATGTGCCGACGTCGTGGCAGGAGGCGAGACACCGTGCGGCCCAGCAGCCGACCCAGGGTCAGCTGGAGCCCGAATGGCAGAAGAACAAGCAGACGCATCAGCGCAAGGCCAAGCCAGGTAGGCCAGAAACGAGGGGCCAGGAACTCCCTCAGGCGTCGTTGATCTTCGGGCAAAGCGCTCTCCACCGGATGAGCGCGGATTCTAACCATGCGGT
>JABDLF010000032.1 GCA_013003115.1 Gammaproteobacteria bacterium
ACGACCGCGCGCGAAGCGGTCAGGCTCTCGGGCATCCGGGCCGAGTTTCCGGAAATCGACCTCGACACCGCGCCCCTCGGAATATTTGGCAAGAAGGTAAAGTCCGACGTGGTGCTTCAGGAAGGCGAGCGCGTGGAGATTTACAGGCCACTGAAGGCGGACCCGAGAGAAGTGCGGCGGAGGTTGGCAGCCGAGGGCAAAACCATGGGGCGAGTTCCGGACAGCCTGAAAGACTGACCTGCCTCGCAGGCTCGCTGCTAGCTGATTTGTTTTTCGATTCGGCTGACCTTGTCGCCGTCAAAAAATACGATGACCTGCTTCTTCACCGATTCGCCCGTGCGGCCGTTGCGAAAATAGTAGACGTAGTCCCAGCGATCTTCGGAGAAGGGGTCATCCGCGACCGGCGTGCCCAGCAGATACCGAACCTGCTGCCGGGTCATGCCTTCCTCCAGCTTCGCAATCTGGTCGTCGTCGAGATAATTGCCCTGCTGGATGTTGATTTTGTGCACACAGGCACTGGCACTTACAGCCAACAGTATTAAAGCGGCGCATTTCAGGGCTTTTTGCATGGCTCAGGTCTTCGCTTGAGTGGAGACGGTCGCGCAGGTGCGCAATAATGGGCGCTGATCATACCGCAAGTTTGACCTTCGGGCAGCCCAGGAAGCCAGGACCAGGCATGGTAAGTAAAGAACTTAAAGAGGCCGGCCTCAAAGTGACCGTTCCCCGGTTGCGCATTCTCGAGATACTTGAATCCGGCCGGCGCCGGCACCTGAGCGCTGAGGATGTCTACAAGGCCCTGATCGCATCGGGGGACGATATCGGCATCGCTACCGTTTACAGGGTGTTAACGCAGTTCGAAAGTGCGGGTCTCGTGAAGCGGCACAATTTCGAGGGCGGCCATTCGGTTTTTGAGCTGGATGACGGCGGACACCACGATCACATTGTTTGTATCGACTGCGGAAGGGTCGAGGAATTCATGGACGAGACAATCGAGACAAGACAGGACGAGATTGCTGCGAGTCATGATTTCGATATCCATGACCATTCGCTGATTCTTTACGGCCATTGTCGAAAGGACCCCTGTCCGCATCGCAAAAAGGGCGGATGACCGCGCTTCAGCTCAGGCTTTACCGCTCGCGGCTTTGTCAATCATTTCGCGCGCATGTTCGCGCGTGCGCCTGGTGATTTCCACGCCGCCGAGCATTCTTGCGATTTCTTCCACGCTTTCCTGCTTTGTCAGTGGCTTCAATGCCGTTCGCGTCGTCTTGCCATCTGTAATCTTGCTCACGCGCACATGGTGGTGGGCCTGGCTTGCGACCTGGGCAAGATGGGTTACGCACAACACCTGGCGGGTCTTGCCCAGCTGTCGAAGCCGTCGGCCTACGATTTCGGCAACACCGCCGCCTACGCCCGCATCGACCTCGTCAAAAACCAGGCAGCCGGTCGGCGTCGCGTCAGCAGCAATGACCTGAACGGCGAGACTTATTCTTGAGAGCTCGCCGCCCGATGCCACTTTGCCCAGTGGCCCTGGAGGGTGGCCCGGATTTGCGGTCACTCTGAATTCGATCTCATCGACTCCGTGCTCCGAGGGCGCAGCGTCGTTGCGGGGTTCCACAATTACCTCGAAACGACCGCCCTGCATGCCAAGCGCCTGCATCATTGTGCTTATCTCATCGCTCATTTTTCGTGCGGTGCGCTTTCTCAATCGCGACAGTTTTCCAGCGGCGATGGTAAAGGTGTGTTCGGCCTGCCCAAGCTCCGCCTCCAATGCCTCGAGTCTCGCGTCGGCGCTTTCCAGCAGTTCGAGTTCGTCAGCAAGGCGTTTTGCGAGTGCCGGCAGCTCTGACGGCTCGACGCGGTGCTTGCGCCCGACGTCCAGCAGCGACGCAATCCTCGCTTCTACCCAGTCAAGCCTGGACGGGTCCATCTCCAGGCTCTCGGCGTAACGCTGCAGGCGATCAACGGACTCGCCAATCTGTATGGCTGCCTCCTGCACAAGACTGACTGCATCGCCGAGCGCAGGGTCGATTTCGGCAAGCTCATGGAGGGCGCGTTCGGCCTTGCCCAACAGTTCACTCGCGCCGTCAATATCATTGTCCTGGGACCCGAGCTTAACGAGAGCCTGCTGTACGCCTTCGGCCAGTTGCCCGGCGCTCGCCAGGCGGCGATGTTCGTCGTCGAGTGCAGTCATTTCGCCGTCGGATGGCGCGAGCGCGCCCAGTTCCTTGACCTGGTATTGCAACAGCTCGAGGCGACTTGCCCGGTCCGCGTCCTGCTCAGCGAGCGCAGCAAGCTCCTGTCTGCGTGCCGACCAGTCCCTGAATGCGCTCATCACATCCCGGACAAGCGCGGGCTTGCCGCCTAAGTGGTCCAGGATCTGACGCTGTACCGCCGGTCGCACCAGCGACTGATGTTCGTGCTGGCCGTGTATGTCAGCCAGATACTCACCCAGTTCCCGAAGTGTGCCGAGTGGCACGGCCCGGGAATTAATAAAGGCGCGCGAGCGGCCGTTGCTGGTGAGGGTTCGGCGAACCATGCATTCCCCTTCCGCATCGAGTTCCTGGTCTTTCAACCAGCCCAGTGCGGCGGAGTCGTCTGTTAGCTGGAACGAGGCAACTATTTCACCGCGCGTTGCACCGTGGCGCAGCGAGCCTGCGTCTGCACGATCGCCAAGAGCCAGGCCGAGTGCGTCAACGAGGATAGACTTGCCGGCGCCCGTTTCTCCGGTAAGAACCGTGAGCCCTTCTTCGAGCTCCAGTTCCGCCTCATCGATAATCGCGAAGTTATGAATCTGAATGAAAGCCAGCATGGTATTCGGGTCTAGCCTTTACGCGTGCCCGGGCGACCTGAGCTGCCGCGGCCCCACTGCAGTTTGGAGCGAAGAGTGCGGTAGTAGTCGTAGCCCGGCGGGTGAATCAGCCCGAGACTCTGGCGTGCGGCGCTTACGTGCAGACTTGCGCCGGCTTCGAGATCCGCGGTCAGCTGCCCGTCGCAAACCACCTGGGCGCGCGTCTCGCGCCTTTCCAGCATTCTGATCTCCACCTCCTGCGTCGCCGGGATCACGATGGGTCGGTCGCTCAGCGTATGAGGAGAGATGGGCACCAGTACCAGCGCGTGGAGCTTGGGCTGAAGAATCGGGCCATTGCAGCTCAGCGCATAGGCAGTAGATCCGGTGGGCGAGGCGATGATCATCCCGTCGCTGGAATGGCTGTTTACAAACCGGCCGTCCACATGGGTTTCAAACTCGAGCATACGACCTGCCTCGCTCTTTTGCAGAACCACGTCGTTTAAGGCCAGCCGCTCTGACTCAGGCCCTTCATTGCCCCCGATCCGGCTTGCCAGCAGCAGGCGCGGCTCGCGCGTGAAGTTGCCGTCGAGCACTTCGTCCATATTGCGCAGCATGGCATCCGGCGTAACGTCCGCCAGAAACCCGAGGCGACCTCTGTTGATGCCAAGCACTGGAACCTCGTGCCTGGCAACGAGATGGCTTGCATAGAGCATGGTTCCGTCACCGCCCACAGCCACAATCAGGTCAGCGTGCTTTGGCAACTCCGCTTCGGGCACCTGCTCAACAAACTCACAAGGCAAGTCGACCTCGAGTTCGTTTGCGACCAGCACACGCACGCCACGCTTGGCTAGATGCGGCGCCAGCCCTTTCATGGTTGACGCAACGCGTTCGTCTGCGCCGCGCCCGATCAGGGCGATAATGTTAAATGACAGGGACATGAATTACCGGCTCTCGCTTCATAACTGGGTGGCGATCTCACTGAAATCTGTTCGGACTGGCGCCTCGTTTGTAGCACGGCGCGTGCATTGCCCCAAATCCGCTTGTCTTGACAGCGTTCAGGATAGGTTCTAGTTTGCCCTTGGCACTCCACTCCAGCGAGTGCTAATACAATCAGAGGGTGTCAAAACAGAACATGGCACGCAAGCCCGGCAAGAAAGATCTGACCGAACGCCAGGGGCACCTGCTCAAGGTGCTGGTTGAGCGGTATATAGAAGACGGCCAGCCTGTCGGATCCCGGCGCTTGTCTGAAGAATCCGGTTTGAAGCTAAGCCCGGCCACCATACGCAATGTGATGGCCGACCTGGAAAAACTCGGCTATCTACATTCGCCGCACACCTCTGCAGGCCGCATGCCCACGGGCCAGGCGTATCGCATGTTCGTGGATACGCTGGTCAAGTTTAATCCGCCCGAGCCGGAAGAAATCGATTCGCTGAGGCGCAAGCTCGAAGAAGGCGCCGAGGGTTCAGGGGGCAAGGCCCTTGTCCGATCCGCCTCAAGCCTGCTCTCGGGCATAACGCATCTCGCCGGGGTCGTCACCGTGCCTAGGCGCAATCACTCGAACCTGCGGCAAATCGAGTTTCTCCCGCTATCCGGCAACCGCGTACTGAGCATTCTCGTGGTAAACAACCGCGAGGTGCAGAACCGGGTGCTGACGCTCGATCGCGCGTACACCGAAAGCGAGCTACGCAGCGCAGCGAATTACCTGAACGAGCAGTTCGCCGGTCGCGATATCGCGCAGGTCCGTGAGCAGCTGCTGGATGATCTGCAGAGGGCCCGTGACAGCATGCATAACATGATGAGCTCTGCGCTCACGCTGGGGCGCCAGCTTTTTGATCGCAAGGAGCAGCAAGAGGACTTCGTGCTTGCGGGCGAGACTAATCTTATGGATTTCGCCGAACTCTCGGACGTCGAGAAGCTGCGCCGGCTCTTCGAGGCCTTCGCTGAAAAACGGGACTTTCTGCACTTGCTCGATCACACCCTGTCGGGGGAGGGGGTGCAGATATTTATCGGTGAAGAGTCCGGATACGACCTCCTTGACGCATGCAGCGTGGTGACGTCGCCTTACACCATTGACGATGAAGTTGTCGGCATGCTGGGCGTCATCGGGCCAACGCGCATGGCCTATCAGCGCGTGATTCCCATAGTGGATATTACGGCCAAGCTGCTTGGGCGGGCCTTGAATTCGCGGAGCTAGGCCCCAGCATACCCACAGTAAAACGAGAAATCGGCGAGATCTCCCTGCCCGGCCAGATGCGGGGAGGGTCGGCGATTTATTATTTATAGTCAAAACGATGTTCGATTACGGAGACATGCATGAGCCACAGTGAATCGTCAAACGGGAAGGACAAGGACTTGCCAGCGTCCGAGGCAACTGTGGAGGACAACGTCGTGAATCTCGAGGATGCGGGCTCCCCGGCCGCCGAACAGGAAGCGGAAAGTCTGGAGACGGCGCAGGCCAGGGCAGACGAAAACTGGGACAAGTTCCTGAGAGTCTCTGCCGAACTGGATAACTCGATGCGAAGGGCTGCCCGTGACGTGCAGCACGCTCGCAAGTTCGCCCTGGAGAAATTTGCGGCGGAGATCATCGGCGTGCGCGACAGCCTCGAGCTTGGGGTTGAGGCGTCCACTTCCAGCGAAGCGACCGTTGACAGCCTTCGCGAGGGCAGCGAGATGACGCTCCGGCTGCTAAGCAGCACCCTCGAGAAGTTCGGGATCAGCGAGATCGATCCGGAGGGCGAGCCCTTTGATCCCGAATTTCACGAGGCAATGAGCATGCAGGAGTCATCGGAAGCGGAGCCGAATTCGGTGCTGAAGGTGATCCAGAAAGGCTACAAGCTGAACGATCGCCTGCTGCGACCGGCCCGGGTCATCGTGGCCACGGCGGCCCGCACGGAAACTGGCTGACGAGGCAGTAAAAGCGCGACAGCGACGGGTTGAATCTTCAATACCCGGCCCCACATACAGGTTTATTACAGAATTTCAGGCTTTTAGAGCTTTAACGGAGAATTGAAATGGGCAAGATTATCGGCATCGACCTGGGAACGACCAATTCCTGCGTCGCCATCATGGAGGGCGGCAAACCCAGGGTTATCGAAAACAGCGAAGGCGCCAGGACCACGCCGTCCATCGTTGCGTTTACCAAGGACGACGAGGTGCTGGTGGGACAGTCTGCAAAGCGCCAGGCCGTAACCAATCCTCACAATACGCTATTTGCAGTAAAGCGACTCATCGGCCGCAAGTTTAGCGATGACGTTGTTTCACGCGATATGGACATGGTGCCCTACAAGATCGTAAAGGCGGATAACGGCGATGCCTGGGTCGAAGCCAACGGCAAGAAGATGGCGCCACCGGAGGTCTCTGCGCGCGTCCTTATGAAGATGAAGAAGACCGCGGAAGACTTTCTCGGCGAGCCCGTCACCGAGGCCGTGATTACCGTGCCCGCGTACTTCAATGATTCCCAGAGACAGGCGACTAAGGACGCAGGCAAGATTGCGGGCCTCGAGGTCAAGCGGATCATCAACGAGCCGACCGCAGCGTCTCTGGCTTATGGCATGGACAAGCAGCGCGGCGATCACAAGATCGCGGTTTACGATCTGGGCGGCGGCACCTTCGATATTTCAATTATCGAAATAGCCGAGGTTGACGGCGAGCATCAGTTCGAAGTGCTGGCGACCAACGGCGACACCTTCCTGGGCGGCGAGGACTTTGATCTCAGGATCATCAACTATCTTGCCGACGAGTTTGAGAAAGACAGCGGTGTCGACATCCGCAAAGACCCGCTGGCTATGCAGCGCCTTAAAGAAGCGGCTGAGAAAGCCAAGATCGAGCTTTCTTCAAGCCAGCAGACCGAGGTAAACCTGCCCTACATCACCGCTGATGCGAGCGGGCCCAAGCATCTCGCTATCAAACTCACACGCGCCAAGCTTGAGTCGCTGGTGGGTGAGTTGATCGAGCGCACCATCGGCCCGTGCAAGACAGCGCTTAAGGATGCCGGTCTTTCCATGTCCGAAATTGACGACGTCATTCTCGTCGGCGGTCAGACCCGCATGCCGAAAGTGCAGGAGAAAGTTAAAGAGTTTTTTGGCAAGGAGCCGCGCAAAGACGTAAACCCTGACGAAGCCGTTGCCGTTGGCGCTGCCATCCAGGCCGGCGTTCTGGCGGGCGATGTTAAAGACGTGCTGCTGCTTGATGTGACGCCATTGTCCCTCGGTATCGAGACCCTCGGCGGCGTCATGACCAAGCTGATAGACAAGAACACAACGATTCCGACGAAGGCGAACCAGACGTTCTCGACAGCAGAGAACAACCAGACGGCGGTAACCATTCACGTGCTGCAGGGCGAGCGCGAGCGTTCTCTGGACAACAAGTCGCTCGGGCGTTTTGACCTGGCGGATATTCCGCCGGCGCCGCGGGGCCTGCCGCAAATCGAGGTTACGTTCGACATTGATGCAAACGGCATCCTGAACGTCTCGGCCAAAGACAAGGCGACGGGCAAGGAGCAGTCGATTGTGATTCGCGCATCCAGTGGCCTGTCGGAAGAAGAGATCGAGAAGATGGTGTCGGATGCCGAGGCCCACGCCGAGGAAGACAAGCAGTTCCGCAAGCTCGTAGACGCGCGCAACCAGGCGGATGCGATGATCGATGCGACAGAGAAGTCGGTCGCGGAAATGGGCGACAAGGTTGAGGACGACGAGAAGTCGAAAATCGATGCGGCTATCGTTGCGCTGAAGGAAGTGATGGAGCAAGGCGAACTCGAGCCGATTGAAGAAAAGACTCGCGAGCTGGCGGAACTCTCCGGCGCACTTGCGCAGCGCATGTACTCTGAAGATGCGTCGCAAGGAGCGGACGAGGGTTCCGACAAGCAGGATGACGAAGTCGTTGACGCAGAGTTTGAGGAAGTCAAAGACGACAAATAGGTAAGCAGATTCGGGCGCCGGGCAGAGGCTCGCGCCCGTCTTCAAAGGCGCGGCTCGTCTCCTTCGCGGTGACGTGTCGCGCGTTTTGTTAACAGGGATTGGAAACTCAGGGCATGTCCAAACGCGACTATTACGAGGTGCTGGGGTGCGAGCGAAACGCCACCCAGGCCGAGATCAAGAAAGCGTACCGGCGGTTGGCCATGAAGCACCACCCGGACCGCAACTCGGACGACGTGGATGCGGAAGCGCGCTTCAAGGAGGCCAAGGAAGCCTATGAAATCCTGAGTGATGATCAGAAGCGTGCTGCCTATGACCAGTTCGGTCACGCAGGGGTGGACCCCGGCATGGCGGGCGGCGGATTTGGCGGAGGCGGATTTTCTGACATTTTCGGTGATGTCTTCGGGGACATTTTCGGCGGCGGGCGCCAGGGCGGCGGACGCCAGGTTTTCCGGGGCGCCGACCTGCGCTACGAGCTGGCGCTCGATCTTGAAAAGGCGGTTTTCGGTGATTCCGTAACGCTGACGATTCCCAAGCTGGTGTCCTGTGAAACCTGCGACGGGTCCGGAGCTAAAGCCGATTCAAAGCCCGCGACCTGCGGCGCCTGCGGCGGCCAGGGCCAGGTGCGGATGCAACAGGGCTTCTTCTCCGTTCAGCAGACATGTCCGAAGTGTCGCGGGCGGGGTACGGTCATCAGCGATCCTTGCACCGACTGCAGCGGTGAGGGCCGCGTTGAGGCGACTCGCAGCCTGTCCGTTAAAATCCCCCCGGGCGTCGACACCGGTGACCGAATACGCCTGGCAGGCGAGGGCGAGGCGGGTGAAAATGGTGGCCCGCCCGGCGACCTCTACGTTGAGGTCAGAGTTAAACCGCACCCGATTTTTGTTCGCGATGGCCGGCATCTGGCTTGCGAAGTGCCAATCAGTTTCAGCGCAGCGGCACTGGGCTCCGCGACACAAATTCCAACGCTGGACGGGCAGGTGACGCTGAAGATCCCGGCAGGAACCCAGTCGGGCAAGCAGTTTCGAATTCGTGGCAAGGGCGTGGCCCCGGTGCGCGGCGGTCCAACCGGCGACCTGATCTGTCGTGTGCAGATTGAAACGCCGGTTAAGCTGACCGAGCGACAGAAGCAGCTCCTCGAAGAATTCGAAAAGGAACTCGAAGGCGAGAGCAAGCGGCACTCGCCCCGCTCCGGATCGTGGATTGACAGCGTAAAAGAATTCTTCGACCGGGACTGAAGTGGCACGCGTCCTCGTTCAGAGGCTTCCCGGACGCGCTAAGATGAGAGGCTCTGCAGGGAGAATACTGACATGGTGCGAGTAAGTGTCCTTGGGGCAGGCGGGCGCATGGGCCGCGAAGTCATCCGAGCCCTGATCGCAAGCGAGAATTTCACGCTAGCGGGTGCCCTCGCGCGGCACGGGTCCGAGATCATTGGCCAGGACGCCGGCAAGCTGGTCGGACTTCCGGATTGCAGCGTTGCCGTTGGTGATGACCTTGCGGTCGTTCTTGCCACAGCCAACGTTGCCATCGATTTTACCCTTCCGGAAGCAACCATTTTTAATATCAGCGGGTGCGAGGCTGCTGGCTGCGCCCTTGTTATCGGTACTACGGGGCACGAGCAGTCTGCGCAACAGGCGCTCTACGAACATTCCTGGAAAGTGCCGGCTGTGCTGGCCCCGAACATGAGCATTGGCGTGAACCTGCTCTACGGTCTCGCCGCAGTGGCCGCGCGAATGCTTGAAAATTACGACGCCGAGATAGTCGAGACGCACCATCGGTTCAAGAAAGACGCGCCGTCCGGCACGGCGCTGCGACTCGGTGAGGCCGTCGCTACCGCGCGTGGCCAGGAATTCGGATCCGTTGCTCGACTCGGTCGCGCGCCCGGCGATGAGCCCAGGTCGAAAAACGAGATAGGCGTCAGTGCGGTCCGCGCCGGTGACGTGGTTGGCGAACACACACTGCTGCTGGCGGGCGATGGGGAAAGCCTCGAGCTGCGCCATGTTGCGCGAGATCGGGCCAGCTTTGCCGGCGGCGCGCTCAAAGCAGCGGCCTGGGTCTGCGGCAGACAGCCCGCCCTGTATGGCATGCGCGATGTGCTGGGTTTGGGCGAGGGGCTCACATAGACACTGCCTGCCCGCCTCAGTACAATCTTTTGCGTCCTCCCACCGGAGGGCGCCAGACGGGAGGCGTCGCAGTGGCGGACGCGTCCCGTTTTGTGCATCTGCGGGTCTTGATGACCGCAATGGAGTGACTTTTGGAACAAGACGCAGCCCTGGTCCTCGCTGACGGAACGGTTTTCCGAGGCACATCCATTGGCAAGCCCGGGCTGTCCGTCGGCGAAGTGGTCTTTAATACGGCTATGACGGGCTACCAGGAGATCCTCAGCGATCCCTCCTACTGCCGCCAGATTGTTACGCTGACCTATCCCCACATCGGCAACACCGGCGTTAATGCTGCGGATATGGAGTCTGCTGCGGCCCAGTGCGCCGGCCTGGTTATCCGGGATTTGCCTCTTGGTGTCAGCAGCTGGCGCAGGGAGCAGGATCTTGATGATTTTCTCAGGCAGCAAGGTGTCGTTGCCATCGCCGGCATTGATACGCGCAAGCTAACCCGCATTCTCCGGGACAAAGGCGCGCAGCATGGCAGCCTGGTTGCGGGCGATATTGATATCGAAGCGGCCCTTGAGGCCGCGCGCGCGTTCGGTGGGTTAAGTGGCGTCGACCTGGCTCGGGAGGTCAGCACCCGGGAGGTTTACGAGTGGTCCGAAAGCACCTGGGACCTCGACCATAAGGCCCCGCGCGAGGCGCCGCCGGCCGATTATCACGTCGTGGCCTTCGACTTCGGCATTAAGCGCAATATCCTGCGTTTGCTCGTTGATGCGGGTTGCCGCGTTACCGTGGTGCCGGCCAGCACGCCCGTGGCGGATGTGCTCCCGATGCGGCCAGACGGCATTTTCCTCTCGAATGGGCCCGGTGACCCGTTCGCCTGCGACTATGCCATTGCTGCCGTTCGGGAACTGCTGACGACCGGCATTCCGATATTCGGGATCTGCCTCGGGTTTCAGATCCTGGCGCTGGCAAGCGGCGCAAAAACTGAAAAAATGAAGTTTGGCCACCACGGCGCCAATCATCCCGTGAGGGACGAGGCGACGGGCCGCGTACTCATTACCAGTCAGAACCACGGTTTTGCTGTCAGCGAGGAGGATCTGCCTGCTCAATTACGGGTTACCCATCGGTCGCTGTTCGACAACAGCCTGCAGGGCATCGAGCGAACCGACTGTCCCGCATTCGCCTTTCAGGGCCATCCGGAGGCAAGCCCGGGTCCGCATGAAGCACGCGCGCTCTTCGGGCGGTTCATTGAACTGATGGCAGCTGGCGTGGTTTCGGTCCACGCAAATGCTTCATAATTTACTTTAATTGCTAATAATAACTAATTGATTTTTATTGATATAAATCCCAAGGATTCCTGATGCCACGTCGCGAAGACATAAAAAGCGTTCTGATTATTGGCGCAGGGCCCATCGTTATCGGGCAGGCATGCGAGTTCGACTATTCGGGCGCCCAGGCCTGCAAAGCGCTTCGCGAGGAGGGTTACCGGGTCATTCTCGTTAACTCGAATCCCGCGACCATCATGACCGATCCAGACACGGCCGATGCCGTCTACATCGAGCCTGTGCACTGGCGCAACGTTGCCAAGGTCATTGAAAAGGAGCGGCCGGATGCGCTGCTGCCAACCATGGGCGGTCAAACCGGTCTCAACTGCGCCCTCGACCTCGTGCGCGAGGGTGTGCTTGAGAAGTTCGGCGTCGAGATGATCGCGGCCAGCCGCGCCGCCATCGACATGGCCGAGGATCGCGAGCAATTCCGCGAGGCGATGCAGGAAATCGGCCTCGAGGTGCCCAGCGCGATTGTTGTGCATGACCTCGATTCGGCACTTTCGGTGCAGGATGAAATTGGTTTCCCGACGATCATCCGGCCATCGTTTACCCTCGGCGGAACAGGCGGTGGTATTGCCTATAACCGCGAGGAATTCGAGCATATTGTGCGCCGCGGCCTTGAGATGTCGCCAACCACGGAGGTCCTGCTGGAAGAATCCGTGCTGGGCTGGAAAGAATTCGAGATGGAGGTTATCCGGGACAAGAACGATAACTGCATCATCATTTGCGCCATCGAGAATATCGATGCCATGGGTGTACATACCGGCGATTCCATAACCGTCGCGCCTGCGCAGACGCTCACCGACAAGGAATACCAGCGCTTGCGCGATGCCTCGATAAAGGTGTTGCGCAAGATCGGCATCGAGACCGGCGGGTCGAACGTGCAGTTCGCCATCAATCCTGAAGACGGCCGCATCGTGATCATCGAAATGAACCCGCGGGTATCGCGTTCGTCCGCGCTCGCTTCAAAGGCCACCGGTTTTCCTATCGCCAAGGTGGCAGCCAAACTCGCCGTGGGCTTTACGCTGGACGAGCTGCAAAATGAGATAACCGGCGGTCTGACGCCGGCGTCGTTCGAACCCTCAATCGACTACGTTGTCACCAAGATTCCGCGTTTCACCTTCGAGAAATTTCCCGATGCGAACGATCGCCTGACGACGCAAATGAAGTCGGTCGGCGAGGTCATGGCCATCGGGCGTACGTTTCAGGAATCGCTGCAGAAGGCGCTGCGCGGACTGGAAACCGGCGTGGTCGGCCTTGATCCTATTATCGAGCTGCCGGCCAACGACGAAACAAGGCGCAAGCTCGCCGAGGAGCTGCGGATGCCTGGCGCTCACCGGCTCTGGTACCTTGCTGACGCGATGCGGCTGGGAACGGGCATCGAAGCGTTGCACAAGACGACCGGCATCGATCCCTGGTTTTTGGCGCAAATCGAAGACCTGGTGGTTGAGGAACAGCGGGTCGCCGCCCAGGGCGAGATGGCGCTCGAGGGGTCAAGACTCAGAGCGCTGAAGCGCAAGGGGTTCTCTGACGCGCGACTGGCACAGATCATCGGTGTTCGTGAGTCGCAGGTGCGCGGCGCCCGGGTCAGGCATGGTGTGCTGCCTGTTTTCAAACGTGTGGACACCTGCGCCGCGGAGTTTGCTACCACCACCGCCTACATGTATTCGACTTACGAGGAAGAATGCGAGGCAGATCCCGGAGAGCGGAGGAAGATTATGATTCTGGGCGGTGGCCCGAATCGAATCGGGCAGGGTATCGAGTTCGATTACTGCTGCGTTCACGCTGCGCTCGCTCTGCGCGACGCCGGATTCGAGACCATCATGGTGAACTGCAACCCGGAGACGGTTTCTACGGACTTCGATATCTCGGATCGGCTGTACTTTGAGCCCGTGACCTTCGAAGACGTCATGTCGATTATTGATGTTGAAAAGCCAGAAGGCGTGATCGTCCAGTATGGCGGCCAGACGCCGCTCAAGCTTGCGCGCGAACTCGAAGAAGCGGGCGCACCGATTATAGGCACCTCCCCCGACAGCATTGATCTCGCCGAAGACCGCGAGCGTTTCCAGAAGCTCGTCGAGCGCCTCGGGTTAAAGCAGCCGGCAAACCGCACCGTGCGGGAACCCGCGCTGGCCCTGAAACTTGCTGAGGAGGTGGGCTACCCGCTGGTGGTCAGGCCCTCCTACGTACTGGGCGGCAGGGCCATGGAAGTGGTGTTTACGCCGGAAGATCTTGCGCACTACATCGGCACCGCAGTGCGTGTCTCCAACGACAGCCCGGTGCTGCTGGACAGATTTCTCGACATGGCCGTTGAAGTTGACATCGATGCCATCAGCGATGGCAAGGATGTGCTGATTGGCGGGATTATGGAACACATAGAGCAGGCCGGGGTGCATTCGGGCGATTCGAGTTGCTCGCTGCCACCGGCGACGCTGAGCGAGGCCTTGCAGGCCCGCATGGCGGACCAGGTCAGGCAGCTCGCAAAAGCGCTCAAAGTAGTCGGGCTGATGAACACGCAGTTTGCCATTCAGAATGGCGAAATTTATCTGCTGGAGGTCAACCCGCGCGCCTCGCGCACGATACCGTTTGTGTCCAAGGCCGTGGGCATGCCGCTGGCGAAAATCGGCGCCCAGGTAATGGCGGGCAAGAGCCTCGCGGAGCTGGGCTGCCTCGTCCAGACGACGCCGGATTATTTCTCGGTAAAAGAGGCGGTTTTCCCGTTTCTGAAGTTCCCCGGCGCCGATCCCATCCTCGGGCCGGAGATGAAGTCTACCGGGGAGGTCATGGGCACCGGGCGATCATTCAGCGAGGCTTATGCAAAGGCCAGGCAGGGCTCGGGCGTCGTTTTGCCAAGGTCAGGAAACGTGGTGCTCAGCGTTCGCGACCGCGACAAACCGGCGGCCGTGGAAGTCGGGAAGCTGCTCCGGGCCCGTGGCTTCGGGCTGGTTGCCACCCACGGTACGGCGCAGGCGCTGAGTGCAGCCGGCCTTGAATGCGCGTCCATCAACAAGGTGCGAGAAGGCCGGCCGCACATCGTTGACCTGATCAAGAATGGAGAAGTTGACCTGATTATCAACACGACAGAAGGCAAGCAGGCGATCAATGAGTCCCACTCCATTCGCCGCGAGGCAGTGCGCGGGTCCATCCCTTATTACACGACCGTAGCGGGCGCCCTGGCGGGCTGCGGTGCCCTCGATTATCTCGATAGTGCCGATGTGAATCGATTGCAGGATCTCCATAAGGAGCTGGTGGCATGACCAAGCATCCTCTGACGCAGCGCGGAGCAGATCAGCTGCGCAGCGAACTTAAGCGGCTGAAAGGTGAGGATCGTCCGCGGGTGGTCAAAGCCATTGCTGAGGCGCGGGCGCATGGTGATCTCAAGGAAAACGCCGAATATCATGCTGCGAAAGAACAGCAGGGGTTCATCGAAGGCCGCATCAAGGAGATCGAGCACAAGCTGTCACACGCCCAGATCATTGATGTCACAGCCCACAAAGCGTCGGGCAAGGTCGTGTTTGGTGCGACGGTGCATTTGTCCGATGAGGACACCGGTGACGAGGTCGTTTATCAGCTGGTGGGAGAAGACGAGGCTGATATTCGCTCAGGGCGAATATCCATCGGCTCGCCCATAGCCCGCGCGCTCATCGGCAAAGAAGAAGGTGACGTGGCTGAGGTGCAGGCGCCGGGCGGCACGCGCAGCTACGAGATAATGGGAATCGAATACGTTTAGCGCTGCCCGGACCGGCGTCAGGAAGGCAGCAGCAGCTTGGGAAGTTCCTTCGCGGGACGATAAATAAGCGCCATGTTGCCGATTCGCTGAACGAGGCTTGCGCCGCTGTCGAGACAGATTTGTTCGACGATCTGGTCACGGCTCTCGCGATCACCCGCGGATATCTTTACTTTCAGCAGCTCGTGGTGCTCCAGCGCATTGTCGAGTTCAGCCATGACCGATTTGCTCAGGCCCGCCTGGCCGATCCAGATAACGGGTTTCATCTGTTGCCCCTTGCCCCGAAGAAACCTGATCTGATTATTTTTTAATTTCATATAGTTACAGATTATACTTAATTTGAATTATCATTAAATGGTTCGCTTAGTCTAGCACCTGGTAAGCACGTCCATGGCACGAAAGAGTAAAAGCAGCGGTCGCTGGATGGCAGAGCATCAGCGAGACGAGTTCGTGCGCCGGGCAGCAGCGGAGGGTTGGCGCTCGCGGGCCGTGTACAAACTGGCCGAGATCGACGAGAAAGACCGGCTGATCAAGCCAGGCATGACGGTGGTCGACCTCGGCGCGGCGCCCGGCGGATGGAGTCAATATGCGGCACGCAAAGTCGGTCGCCATGGCAGGGTTATAGCAATGGACCTGCTTGAGATGCCCGACCTCGAAGGGGTGACCTTTGTACAAGGGGATTTTACAGAATCCAGCGTTCTCGAAGAACTGATGCGCGAACTGGATGGCGTACCGGTCGACCTTGTTATTTCCGATATGGCCCCAAATATCAGTGGCATCAAGGCCGTCGATCAGCCTCGCGCCATGTATCTTGCGGAACTGGCGCTGGACTTTGCGGGTCAGGTACTTACGGAAGACGGCAGTTTGCTTGTGAAGATGTTTCAGGGGGCAGGCAGCGAGGACTTTCTGGCCGATATGCGCAAAGCTTTCGAGCAGGTGAAAACCCGCAAGCCGCGCGCTTCCAGGCCGCGCAGCCGGGAGGTTTACGTGCTGGGTACGAACCGCCGCATGATATAGTGTTAACGCAGAAAACTGCTTGAAAACAGAGGTGCCAATTGAACGACTTCACCAAGAACATCATCCTGTGGATCATCATTGCCGTGGTGCTGCTATCGGTGTTCCAGAGCTTTTCGCCCACCAGTGCGCCTTCGAACAAGTGGCAGTATTCGCAGTTCCTCGAAGAAATTGAACAGGGCAATGTAGACAAGGTTGTCATCCAGGGCGACAGCATCCACGGTGTTACCCGGTCTGGCGAAGCGTTCGAAACCTACAACCTCGAGCCGGGCAGCAGCGCGCTCATTGCCGATCTGAGAAAGAACAACGTCGAGTTCTTTGGCGAGGAGGAGCAGGGTCAGTCGTTCCTGGTTCAACTGCTTATATCTTCTTTCCCGATCCTGCTGCTGATCGGCGTGTGGATTTATTTCATGCGTCAGATGCAGGGCGGTGCCGGCGGACGCGGCGCCATGTCCTTCGGCAAGAGCAAGGCGAGACTGCTCGGAGAAGACCAGGTCACGGTCACGTTCAATGACGTTGCCGGCGTGGAAGAAGCGAAAGAAGAAGTCAGCGAGATCGTCGAATTCCTGAAAGACCCCAGCAAATTCCAGCGGCTGGGCGGGAAGATCCCCCGGGGCGTCCTGATGGTCGGGTCACCCGGAACGGGTAAAACGCTGTTGGCCAGGGCCATTGCTGGTGAGGCCAAAGTGCCGTTTTTCACGATTTCCGGTTCCGACTTTGTCGAGATGTTTGTCGGCGTCGGCGCGTCGCGCGTGCGTGACATGTTCGACCAGGCCAAAAAGCACGCGCCGTGCATTATCTTCATTGATGAAATAGATGCAGTCGGTCGGCATCGCGGTGCGGGACTTGGCGGCGGGCACGACGAGCGCGAGCAGACGCTCAACCAGCTGCTTGTCGAGATGGACGGCTTTGAAGGCAACGAAGGCGTGATCGTCATCGCTGCGACCAACAGGCCAGACGTTCTCGACCCCGCGCTGCTCAGGCCCGGCCGGTTTGATCGACAGGTCGTGGTGCCGCTGCCGGACGTGCGCGGTCGCGAAAAAATTCTCAAGGTGCATATGCGCAAAGTGCCCATTGATGATGACGTAAACCCATCAATCATAGCGAGGGGATCGCCTGGTTTTTCGGGTGCAGATCTTGCCAACCTGGTTAACGAAGCTGCGCTGTTTGCCGCGCGGGCAAACAAGCGCGTCGTGACCATGCACGAATTTGAGAAAGCCAAAGACAAGATCATGATGGGTGCCGAAAGACGCTCAATGGTGATGAGTGAGGATGAGAAAAAACTCACGGCCTATCACGAGGCTGGTCACGCCATCGTGGGCCTGACGGTTCCTGAGCACGATCCGGTGTACAAGGTGAGCATCATGCCGCGCGGGCGAGCCCTGGGCGTAACAATGTTCTTGCCCGAGGAGGATCGCTACAGTCACAGTAAGCGAAGGCTTGAGAGTCAGATTGCCAGCCTGTTTGGCGGCCGGCTGGCCGAAGAGATTATCTTTGGCCCGGACGCGGTCACCACCGGCGCTTCGAATGACATCGAGCGTGCCACCGACATCGCCCGCAATATGGTCACCAAGTGGGGGCTGTCAGACAAGCTTGGGCCGCTGACGTACTCAGAGGATGACGGCGAAGTGTTTCTTGGTCGCAGCGTTACCCAGCACAAGCAGGTTTCCGATGTCACGGCGAATACCATCGATGAGGAAATCCGCAAGCTCATTGATACCAATTACGAGCGCGCGAGGAGCATCCTCGAGGAAAAGATGGACACCCTGCATATGATGGCTCAGGCCCTGATCAAGTATGAGACGATCGATACCGATCAGATTGGGGACATCATGGCAGGTCGCGAACCAAGAGCGCCGAAGAACTGGACCGAGACCGACATCGATGGCGGTGACGGGACGGCCAGCGCGCCCAGCGATGAGGCGGCATCTGATACGAAAGTGGGTGGGCCGGCGAGCCAGCACTGACATCACACAGCGCCTGGCTGACAATAGAGCGACAGTTCCGGAAGGGGCTGTCGTTTTTGTTTGCCGGCAGGGTATCGGACGATGCAGTCGAAATCTGAAGAGTTATATGTGCAGTGTGGCGGGGGTCACACGCTGCCCGTCACGCGGCCCATCATCATGGGCATCCTCAACGTAACACCTGACTCTTTTTCTGACGGCGGGCGCTTCGTCGATGCGGAATATGCACTCAGGCACGCCAGGATGATGGCCTCGGAAGGGGCAGCGCTGATCGACGTGGGCGGTGAGTCGACCCGACCTGGCGCCATGGCAGTCAGTGCCGACGATGAACTGGCGCGCGTTTTGCCGGTAGTCCGATCGCTGGCTGACGGTGGCCTGTGTGTATCCGTCGATACCAGCAAACCAGAGGTGATGCGCGCTGCAGCCGACGCAGGGGCCGCGATGATCAACGACGTGCGAGCATTGCGAGAGCCGGGTGCGCTGGCCGCGGCGGCATCCACTGACCTGGCGGTTTGCCTGATGCATATGCAGGGCGAGCCCCGAACAATGCAGGTTGCGCCACGCTATGACGACGTCGTCTCCGAGGTCTGCGAGTTCCTCTTGGATCGTGCGCGAGCCTGCGAAGAGGCAGGCATTGACCGGCGCCGGATTGTCCTTGACCCGGGTTTCGGGTTCGGCAAGTCCCTGGAGCACAACCTTTCGCTGCTTGCGGGCCTCGAGAGGATCGTGGCGTGTGGATACGTCGTGCTGGTTGGTTTGTCGCGAAAATCCATGCTCCAGGCTCTGACCGGGAGGGCCGTCGATGACCGGCTGGCGGGCAGCATCACGCTTGCGGTCATGTCAGCGCTGTCGGGAGCGCATATAATCCGTGTCCACGATGTGGCAGCGACGCGCGATGCCCTCGCTGTTGTCAGTGCCCTGAAAGAGGCGCAGGCCCGCAGCAAACCACCACAAGAACAGTAGAGAGGGACGGCAAAATGACTCGCAAGTATTTCGGCACGGATGGCGTGCGCGGCAAGGTTGGCGAACCGCCCATGACAGTGGATTTCGCGCTTCGCATGGCAAGCGCAGCGGCGCAGGTGCTGATGCCGGACGGCGGGATGGTGGTGATTGGCAAGGACACCCGGGTTTCGGGCTATATGTTTGAATCAGCCCTTGAGGCGGGCTTTGTTGCCGCCGGCGTGAACGTGCGGCTGCTGGGTCCGCTGCCGACGCCGGGTATCGCTTACTTCACGCAGCTCCTCGGCGGTGACCTGGGGGTGGTGATCAGCGCGTCACACAATCCATATTACGACAACGGCATCAAGTTCTTTGATGGCAGCGGCGCCAAGCTCTCAGATGAACAGGAAAACCAGATTGAGGCGCTGATTGAAAAACCGATTATCACCCGTGACTCGGCGGATCTGGGCAGGGCCGTCAGGGTTACCAAGGCTGTTGATTCGTACAAAGAGCACTGCAAGCAGACGTTTCCGCCTGGCGTTGACCTCAATGGCCTCAAGATCGTTGTGGACTGTGCGCATGGTGCGGGTTACAAGGCGGCGCCGCGCGTGCTCGCCGACCTGGGCGCTGAACTCATTCCCATCGGCTGCTCACCGAATGGGCGCAATATTAATGCGGATGCCGGCTCAACCAAGCCGGAGCTTTTGCAGCTCACGGTGAAGGGCGTGCGCGCTGACCTGGGCATTGCCCTCGACGGCGACGGAGATCGCCTGGTGATGGTTGACAATGAGGGCAGGCTCGTCGACGGCGACCAGCTGCTTTTTGTGCTGGCGACGGAGGCCGCGCGCTGTGGTGAGCTGAAGGGGCCGGTGGTGGGCACCGTAATGAGCAATCTGGGTCTCGAGCATGCGCTCAAGAAACAGGGAATTAAATTTCTGCGCGCCAAGGTTGGTGACCGAAACGTTCTGGCGATGCTTCGGGAGCACGGCGGGACTCTGGGCGGAGAGACGTCGGGCCACATTTTGTGCCTTGACAAGAGCACGACGGGTGACGGCATCGTTGCCGCACTGCAGGTGCTGGCCGCGGTGAGGAAGTCCGGCCGTTCACTGGCCGAGCTGGTCGAGGGCATGCCGCGCTACCCACAGACCCTGATTAATGTTCGGACGCCAGCGCGCATCGACCTGGATGCGTCGCCGGTAGTTGTGAAGGCGCTGTCAGAGGCCCGGAAGAGGCTTGCGGATACGGGCCGGGTTGTGTTGCGCCCGTCCGGCACCGAACCCGTGATCAGGGTGATGGTTGAGGGCGAGGACAAGGGCCTCGTAGACGAGACTGCTGCCACGATAGCCGACGCGGTGCGCGAAGCCGCCCGCGATGCTGCATAGTACAGGCGAGGCCGAACCGCAGTAGGCCCGTCGCCGATAATTAGACGATTTATGACGCCCGAGCCGTTGCGTTGACCGGACGGCACCTTTAAGCTTGCGCGCAATTTTTGCCCGGAGATATGGTCATGAGAAAGCCACTGGTTGCCGGAAACTGGAAAATGCATGGGTCGCGACAGCAGCTGGACAGCCTGCTCGGTGGCCTGATCGATGGCCTGTCGGACAATGCCACCGCCGAAGTGCTGGTTTGCCCCGCTTTCGTTTATCTGCATGAGGCCTCGGCCAGGCTCGGCGATTCGGCCATTGAGCTCGGCGCGCAGAATGTGTGCGCGCAGGCGGGCGAGGGTGCTTTCACCGGCGAAATATCGGCGGCAATGCTCGCGGATATCAAATGTCGCTACGTCATTGTCGGGCACTCCGAACGCAGGGCCATTTATGCGGAGTCGGATGAACAGGTTGCGAAGAAATTTGT
This sequence comes from Gammaproteobacteria bacterium, assembly GCA_013003115.1. GTDB lineage: Bacteria > Pseudomonadota > Gammaproteobacteria > Steroidobacterales > JABDLF01 > JABDLF01. The sequence continues at coordinate 20,633 of JABDLF010000032.1, forward strand.
GGCGGCCCAGGCGGCTGGTTTGATACCGGTGCTGTGTGTGGGCGAGACTCTTGACGAGCGAGAAAGCGGCGCCACGGAGGCAGTGGTGGCAAGGCAATTGGACGCTGTCCTCGACGAGGCAGGCGTAGCGGCATTTTCGCAGTCGGTTCTGGCCTATGAGCCGGTCTGGGCAATCGGCACTGGCAAGACCGCGTCGCCTGACCAGGCTCAGCAGGTGCACGGCTTTATACGCAGCAAGATTGCCGAGAAGGATGTTAAGATAGCGGGCTTGCTCCGAATCCTCTATGGCGGCAGCGTCAAACCTGGTAACGCCGCCGAAATTTTTGCAATGGCGGACGTGGACGGCGGCCTGATCGGCGGAGCTTCACTGAAAGTCGATGACTTTCTGGCGATCGTGAGGGCGGCGGGCTGAGACGCCTTCTGAATTCGATTCAGGCGGCGCCAGTGTTTAACGAGATTTAAGATACTTATACGGATTAGAAATGCTTCAGACTGTTCTACTTAGCGCTCAGGTTATCCTGGCTGCCTTCATCATCGGGCTGATTCTCCTGCAGCGAGGCAAGGGCGCGGAGGCGGGCGCGGCATTTGGCGCCGGTGCTTCGGGCACCGTGTTTGGTGCTTCGGGCTCGGCTAATTTCCTGAGCCGCACGACTGCAATACTCGCAACGCTGTTCATATTGAATAGCCTCGTGCTGGCGAATCTTGCGGCGCGCCAGCGCGCACCGGAAAGCGTGCTTGAGGCGCTGCCCCAGACCAGCGCCGAAACCGTCGATATGACGGCACCGCCAGCTGAGACAATTGATGAAGAGCTGCCCGAACTGCCGCCTGCCGGAGACGATGGCGGTTAGACAACAAGATTAAGATAGCCGATGTGGTGGAATTGGTAGACACGCTGTCTTGAGGGGGCAGTGGCGCAAGCCGTGCCGGTTCGAGTCCGGCCATCGGCACCAACACGATGACCGACGATATCTATATAATATCGGGGTCTTTCGCCGGGTGAACGGAACGGTTTACTTCCGGAGCCTGAAATCGAAGCTGTAACGAACGGAACCAGGGATGCTGCAAGAATATTTGCCGATTCTGATTTTTATCCTTGTAGCGAGTTTTTTCGGGTTCCTGCTGCTCGGGCTCGGCTGGCTGCTGGGACCCCGCAACCCTGACGACGAAAAGCTCTCTCCTTATGAGTGCGGATTCGAGGCATTTGAAGATACTCGAATGAAGTTCGACGTTCGTTACTATCTCGTCGCAATCCTTTTTATTATTTTTGATCTGGAAATCGCCTTCCTTTTCCCGTGGGCCGTGGTTCTGGACGAGATAGGCTTATTCGGGCTTCTGGCAATGGCTGTGTTTCTTATCGTGCTGGTGGTCGGCTTTATATACGAATGGAAGAAAGGGGCTCTGGAATGGGATTAGCTGCGGAGAACGCCGCTACAACGCAGGTTCATACAACAACGCTGGACAAGCTGATCAACTGGGCGCGCACCGGCTCTATGTGGCCGATGACATTTGGTCTGGCGTGCTGCGCGATAGAGATGATGCAGGCCGGCGCATCTCGCTATGACCTTGATCGGTTCGGTGTGATTTTTCGGCCCAGTCCGCGTCAGTCGGATGTGATGATCGTCGCCGGCACACTGGTCAACAAGATGGCCCCGGCACTGCGCAAGGTGTATGACCAGATGGCCGAACCGCGCTGGGTAATTTCCATGGGTTCGTGTGCAAACGGGGGCGGCTATTACCACTATTCCTACGCGGTGGTTCGTGGCTGTGATCGAATCGTGCCGGTGGATGTTTACGTGCCGGGCTGTCCTCCAACGGCCGAAGCGCTTCTCTACGGCATACTGCAGCTGCAGAAAAAAATTCGCCGCACCAACACGATTGTTCGCGAGGCCTGACCGTTGGGAACGCGAACTGAAAGTCTTGTTGCCGCCGCGAAGGATCGTTTTCATGACGTCTTGACCGAAGTGCCTTCAATCTGCGGCGAGGCAACTTTCGAGGTTGAAACCGACAAGCTCATTGAAGTCTGTCTCGCGCTGCGTGACGAACAGGATTTTCTGTTCGACATGCTGATAGACGTATGCGGCGTGGATTATCTTGATTATGGTCAGGATGAGTGGGGCACCGTTGAGGCGACGGGTTCAGGGTTCAGCCGTGCCGTTGAGCGCGACGTACCGCACCCGCGTGCCTCCGGCGAGCGGCGCTTTGCCGTTGTTTATCACCTGCTGAGTACCAGCAAGAATCACCGTTTGCGGCTGCGAAGCTTTTGCAGTGGCGCAGAGCCACCGGTGATCGACTCGGTCAACGATATCTGGAGTTCGGCGAACTGGTTTGAACGTGAGGCTTTCGACCTGTTTGGAATCCTGTTTAAGGGGCATCCTGATCTGCGCCGCCTTCTCACAGACTACGGGTTTATCGGGCATCCGTTTCGCAAAGATTTCCCCCTCATCGGCAACGTTGAGGTGCGCTATGACCCGAACAAGGGGCGCGTGGTGTATCAGCCGGTGAGCATTCAGCCGCGCGTGCTGGTGCCGAAGGTAATTCGCGACGACAGTCGATACGAGGAAGGCCTTGGGGAGGACGCGGGCGATGCCTGAGATCCAGAATTTCACGATGAATTTCGGACCGCAGCACCCGGCCGCACACGGCGTGCTGAGGCTGGTCCTGGAAATGGATGGCGAGGTCATCCAGAAAGCCGATCCCCATGTCGGGCTTTTGCACAGGGGGACGGAGAAACTTGCCGAGAGCAAGCCGTACAACCAGAGCATTGGCTACATGGATCGCCTCGACTATGTATCGATGATGTGCAATGAGCACGGCTACGTGCTGGCTATAGAAAAGCTGCTGGGCATCGCCCCGCCAAAACGTGCGCAATATATCAGAGTCATGTTTGACGAGGTCACCAGGATCTTGAACCACCTGATGTGGCTGGGCGCGCACGGGCTCGATATCGGTGCGATGACGATGTTTCTCTATTGTTTTCGCGATCGCGAAGACCTGATGGATGCCTACGAGGCCGTATCCGGGACGCGTATGCACGCCACCTACTACCGCCCCGGCGGTGTCTACCGGGATCTGCCGGAGGAGATGCCCAAGCTCCAGCCAACGAAATTTCGCAAGCAAAAAGAAGTTGATCGCCTCAACGAGAATCGCCAAGGCTCATTGCTTGATTTTCTCTGGGACTTCACAGAGCGTTTCCCGGCGAAAGTCGACGAGTATGAAACGCTGCTGACTGACAACCGCATCTGGAAACAGCGCACGGTAAACATTGGCATCGTTTCCCCCGAGCGGGCGAAAGCGCTGGGCTTCACCGGGCCGATGCTGCGTGGCTCCGGCGTCGCGTGGGACTTAAGAAAAAAGCAGCCCTACGAGGTTTATCCGGAGCTTGATTTTGACATTCCTCTTGGCGTAAACGGCGATTGCTACGATCGCTATCTTGTAAGAGTTGAGGAGCTGCGCCAGTCGAACAAGATTATCAGGCAGTGCATCAGGTGGCTGCGCGACAATCCCGGCTCGGTCATGAGCGACGATCGCAAGGTGCGGGCGCCGTCGCGTGGCGAGATGAAGGGCAACATGGAGTCTCTCATTCACCATTTTAAGCTGTTCACAGAAGGCTACTGCGTCCCCGCCGGCGAATCCTATGCGGCGGTTGAAGCGCCCAAGGGAGAGTTTGGTGTTTACCTGATTTCTGACGGCGCGAACAAACCTTATCGGCTGAAGGTAAGGGCTCCCGGCTTCGCACATCTCGCCGCTATGGACGAAATGGTGCAGGGGCATATGCTGGCGGATGTGGTTTCGGTTATCGGCTCGCTTGATATCGTCTTCGGGGAGATTGACCGCTGATGGCTTATGTTCCAAATGATGTGGGCGTGCTGTCCGAGCATGCGCGTGAGGAGATCGACAAGTGGGTGGCGCGCTTCCCTGAGGGCAAGCAGCGTTCGGCGGTAATCTCAGCGCTGCGCGTTGCGCAGCACGACAACAACGGTTACCTGACAGAAGAGCTCATGGATGCGGTGGCGGCCTATCTCGGTCTGCAACCGATCCAGGTGTACGAAGTTGCCAGCTTTTACTCCATGTTCGAAACAAAGCCCGTGGGTCGCCGAAGCATTTCAGTGTGCACGAATCTCTCATGCTCGCTGTGTGGCTCGGATCAGATCGTCGCGCATATTGAGAAGAAGCTGGGTATCAAGACCGGCGAGACGACATCGGACGGCAAGTTCTACCTGAAGCGTGAAGAGGAATGCCTTGCAGCGTGTACGGGCGCACCGATGATGATGGTGGATCACGTTTATTACGAAAACCTGACGCCGGAAAAAGTTGACGAAATCCTGGACGGCCTGGAATGAAGGATTACCCGAAAAATCAGGTGGCGTTCGCGACCTTCGAGCTCGATGAGCCGTGGACGTTGAAAAATTATCTTTCGATCGGCGGCTACGAGGCATGGAAGAAAATTCTTGCCGAGAAAACGCCGCAGGAAGAAGTGATTGATATCGTCAAGGCGTCCGGTTTGCGTGGACGAGGCGGCGCGGGCTTTCCGACGGGCTTGAAATGGAGCTTTATGCCGCGTCAGTCGCCGGTGCAAAAATATATCGTGTGCAACTCGGACGAGAGCGAGCCGGCAACCTGCCATGATCGGGATATTCTGCGTTACAACCCTCACTCAGTTATTGAAGGCATGGCCATAGCCGGCTACGCAATGGGTGCCACCGTGGGTTACAACTATATTCGCGGCGAATTCCTGGAAGAGCCGGTGCCCCGCTTCGAGGCCGCAGTGGCAGAAGCTTACGAGGCAGGCCTTCTCGGCAAGAATCTCATGAGTTCCGACGTCGATTTCGATCTCTATACTTTTGTAGGCGCCGGCGCCTATATCTGCGGCGAGGAAACAGCGCTGCTCGAATCCCTCGAGGGCAAGCAGGGCAAGCCGCGCTTTAAGCCCCCGTTTCCTGCGAACTTCGGGCTGTACGGCAAGCCCACCACCATTAACAACACTTATTCACTGGCATCTGTGCCGACCATCATGCGAAAAGGCGCAGACTGGTTTCGGCAGCTCGGCACGGAGAACTCAGGGGGCACGCTCATCTATTCGGTTTCCGGTCATGTCGAGCAGCCGGGCAACCACGAACTGTCGGCGGGCATCCCGTTTCGGGACCTGCTTGAACTGTGCGGTGGTATGAAAGGGGGGCGCGCGCTCAAGGCGGTGATTCCGGGTGGCTCATCAGTGCCCGTTCTGCCCGCCGAGAAAATCATGGATCTCAACATGGACCACGATTCGCTGCAGCACGCGGGCTCCGCCATCGGCACCGGTGCCGTCGTGGTGATGGATGAGACGACCTGCATGGTGAGCGTACTGCGCCGCATCTCTCGGTTTTACTTCGCGGAGAGCTGCGGTCAATGCACGCCCTGTCGCGAAGGTACGGGATGGCTTTACCGCATGCTGACCCGGATCGTCGAAGGCAAAGGGCGACCGGAAGACCTGGACAAGCTGCTCGATGTTGCCAACAAGATCGAGGGTCATACGATTTGTGCATTTGGTGATGCGGCCGCCTGGCCCGTGCAGAGCTTTCTTAAGCATTTTCACCACGAGTTCGCGTACATGATCGAGCACGGCCGCTCGATCGTTGATAAGGATGGCCGGGCTGCGGCCTGAAGGGACAGAGGATGAGCGACGACCAGGTAACAATTGAAGTCGATGGCAAGGAGGTGCAGGCGCGCAAGGGCCAGATGCTGATCGAAGTCACCGATCAGACGGACGCCTATGTGCCGCGCTTTTGCTACCACCAGAAGCTGTCGATTGCTGCCAACTGCAGGATGTGCCTTGTCGAGGTTGAACGTGCGCCCAAACCGCTGCCCGCGTGCGCGACGCCGGTCGCCGAAGGCATGAAGGTGTTTACCCGGTCGCCTGCGGCGATTGCGGCGCAGAAAGCGACGATGGAGTTCCTGCTTATTAATCACCCGCTCGACTGTCCGATCTGTGACCAGGGTGGAGAATGCGAGCTGCAAGATCAGGCAATCGGATATGGCCGCGGCATTTCACGCTATACGGAGCGCAAGCGGGTCGTAAAAGACGAGGATATCGGGCCGCTGGTTTCGACTGACATGACGCGCTGTATTCACTGCACGCGCTGTGTTCGCTTCGGCGAGGAGATTGCCGGCATCCAGGAACTCGGCACGACCGGGCGCGGTGAAAACAATCGTATCGGCACCTATGTTGCGCGCAGCGTCAATCATGAGCTGTCCGGCAATATCATTGACCTTTGCCCCGTGGGTGCCTTGAATTCGAAGCCGTTTCGATATCGCGCGCGCGGCTGGGAAATGACGCAGACGCCGCTGGTCTCGCCCCACGATGCCGTCGGTAGCAATCTTTATGGCCATGTTCGCCGTGGCGAACTGATGCGCGTCGTGCCGCGCCTGTGCGAAGACATTAATGAAACCTGGATCAGCGACCGGGACCGCTTCAGCTATCCAGCCGTTTACAGTGAAGATCGATTGAAGACGCCCATGATTCGTCGCGACGATGAGTGGCAAAGCTGCGATTGGGAAACGGCCTTGCAGGCGGTCGTGGACGGCGTCAGGCAGGCAATCGGAACTGCAGAGAATGCGGTGCCCGAGCGCCTGGGAATGCTGGCGTCAGAGAGTGCGACCTTGGAAGAAATGTACTTGCTGCGACGGCTCGCCGACGCTATCGGCACGGCCAATCTCGACCATCGGCTGAGGCGACGCGACTTCGAGGATCAGGCGAATGACCCGCTTTACCCGGGCCTTGGTATCGATATCGCAGAGATAGACTCGCTGCCGGGAATGATGATTGTTGGTTCTGATCTGCGGCGCGAAGCGCCCATCCTGGCGCATCGGGTGCGCAAGGCGGCTCTTGAAGGAGCGCTGGTGAGCTTCGTCAATCCCGAGGCTTACGAGTATTTCTTTGACGTTGCGGCGTATGCAGAGACAGGTAAAGACGGCCTGCTAAGGGGCTTCGCTGCCGTGGTTCGGGCGCTGGCGGACGAAAAGGGCGAGGCGCTCTCGGCAAGTATCCGCACTTTGGCAGATGCTGCAACGCCGGAGGCGGTGCACCGGGACACAGCGAGGTCCCTGATAGCGCGCGCGGGGCAGGTAATACTGCTCGGTTGCCTGGCGCTCGAACATCCTGCTTTCTCCGAACTGCGATTGCTGGCCGCCGAAGCCGCCAGGCTGAGTGGCGCGAGGATCGCCTATCTTCCGCGCGGCGCAAACTCCGCTGGCGCAGCCATTGCAGGCGTGCTTCCACACCGCGGCGAAGCAGGCCGGGTGCGTGAGCACCCGGGCATGAATGTAGAGCAAATGCTCGAGAGACCGCGCAACGCTTACCTGCTTTTCGGTATTGAGCCCGAACACGACATGGCGCACGCCGCCAAAGCAACCGAGGCCTTTGGCCAGGCAGAATTCGTTGCCGTTGCGACGCCGTTCGACAGTCCGGCGGCGCGCGAATATGCACACGTTCTGCTGCCGATCGGTACATTTGCAGAAACAGCCGGCACGTTTATAAATGCAGAGGGCCGCTGGCAAAGCTTTGTGGGCGCTGCCGTACCGGTAGGCGAGGCGAGACCAGGCTGGAAAGTTTTACGCGTACTCGGCAACCTGATGAACCTCGACGGTTTTGAGTACGAGTCTGCATCGCAAATTTTAGACGAAGTGCACGACCGGGTCGGCGAAGCCGAGCTGGACACGAGTTATGGCGGCGACTTCAGTGCTCGCGAAGATGCTTCCGCGAAGCGCGACAGCGTAGCGTCAACGCCGGGCATGTACAGCGGGGATGCCCTTGTGCGTCGATCGCGCCCGCTGCAGCTGACCAAGGAGGGACAGGCCGCGGCCTGATCAATCATGCAGGGCTTTATTCAGATGCTGGATCCGCTGCTGAGCCTCTTGCCAGAGTTCCTGCAGCTCGTGGTGGTCGCAATCATAAAGATTGTGGTGGTGCTGCTGCCTTTGATTCTTGCCGTCGCCTATCTCACCTACGCAGAGCGCAAGGTGATCGGCGCTATGCAGGGCCGTATCGGGCCGAACAGGGTGGGCTACAAGGGCCTGCTGCAGCCCTTTGCCGATGTCATCAAGCTTTTGCTTAAAGAAGTGGTCGTTCCGACCAACGCAAGCCGATTCCTGTTTGTTATCGCCCCCGTGATATCCATCATGCCGGCATTTGCGGCCTGGGCGGTCGTGCCGCTCTCGCCTGAGTTCGTCATCGCCGATGTCGACGCGGGGCTGCTGTACGTTCTTGCGTTGACCTCTCTCGGAGTCTACGGCGTGATACTCGCGGGTTGGGCGTCCAACTCCAAGTACGCGTTTCTGGGGGCCATGCGCTCGGCAGCACAAATCGTTGCCTACGAGATTGCCATGGGCTTTGCCCTGGTTGGCGTACTGATGGCAGGCGGGAGCCTGAATCTGGGCAAGATTATCGAGGCGCAGTCGGGCAGTATTTTTACCTGGTTCTGGCTGCCACTTTTGCCCCTGTTTGTGATTTATTTTATCTCCGGCGTGGCGGAAACCAATCGTGCGCCATTTGACGTTGCCGAGGGCGAGTCTGAGATCGTTGCCGGCTTTCACGTGGAATATTCGGGCACCGCGTTTGCGGTCTTCTTCCTGGCCGAGTATGCCAACATGATTCTGATCTCGGTGTTGGCGGCAACGCTGTTCCTCGGGGGCTGGCTGTCGCCGTTCCAGGGACTGCCCGCGTGGCTGGGCGGAGAGTCATTCATAGCGGCGCCCGGCTTTTTCTGGCTTGCCCTCAAAGTCTCGCTTTTCCTTTTTTGCTTTCTCTGGTTTCGTGCGACTTTCCCGCGCTATCGCTATGACCAGATCATGCGACTCGGTTGGAAAGTCTTTATTCCGGTCACCATAGTCTGGCTCTTTGTCGAGGGCGTCATGGTGCATTTCAAGGTGGGGCCGTGGTCCGCTTAGGCGTAAGCGGAAAGTAGATATGAACAGAATCCGATCAGTATTCAAAACCTTTTTCCTGTGGGAGCTCATGCAGGGGTTGAACGTCACTTTCCGCAATTTTCTTATGCCGAAGGTGACGCTGTTTTACCCGGAAGAAAAAACGCCGCAGTCGCCGCGGTTTCGCGGACTGCACGCGCTGCGCCGATATCCGAACGGAGAGGAGCGCTGCATTGCATGCAAGCTGTGCGAGGCAGTCTGTCCGGCGCTGGCGATCACGATTGACTCCGACGTTGGCGACGAGGGCATTCGCCGCACAACGCGCTACGACATTGACCTTTTCAAGTGCATTTACTGTGGGTTCTGCGAAGAGGCCTGCCCGGTCGATGCGATTGTTGAGACAAGGATCCACGAGTACCACATGGAAAACCGTGGCGAGAACCTGATGACCAAGGATAAGTTGCTGGCGGTGGGCGACAAATACGAGGCCATGATCGCGGCGGACAAAGCCGCCGATGCGCCGTACAGGTAATTGCAGGGTTTGTGATTAGTTTATGACTTTCGAACAGCTACTTTTTTACTCCTTTGCCGCGGTTTTGATTGCCGCCGCGATAGGCGTGATCACGTCGCGAAATCCCGTGCATTCCGTGCTGTTCCTCGTGCTTGCGTTTTTTAACAGCGCGGTGCTGTGGATGCTGCTCGAGGCAGAGTTCCTGGCGATCGTGCTGGTGCTCGTTTATGTCGGTGCCGTCATGGTCCTGTTCCTGTTCGTGGTGATGATGCTGGACATTAACGTTGCGCGCGCCCGTGAGGGCTTCACGCGCTACGCGCCGCTTGGCGCACTGGTGACAATTGTGGTGGCGGTCGAGATCGCCTACGTCGCCAGAGCGCGGCAGCTCGGCGTGCAGTTTTTTGGCCCGCCCGAGCGGCGCAGCGTCGAGTACAGCAACACAGAAGAGATTGGCAAGGTGCTTTATACGGAGCATGTCTACGCCTTCGAGATTGCCGCCGTGATTCTGCTGGTGGCCATCGTGGCGGCCATTTCGCTGACCATGCGCAAGCGCCCGAATCTCAAAGTTCAGGACATTGGAAAGCAGGTGGCGACGCGTCGTGGGGATCGTGTTCGCATCGTGAAAATGAAGTCCGAATCGCCGGATTAAAGAGGGGACAAAGGCGCCGCAAGCGGCGCCGGTAACAAGAAAATGATTAGCCTTGCCGATTATCTGATGCTATCAGGGGTGCTGTTCAGCCTTTCGGTTGCGGGTATTTTTATCAACCGCAAGAACGTCATCCTGCTGCTGATGTGCATTGAGCTTATGTTGCTCGCGGTGAATTTTAATTTCGTCGCTTTCTCGCGTTATCTCGACGATACGGCAGGGCAGGTTTTCGTGTTCTTCATTCTTACCGTCGCGGCGGCCGAGGCGGCAATCGGGCTCGCTATCCTGGTTGTCCTGTTCCGAAACCGTCGCAGCATAAACGTCAAAGAACTCGACGCGATGAAGGGCTGAGCGATGCAGCAGGTATATCTCACCATCGCTCTTGCGCCCCTCGCCGCAGCACTTCTGGCCGGGCTCTTTGGCCGACAGATCGGTCGCGCCGGCGCGCACTGGGTAACAAGTCTTTCCGTCGCCGTCTCCTTTGTCCTTTCGGCCTGGGTGCTGAAGAGCATGCTGTTCGACGGCCTGGCCTCTTATAACGGCACCGTGTACACGTGGATGGTGAGCGAAGGGCTGCGCATGGAAGTCGGCTTCCTGGTGGACAGGCTGAGCGCCCTGATGATGACCGTCGTGACGTTTGTATCGCTGATGGTGCACATTTACACCATTGGCTATATGCGCGACGACCCGGGCTACCAGCGCTTCTTCAGTTACATTTCGCTTTTCACATTCGCCATGCTGATGCTGGTGATGTCCAATAACTTCCTTCAGCTTTTCTTTGGCTGGGAAGCGGTGGGCGTGGTGTCTTACCTGCTCATTGGATTCTGGTACAAGCGCCCCACGGCGATCTACGCAAACTTAAAGGCGTTTCTCGTTAACAGGGTGGGAGACTTCGGCTTCATCCTCGGTATCGCGGCCGTCGTGATGTACACAGGCTCTCTGGATTACGCGCAGGTCTTCTCGGTTGCGCCAACGTTGAGTGATACCAGCATCCAGATTCTCGACGGCCGTAGCTGGTCGGTCATGACGGTGATCTGCCTGCTTCTGTTTATCGGCGCCATGGGCAAGTCCGCTCAGGTGCCGCTGCACGTCTGGCTGCCCGACTCCATGGAAGGCCCGACGCCCATCTCGGCGCTGATTCACGCCGCGACCATGGTCACGGCCGGCATTTTCATGGTGGCGCGGATGTCGCCGCTATTTGAGCTGTCCGAAACGGCCCTGACCGTCGTCCTGCTTATCGGTGCCACTACTGCCTTCTTCATGGGGCTGCTTGGCATCGTGCAAAATGACATCAAGCGGGTGGTTGCCTATTCGACGCTATCGCAGCTTGGCTACATGACCGTTGCGCTCGGCGTGTCGGCCTATGCAGCCGGCATATTCCATCTGATGACCCACGCTTTCTTTAAGGCGCTGCTGTTCCTTGCAGCAGGGTCGGTCATCATCGCCATGCATCACGAACAGGACATTCGCAAGATGGGCGGCCTGCGCAAGTACATGCCCGTGACCTACTGGACCTGCCTGCTTGGTTCCCTGGCCCTCATTGGCTTTCCGGGTTTTTCCGGCTTCTTTTCCAAGGACGCGCTGATCGAAGCGGTGCACGCCTCGGAGATCGCGGGCGCGGGGATTGCCTACTGGGCGGTGCTCATTGGGGTGTTTATCACCGCGTTGTATTCGTTCCGGATGTTCTTCCTGGTGTTCCACGGTGCGCCGCGAATGGACGATCACACGCGCGAGCATCTGAAAGAAAGCCCTGCCGTGGTCACGGTGCCCCTCATTCTCCTGGCAATACCGTCGGTTGTTATCGGCTGGTTCACTATCGGCCCGGTGCTGTTTGGCGACTACTTCGGCGACGCTATTTTTGTCGCGCCGGAACACGGTGCACTGGCAGAGGTTGGCAGTCACTTCAGCAGCCCCGCCGGGTTCCTGGTCCATGGGCTAATGAGTCCTGCATTTTTCCTCGCCATGGCCGGGCTCGTGACGGCCTGGTTTGTCTACCTTCGCAAACCGGAAATTGCGGCGACGATATCCGCGAGGATGGCCTGGCTCTATCGACTGCTGCAGAACAAATACTATTTTGATGTATTTAACGACAAGGTGCTTGCCGCCGGCAGCCGACTCACCGGAAGAATATTCTGGCGCGCGGGCGACGGGGCGCTCATCGATGCCCTGATGGTCAACGGCTCGGCGCGGACCATCGGCTGGCTGTCCGGCATCGTGCGCAAAATGCAAAGCGGCTATCTCTACCACTATGCCTTTGCCATGATCATCGGTTTGGCCGCCATCATCGGCTGGTTCATTTACCAGGTAGTTAATACCGGGGTCCTGGCATGAGCGAGCTGCCGTTGCTAAGCCTGGTCATCTGGACGCCGATCATCGGCGGTGTCCTGCTATTAATTCTGGGCGACCGCGGCGCTGCGTTTACCCGTGGCCTGGCGCTTGTGATCGCCGCGCTGACTTTTCTGTTGAGCATCCCGTTGCTTACCGGCTTCGACCGCACGACGGCGGCGATGCAGTTCCAGGAATTCATGCCATGGATCACGACCTTCAGCGTCAACTATCACTTAGGCATAGACGGCATCTCGCTGCCGCTGATTCTCCTGACCACATTCATGACCGTGCTGGTTGTGATCTCTGCCTGGGAAGTTATCCAATACAAGGTCGGCCAGTACATGGCGGCGTTCCTGATCATGGAAGGCCTGATGATCGGCATGTTCTCGGCCCTGGATGCGTTGCTTTTCTACGTGTTCTTCGAGGCCATGCTGATCCCGATGTTTATCATCATCGGCGTATGGGGCGGCCCGCGTCGCGTCTATGCGACGTTCAAGTTCTTCCTCTACACCTTTCTCGGCTCGGTCTTCATGCTGGTCGCACTCATCTACATGTACATGCAGGCGGGCAGCTACGAGATTCTCGATTTCCATAAGCTGGCTCTGCCGTACAACGTCCAGGTGCTGATCTTCCTTGGCATGCTTGCGTCCTTCGCCGTCAAAATTCCCATGGTGCCGGTACACACCTGGTTGCCAGACGCGCACGTCGAGGCGCCGACAGGTGGTTCCGTGATCCTTGCCGCCATCATGCTCAAGATCGGTGGCTATGGTTTCCTCCGCTTCTCGCTGCCAATAACGCCGGATGCGAGCGCGGGGCTCGCCTGGCTCATGATCACGCTGTC
>JABDLF010000046.1 GCA_013003115.1 Gammaproteobacteria bacterium
AAAACGATTATCTGCGTGAAAGGCGCGGTGGCCTGAGCGCCGGCATACCCCGAGAGCGCAAGTCCCAATGCCAGAAGCAGGCTGGCGAGAAATCTCTTCATCTTGATTGATCCTCCGCACCGAGGCAGCAGGCAGCTGCGCGGCGCTGTCATTTTATTCTCTGGGACGGCAATCCCGACGGCCGAGGATAGCATGGCGAGGAAGGCGGAATCGAGCGCAACCCAGCATGAAATATAGCCTAAGGGCCGCCGCGATGCGCGGCTGATGGTGCTGGAAGCCTGTACGTCAGCCTCCCGCGCATTATGTTGCATCGCAATATCAGGCCCTCGGGGTCGATGGTAGGATAGTTAATCGCAAGGAAGCGAAGAATAAGGCCCGACAGATATGACGCACGGGGGCGGGCCACAAGGTTTAAGCATGTACAAGATCGTTATCATTAACGCCAAGGGTGGTTCCGGCAAATCTACCGTTGCCATCAATCTCGCCAGCTATTATGCCGCGCGCGCTTTCCGCCCTGCGCTGATGGATCTCGACCCGCAGGCCTCTGCCACGCGCTGGCTCTCCAAGCGGCCGGAACAGCGTCCGGCCATTTATGGCATTCCCGCCTTCCGGCGCGATCTCAACGTTACCGCAAGCTGGCAAACGCGCGTGCCCCAGGCAATCAACCGGCTCATCGTGGACACCCCCGCAGCAATGGATCCGCTGCGCATGGCCGACGCGGTGCGCGGTGCCGACGCCATACTCGTGCCCATACTGCCTTCAGACATCGACGTGCACGCTGCAACGCGGACTATTCGCGACCTGCTGACCATTGCCAGGATCGATCGAAAACAAAATGGCCTCGCCATTATCGCCAACCGCGTGCGCATCAACACCTTGTCTTACCAGGCGCTGATGCGCTTTCTCGAGACTATGGATATTCCGATCGTCGCAACCCTGCGCGACACGCAAAACTATGTGCAGGCTGCCGATCGGGGCATCGGCATACATGAGATGAAAACCCGGCTTGCGAAGGAAGAAACCCAGGAGTGGGGCAGCCTGATCCAGTGGCTGGAGGCGCGGCGGGCCCGGGCGATGCAAGGCCAGCTGGGCACTATTTCAAACGAAGCCGGATAACTCATACCGGCGCTCTGATTGCTCGGGCGAGCGACTTCGCGTTAACCCACCGTTGGCATTCAGCCCAGCTGCACTTCGGCAATCGGCTTCACGACCAGGCTGAGCAGCGTGAGCTGGTAGGCAACAAGCACGACATAAGCCCAAAGCGCGAACTGCAGCACGCTGCGCGTTCGCCACAAGCCGAAAAGTCGATGGTTCGCGTGGCTCACCGTAATAATCAGCACTACGGCGGTCACGGTCATTTTGAACCAGGCGAACAGATAAACATCGACCTCAATGAGCATGCGCATCAGCGGATTGAGTTCCGTCGCGCCGTAGGCAATCAGCTGCAACGTAAGAATGGCATCCAGTGCTGCAAACAGCAGCACGCACATAGCCGTCAGCAATAACGGCGCATCGTGTTTATCCGTGTAGAAACCCCGATGGAGATCGGCCTCGCGGCGGCCGGTGCGCCGACGCAGCCCGTCCTTGCTGGCGGACAGCCTGAAAGCACCGCGCATGGAGCGCCGCTCGCCACTGCCGCGGCGATCTCGCGCAGCGGTTGCTTTGACCGCCTGAGCCTGCTTTGCCATGAATACCCCTGAGGTTTTTTTTATTTGTCGGCAAAAGCTATCCCCGAACACTGGCAGCGTCAATAAAAACCTGTTTTTATTAAACATATTACCGGCGAAGGGCCTGCCGACGGCTCATGGCAAGCTCGCCGTGCCTACACGTGGCAGACTGACAAATAGCCTGTCACCGGATGCGAACCATCATTAACCCGTGCATTGAGTTCAGGAAATGACCAGCAACCTTGATTTATGGCAGTTACTCGGCGGCGTCGGCCTGTTTCTTTTTGCCATGTCGCAAATTGAAACGGCGTTGAAGGCGCTTGCCGGCCGTGCCTTCAGGAAAATGCTGCATCGCTATACGGACCACCCCCTGCAGTCGGCAGCAGCCGGCACGGTCTCTACTGCCATGCTGCAAAGCAGCTCGCTGGTCGGACTGATGGTGCTCGCCTTCGTGGGCGCCGGCATCATGTCTCTGGAAAATGCACTTGGCGTGATATTCGGTGCCAACCTGGGCACCACATTCACAGGATGGATTGTCACCCTGTTCGGTTTCAAGCTCGATCTCGGCCTCGCAGCGCTTCCCCTTGTTGGAATCGGCGCCCTGGTGCTGGTGGGTACCCGAGGCAAGCTGGCCGAAGGAGGCCGCTTTGTCGCTGCCACTGGCCTCCTGCTGATGGGCCTCGGTTTCATGAAGGACAGCGTGGCGGTCATCGCCACCCAGGTCGACATCACCGCGCTCACTGACCTTGCACTGTGGCAGTTCCTGCTGTTTGGCGTCATTCTCACGGCGATTATTCAGTCCAGTTCGGCCACCATAATGATTGCCCTCACCGCGCTGCACGCCGAGGTCATCTCATTGCCGGCTGCCGCAGCGGTGGCCATCGGCGCAGATCTCGGCACGACCACGACCATTATCATCGGCGCACTGCCCGGGCCTTCGGCAAAAAAACGGGTGGCGCTTGCACATGTGATTTTTAACCTCACCAACGACACCCTGGCGTTCCTGCTGCTCGCCCCGCTTCTTGGCCTGGTTGCCTGGCTTGGCATTCGCGATCCGATGTTCTCGCTCGTTGCCTTTCATTCCATCTTCAATCTCGCCGGCGTTATTCTCTTTCTGCCCTTGCTGCACATTTTCGCCAGGTTTTTGAACGGCAGGTTTCAGAAAGAAAGCTCGCGGGAAAGCCAACACCTGTTGGAGGCCACGCCCGAAATCCCGGATGCCGCTATCCCGGCAATAGAGAAGGAAACGGGGCATCTCATTGCTCGCGTCATCAATCAGAATCGACGCGCGTTCAGCCCGCCTCTCCCGACGCCGCCTGGTGCCAGCCCGGTCCCTTTCAACGGTCCTATGCCCGCCGAATCACAGTCCTTCGATGACCTGTACCGCAGCAGCAAGCGGCTGGAAGGCGAGATCGTTGCATTTGCCGTCCGCCTGCAGGCCCGGCCGCTGGAGCACAAGGAATCGGCGCGCCTCAATCAGCTGCTGTCTGCGGTGCGCTTCGCCGTGCATTCGGCGAAGTCGCTGCGGGACATTCGCCACAATCTCATGGAGTTTGAGGACTCGCCACAGGCACAGCTCAATGCTTTTCTCGAGCACCTGCGCAGCGTGATGACCAGTTTTTACGCGGAGCTGTACAGCGTGCCATACCAGGGCGGCACCGATACGCTGTTTCGTGATTTCGCGGAGTTACTCGAGCGGGTTCACGCCTGGCATGACCAGCTGCATCGCGAGATTATTCATGACATCAGTAAAGACCGCGTTGATGAAGCAGAAATCTCCTCGCTTCTGAACGTCAATCGTGAACTGCTCAATTCAAATATCTCGCTGATCATGGCTATCAAGGACTATCACCTTGAAGCAGCCCAGTCCGAGGCCTTTCGGCAGCTGCCGGGCGCTGCGTAAGCACCCGGCATCGTTTTTTCAGCCTGCCGCCCGACTTCGGCGCTGGCCCTGGCCTGACCATTTGCGGCCACCGCCACTGTGCTGTGGCTTGCCGCCGCGCTTGGAGCCGGGACGGCCATAGCCTGCGCGCTTGTTTCTTTGCTGTCCGCCGCCGTTGCGAATCGGCTCTGCCCGAATGCTCGGATCGACGTCGTAACCCGCAACGAATTCCTTTTCGATACGACGACCCAGCAGTTTCTCGATGTCGGCAAGCAGCTTGTGTTCGTCCACACACACCAGCGACACCGCCTGGCCGGATAGTCCGGCTCTCGCCGTCCGTCCAATGCGGTGTACGTAGTCACCGGGAACGTTTGGCAGTTCATAGTTCACTACGTGGGGCAGGCGATTGATGTCGAGTCCGCGCGCGGCGATGTCGGTCGCCACGAGGACGCGCACGCCGCCGGCC
This sequence comes from Gammaproteobacteria bacterium, assembly GCA_013003115.1. Lineage (GTDB taxonomy): Bacteria > Pseudomonadota > Gammaproteobacteria > Steroidobacterales > JABDLF01 > JABDLF01. The sequence continues at coordinate 4,016 of JABDLF010000046.1, forward strand.
TTAAAGTCCTGCAGTGCGCGCGTTCGGGCAGCCTGCGATTTATTGCCGTGAATGGCGACCGCCTCGATACCATCTTGATTCAGCTGCTTGACGAGCTTGTTTGCACCGTGCTTCGTGCGCGTAAAAACCAGCACCTGGCGCCAGTTGTTCTTGCCTATCTGCTCGGACAAGAGCTCTCGCTTACGATGCTTGTCCACCGGAAGCACCAGCTGGTCGACATTGTCGGCGGTCGCGTTCTCGGCAGCGACCTGGATCTCGACAGGCTGATCCAGAAGTTTCGCCGCAAGGCTGCGAATATCCTTCGAAAACGTGGCCGAGAACAACAGTGTCTGGCGATTCTCGGGCAGTCGCGCAAAAATCTTGCGCATGTCGCGAATAAAGCCCATATCCAACATGCGGTCCGCTTCGTCCAGCACCAGCATCTCAATGCAAGACAGGTCCACTGTGCGTTGCTGCATGTGATCGAGCAGGCGGCCGGGCGTTGCAACAATAATATCCACGCCTTTTCGCAGACGCGAAATTTGTGGCCGTATGCTGACGCCGCCAAAAATAGACATGACGCCGAAGGGCAGAAAGCGCCCGTAGTTGCGTACGCTCTCCTCAACCTGCGCAGCGAGTTCGCGCGTCGGCGCGAGGATCAGGATGCGCGGCTTGATGCGTCCCACGGCATCGTCTGCCTGCAGGCGCTGCAGCAGAGGCAGGGTAAAACCGGCCGTCTTACCTGTGCCGGTTTGCGCCGCCGCCAGCACGTCTTTGCCCTCGAGTATGGCGGGAATCGACTGTTGTTGAATGGGTGTCGCTTCCGAATAGCCCTGCTTTTCGACCGCACGAAGGAGTTCGGCCGACAGGCCGAGTTCTTTAAATAACATGAAATAAATATCTCTTTGATTGCCTGACCGGCTGCGGCAATGGCCGCGCGGTTCAGTCCAGGCGCATCTGTAAGGGGTGCTCCGCCGCTCGTGAAATTCCGGGGCTGGAGTGAATGGCGCAGACTGAAGCGCGCCAGAGCGAGGCGCACTATAACAGAGAAAGCCCGCAATGACAGGCGAGCGGTGGCCAAAGGCGCAACCGCTGCGCCAGGCCAGGGCGCGATGTGGCTTAGGCCCGACGCAGCCATTCGCCACTACTCGGCCAGCGGAATGCCGCTGGGCACCGCGAGCGGCACGTCAGCGCGCAGATCCAGGCTTGCCGGATCGGTGAGCGCGTGCAGAAAATCCAACAGGTCGGCAAATTCGGCATCAGTCAGTTTTACCGGGCTCAGTTCGTTGGCCCGCCGGATGCCGGCACGCGCCTGGTCATCATCCATGACGATGAAGTCCAGCGCATCCAGGTCCTTTCTGGAAGGCAGTCTCAACTGATCGCGGTCGTAGTTTTCAACAGACCACGCTGCGTCGAGGTGGTGCCGCACGACCGCCTGCAGACTATCGAAGGCACCCGCGTGACCGTACGGGGCTGTCAGAGCAACGTTGCGCAGCGTTGGCACCCGAAAGCGATAGCGATCATTACGCGCGCCACTCACCTTCTCCCTGCCGAAATCCTCATGACCTGAAGCCCCGTCGCCCTTACCGGGGCCGACTTGCACCATGGCTGTCGCCCGGAAAGAGTGATCCGTTTGCCATGTTCCACTGTGACAGGCGGCGCAGTTGCCTTTGCGCGCTGAGTAAAAGACCCGCATGCCGCGTTTCTGTGCTTTGCTCAGCGCCTGCTTTTCACCCCGAAGGTAACGATCGAAGGGGCTGTTGTCGGCACGCCACGCAACCGCTTCGAAGGCCGCCAGCGCGTTTGCCGCGTGCACAAAAGAAATTTCTTCGGGACCTGACAACCCATACACTTCGACGAAACGTTTTTGATAGCCAGGGATTGCGCGCAGACGCCTGGCCAGCAACTGCCAGACGCCTTTTGGCCCGGCGAGATCACCGGCGGCGGCTGCATCAGCTATTGCGTTTTCGCCGGGCTGACCGGCCATCTCCGTCGCCGAAGTCACTGGAAACATGGCCTGCACTGCGAGGACATTGTCGAGACCGTCTGGAAGATCGGCACCCGCCGGGCTGCGAAAACCACCGGGCGCATTGACATCGACCTCAACTCTGCCGTCGTGGAAGAGTACCCGGAACTCGCGCGCCCCAAGGTTAAATATGGGCGGCGCATTGCGCGGCACGCGCTCGTGCACGGCGTGGGCGCCGTTGCCCGTATCGCGAGTGACGCCAAGCCCTGCACCGCCCTCGCCGACGGGCAGGGCCAAACCATCACCGGTAAACGCGAGCGCGTGGTGGCAGCTTGCACATGAGATGTTGCGATTGCCGGACAGCACTTTGTCAGAAAAAAGGAGCTTGCCCAGGGCCACCTTGCCCGAATCCGGCCTGCCATCAAAATAGAAATCCTGATCCGTGGCCGGCGGCGGCAGCGCTTCACCGCTGCCCGCACCTGCGACCAGGCAGCTCGTTACCACCATCAGTGCCTGTAAAAAATGCTTGCTGCTCATTAGACCTCCTTGCCAACTGGCTTGCATGAAAACAGCGGATGACGCACCAGCGCATGCATAGCGCCCCGGCCTTTGCTGGCCAGGCCCGCCATGCGGGCCATCCTGACCGCGCGCTGTCGCCCGACCAGCTATAGCAAAAATCTCGCCAGGCACAAAACACGGCCCCTTATATCTGCATGCCGAGGGGGATAAGGTTTTTTACAGACTGTTATATTGCCGCGATGAGGAACTACGACGTGATAGTCATCGGCGGCGGTGCGGCGGGTCTGATGTGCGCACTGACCGCAGGGCAGCGTGGCCGCCGGGTCGTCGTGCTGGAAGGCTCGAACAAGATCGGAAAAAAAATACTCATGTCCGGTGGCGGTCGCTGTAACTTCACCAACCTCCACTGTGAGCCGTCACGTTTCTTGTCGGCAAATCCGCAGTTTTGCATCTCTGCACTCAGCAGATATACGCAGTGGGATTTCATCGCGCTCGTGGAAAAGCACGGCATCGCTTATCACGAAAAAACCGCGGGTCAGCTCTTTTGCGATGAGTCTTCGAAACAGGTCGTTGCGATGCTGCGCGCCGAATGTGACGGCGCGGGCGTTGAAATTCTCTCGCACTGCCAGATTGACAAGGTAACCCACAGCGACGGTTACATAGTGAGCAGCAACGGCAGTCAGTTTGGCGCAGCGTCGCTGGTGGTGGCGACTGGCGGGCTTTCCATTCCGAAAATGGGCGCCTCGGACTTTGGCTATCGCCTTGCCCGCCAGTTCGGACACAAGGTGTTGGAAACGCGTGCCGGCCTCGTGCCTTTTACGTTCACAGGCGCCATGCATGAGCTGCTTGCTTCGCTGGCGGGCGTAAGCCTTCGGGCAAATCTCAGCACCTGCGGTGCGAGCTTCTCAGACGACGTGCTGTTTACTCATCGCGGCATGAGCGGCCCTGCGGCGCTGCAGTTATCAAGCTACTGGCAACCGGGAGAATCGGTTTCCGTCGATCTGCTGCCAGGAACAGACGCCAACGAACTGTTGCTCCGCAAAAAGAAAGCCCAACCGCGAGCGCAACTGCGAAACGTTCTGGCCGAGCAACTACCGCGCGCGCTGGTCACTGCATTGCAGCCTCTGCTCTGGTCGCAGTACGCGCAGGCTCCTGTCGCGGAAGTGCCGGACAAACAGCTGGGCAAGCTGGCAGCCCGCCTCGGTAACTGGTCGATCAAGCCTGCTGCCACAGAGGGTTATCGCACGGCGGAGGTGACGCTGGGCGGCGTCGATACTAACGAACTTTCTTCCCGGACCATGGAGTCGCATCGCCACCCCGGGCTCTATTTTATTGGCGAGGTCGTGGATGTGACAGGACACCTGGGTGGCTTTAATTTTCAATGGGCATGGGCCTCCGGTCATGCCGCGGGCGAGGTCGCGTGAGAAACCATGCCGGTTTGGTGGCAGAGAATCTCTGGCGTAGACTCACGGTCGAATGAAGATGACCGTTTTCAAGTTGATGCTTTTATCCC
>JABDLF010000114.1 GCA_013003115.1 Gammaproteobacteria bacterium
AGGCTGCCGAGGCGAGCAAAGATGCTGCGATGGAAATGAAGGCAGAAGCAGGCGAGGCCATGGAAGCCACATCCGACATGGCGGGCGATGCCTATGACGCTGCTGCCGACAAGTCCTCAGAGATGATGGACGCGGCCGGCGACATGGCCGGTGAAGCGATGTCAGATGCCGAGGCGATGGCGGGAGACGCTAAAGCTGAAGCCTCGGACATGATGACTGACGCCGAAAAGAAAATGGAAGAGATGAAGAAGAAAGCCGAAGAAAAAGTCGGCGGTGGCGGTTAACGCCTGATGCTCTTCGCCGGCGCCCCATTAGCGGCATCGGCAAACAAGCTCAAAGCCGGCGTTTTTAACGCCGGCTTTTTTTATTCACAGGTGTAGACGAAGCTGATGCGAAAATACTGGTTCCTTGCGACTTGCTCATTGATTGTGTTGGCTACGATGTCGGCCTGCGATGACAAAACGACTCCCGAGCAGGAAATTCGTGCGCTGGTGCGCGAGGCGCAAATCGCGGCGGAGGAGCGCCAGGTTGGCGATCTCGCCCGGCTGATCTCGGAGCAGTACGGCGACGAGCGCGGTAATAACAAAGATGAGCTTGTGCGCATGCTGCGGCTGCAGATGATACGCAACCAGGTAATTTACCTGATGGTTCGTACGGGCGAAATCACGCTCCTGGATGACATGAGCGCGAAAGCCGTTGTTCGCGTCGCCATGGCGGGTGGGCCGCTGGAAACTTACGAGGACCTGGCTCGTTTGGGCGCTGAGCTTTATCGCTTCGACCTGGAGCTCGTGAAAGAAAGCGGTAAATGGCGAATAATCAGCGCACGCTGGGGTAGGGCGCTCGACCTGGATTTTGCCTGAGTGCCTGAGTAAGGCATTGTTGCTTATCAACCAACCCGGGAGAGAATGATGACGATAGGCCAGCAGCACCCGAGGCGCCCGGTTTCGCTACCGGCAGTCTTGCTGCTTGCCTGCGCCATGCTGTCAGGTTGCGCCACGCTGGCGCAGTCAATAGAAACGCCGGACGTGACGATCGCGGGGCTGCGCCTCATGGAGGCAGGTTTCAGCAGGCAGGTTTATGAGCTGGACCTCAACGTGGGCAATCCAAACCCCATTCCCCTGCCGGTGCGTGGACTTGCTTACCGGATTCAGCTTGCGGGCGAGGAGTTTGCGGCGGGCGAAACTGTCAGCGCATTCACTGTTCCGGCAAACGGTGAAGCAGGGTTTTCTGTTTCAATAACGACTGATCTTCTGCGCAGCCTGTCAGGCGTGCAGCGCATGATCGAGCAGCGCGACCAGGTGCTGACCTATCAAATAGGCGGTGAGCTGCAGGTCAACCTGCCGTTTGTCAAAGCGCTTCCATTCTCAAAAACCGGCGAGATTGACCTGGCAAACGCGTATCGTTACTGAGTCGCCGTGCAGCAATCATCCGAGTTTCCCGGATTTCCAAAAGCGAGCCTGACATTCTTGCGCAAGCTCGCGCGCAACAACAACCGCGAGTGGTTTGCCGACAACCGCGCCGAATACGAGAGAGTTATCGTTGAGCCCAGCAGGGCTTTCGTCGCGGCCATGGGCGAAGAACTGGAAAAGCAGTTCAGGCAGATTAGCTACGACACGCGCATGAACGGCAGTGGCTCCATGATGCGCGTGGCGCGGGATACGAGGTTCAGCAAAGACAAAACGCCCTATCGGACCCAGCTCGGGTTCTTTTTCTGGGAGGGGCAGGGGCACAAGCGTAACTGTCCAGGTTTTTTCGTTCGTGTCGCCCCAAACGGCGGGGCCGTCTATGCCGGGAAATGGATGTTTCCCGATGACATGCTCACGCGCTATCGACAGGCCGTGGATAACGAAAAATCGGGCAAGGCACTGGTCGGGCTGATCAGGCGCCTGCACGCGAAGCACGGCCTGGAGGTGAGCGGAACCCAATACAGACGCGTGCCGAAAGGCTATGCTTTGGATCATCCGCGGGCCGAGCTGCTGAAGAACAAGGGCCTGCGCGTGGAAATCGAGACCATCGATAAAGAACTGCTGGTCTCGACGAGCCTCGTGGCCCATTGCGCCAGCCTGGCAGGCAAAGCGGCGCCGCTGCACCGCTGGCTTGTCGACATGGCCGCCGCGAGAATCAGTTCCGATTAATACGGAGTGCGATCGCCATGAAGGTTCTGATAAAGACGGCCGTTACCGGGCTTATTACTGCAGCCGCGCTGAGCGGCTGTGCGTCCCTCTGGCAGGACGTGGCCAGCGCGGGTGGTGCCAGGCAGGGGGTATCCAGCAGCCTGGTGGATTACCTTTACCCGGGCGGCGAGCAGCCGCCTAAGGTGGATGGCGTCATACCGAACCTCCAGGTGCCGCTCAGAGTCGGGCTCGCGTTCGTGCCCTCCAATTCTTCAACAACGCCCGGACTGTCCGAGGCCAGCAAGACCGTGCTGCTCGAGCGCGTGCGCGACGCGTTCAGGGAGCGCGAGTTTATTGCTCATATAGAGGTGATACCGGAAACCTATCTGCGCTCGCGACGCGGCTTCGAAAGCCTTGAACAGGTTGGCCGGCTATACCAGCTCGACGTCATGGCGCTGGTTTCCTACGACCAGGTGGTGCACTCCGATGACCGGGCGTCCTCCATTCTCTACTGGACGGTGATTGGTGCCTATGTCGTCAAGGGCAGCAAGAACGACGTGCAGACATTTGTAGACACGGCGATCTTCGATATCCCGACGCGCAGGCTGCTGTTCAGGGCACCCGGTGTCGACAAGAGCAGCAGCAACACGACGCTGATCGGCAGCGCTGATGAGCTGCGCAGGAACCGCGAACAAGGGTTCGAGCGCGCCATGGCAGACATGACGACTAACCTGGCGGTGGAGCTTGATGCATTTCGCGAGCGTATCAAGCAGGACAAGTCTGTCGTCGTGACCGAGAGGCCTGGTTATCGCGGGGGCGGCGCAGGTGC
>JABDLF010000007.1 GCA_013003115.1 Gammaproteobacteria bacterium
CAGAAGTCATTGCAGCGATGGGCTTCGAAACAGGTTTTACGCACATGGAGTGGTATCGAAAAGCCGACGGCGAAGTGGTTTTCGGGGAGATCGGCGCGCGGCCACCGGGCGCGCACCAGGTTGATCAGATGAAGTTCGCCTGCGACTTTGATGTTTTCCGGGCATGGGGATCTGCTGTGGCTGACAAGCCTTTCGATTTTGACGTGTCACGCGGCTATAACGTGGCAACCATTTACAAGCGCGCGCAGGGCCAGGGCCGGATACGTGAGATCAAGGGTCTCGACGTCCTGCAGGAAGAATTTGGCCAGCACGTCGTGTGGAACACCCTGCTGGGGGTCGGAAAACACCGCCGGGACTGGCGCCAGACCCTGGTGTCAGATGGCTTTATCATGCTCCGGCACCCGGATCTGAAAGAGACGCTGAGAATGGCAGACCGGGTCGGCAGCGAGCTGCAGATTTACGCCTCCTGAGGCGGCTCAGGAATATTCCGCGAGATAACGCGGCAGCATTGCGCGCCAGGTGACCCAGTTGTGGTCATAGTCGACGCCCCAGGGGTCCACCCGGTTGGGAATGCCTTTTTCGCCAAGTATGGCCGCAAGGCGCCAGGATTCGCCGACGTCTTCCCAGCGGCCCTCTCCGGTGGGCAGCAGAATCATTCGTTTTCGCAGCGCTTCCAGCAAAGGACTTTCCTTGAGACCAGGCAGATAATGAACGGGCGATGAAAAGTAAAAATCGTCGTTCATGCGCCCCTGCAAATACTTCGAAAGATCAAACGTGCCGCTCATGCCGATTGCCAGGCTGAAAGCATCCGGATGGCGGCACAGGCTTGCCACGGCGTTGAATGCGCCGATAGATGCGCCGGTAGCGATGATGTCAATGTCCGGCGACGCGCAGTCTTTGCGAATTGCGGGTACCACTTCCTTGTATATGTACATGTCAAAGAGATTCTGAACTCGCGAACAGAACTCAGGAGAGTGCTCGCCCGATAGCCAGGTTCGCCCGGCCACACTATCGATAGAGTAAACCTTGATGCGGCCGCTCATGATCAGGTCGCCGACTGCCCCGATAAGATGAAATCGTTCGACTTCTTCGGCATCACCGCCGGCAGTGGGAAAAAGCAGCACGGGCTTGCCAAAGTGGCCCCAGCGCACGAGGTGCGTCTCCTGCTCGAGATGGGGCGAGTACCAGCTGAATACGTTCTTGTTAAGGTCAGGCATGGGTGCTCGCCGCTGTGGTGCGCGAGTTTTGGATGCGCTGCCAGAAGAGCTCCGTAAACTCGTCGATTTCGTGTGCAGGAAACAGGGCCTCGACCTTTTGTCGAACCGCGTCCATCGCTATGTCGGTGCCGAAAAATTCATCGGCAACATCATCAAGGTGAGAAAGGTGCTTCGAGCAAAACTCCTCAAATCGATCTGTCTCGAATCGCTCTTCGGCTCTGGCCACATATTTCGCCAGCTTCTCCTCGAAGCTTAAGTCGCTGTCGGCGATTGCGAAGTACTCCGGCCAGTCGAGGTTCAGCCGCATATTGCGACGCGTGGCAGCGCAGAAGATCGACCATCTCAGATTGGCCTTGATCAGCCAGGGGAAATGGAAATGCAGTGAAGTCACCTGGGAATCCGGGCAGCCGTTGGCGAAATCAATCGGATTCCAATTGCCGTCTCTGCGCAGAGCCTCGCAAGAGTTAAAGTCCCAGCCGAAAAACGCGTTGATGACCAGCGTCATATCCCGTAGCAGCTTTTCTTCTTTGGCGCTTACGAAGTTCTCCTCCATACCGTAGCGATCGTGCAAAGGCGCATCCGGTTTGTAATTGACGATTCGTACCTGTGGGCCAAGGCCCACGCAGCGAACAAAGCAATCGAAAGGCAAGACCGCTTTCTGCAGATGCATAACCCGCGTGCCGCTTTCGTCGTAAGCCCTGGTCAGCGTTTCGCTGTCGTCAATTTTGCTGACGCCAACCCAGGCGCCACCGTCGTAGGGCTTCATGAAAACCGGGTAACCCAGCGATTCACCGACCTTGCCAATGTCAAAAAGCCTCGCATAGCGTGAAAGCGTCGGCTGCAGGTCGGGCGTTTCCAGATACGATTTTGGCGGGATGAGCCACGTGTCGGGTACGGACATGCCGAGACGCATCATTGCGCTGTAACTGGTGTGCTTTTCCATGGACTGCAAGGTCCATGGATTATTAAAGACATAGAGGTCATCCATGACAATGGATTTTTTGATCCATTCGCGGCTCGTGTGATACCAGTGCGTGAGGCGATCAATGACGACCTCGTACTGACAGGACTGACGGAGGGAGAATGGCTCGATCGTGAGGCGAGACGACTCGAAGCTGAGCGTATCTCCCTCAAATTCAATATTAAGGTCGAGGCGCTTTAATATTTCCTCGTAACAGATGGGCCAGCAGATATCCGCGCCCAGTGATAAACCAATTTTTCGTGTGATTTTGGCCATTGTTTATTTTGCCTGTAAGGTTTTGAATCGGCCGTACGGTGAGAATAATACCCACATTTTACTCGTAAACCATCCACAGCGGGCCGGGAAACAGCCAGGATATTCCCAGGCGCAGCCGGTCACGCCAGTTTTCCCAGTTGTGAGCGTCGCGAACTTCCTCGTAGCGCACCTGCATGTCATGGGCCTGCAGCAGCGGCACCATGGAGCGGTTCTCATAAATCAGGGACTCGTAAACACCGCAGCTCATATAGATCTTGCGTGCGGGCTGTCCGGGGTTTTCCCTGAACTTGTTCACAAACTGCACCACGGGGTCGAAGGCTGCGCTGCGATTGTGATCACCGATGTCGCTGAAGGCGAAGGAACCCGACTGCAAAAGCAACCTGTCGAAACAGCCCGGATTGCGCCAGGCGGCGTGCAACGTAGCTACGGCGCCAAAGCTCGCGCCCATGAGGGCCCGGGACTGTGGTTCATCGCTGATTGGCAGCTCGCTCAGTAGTTGCGGTAGCAGTTCCTTGCAGATGAAATCGGCATGTCGCTCATCTCCGGCATATTCCACGAGTCGATCTGGCGAAGTTGTGAGGGCCACGATCATAGGCGGGATCTCCAGCCTGTGAATAAGGTTATCGAGCACGATGCGCAGATCCGAGTAGTGCAGATAGTCATGACCATCGTGGACAATCAGCAGCGGGTAGCGCCGCGAATCGCGGTAACGGGCCGGCAGATAAATATCGACCTCGCGTGGTCCGCCAAAGCGCGCGCTGTCCACGGTCATGCGTGAAAACTGGCCATGGCGGCTCTTCGGGTCGTGGAGCGTCCACTCCGGACGCTGATAGCGATAGCCGCGGCAAACGGAGTTTGCGCCGAACGGATCGCGTGCCAGAAACGGATTCAGTGTATCCATTTCCAGGCTCCGATTCCCGTCTTTAATTACCTCGTATTTGTATTCGATGCGCGACTCGGCCGGCAGCTCTATCGTAACGGCCCACAGCTCTGTTCCGGCGAGGCGCTGCAGCGGCTGGGCCGTGCGTAAACCAAAAATCCAGTGCCGCAGGTAAACTTCGTCGGCCTCGCCGCGATAAACAAAAGTAACGTCGGGCCCGGCGACCATTGGAAAGCTCTCTTCCTCAATGAATTTTTCGATCGCCCTGGGATCAGGCGCGCCCTTGCGCATCAAATTGCGGAGTTTTTCATGCAACGGCATGCACCTCGGCGAGTGAGCCGCTCCGCCGAATGCGACGCGCACCCCGGGTGGCAAGCAGACGCTCATTGCTCCACGCAATCCAGTCATTTTCATCCAGCGCGAGGCAGCTTGCCGGCGCAAAGCGCCGGGCCATGAGAGCGAGGTGATCCTTTTGTGCCAGGTCGAGTCGCTGGCTGGCTGCCGGCAGTGCGACCAGCCTGGGAGCGCGCGCCAGCCCAACATCCATCAGCTCGGGTTCGCGTCGTCCCTGTGGCGCGCGGTCGTGAAAAAGTACCAGCCGATCGGTCATTACCATGGCGCCCGCCGACCAGCCAATGAGGGGGTGGCCTGCCAGGAGTTCGCGCATGCCGAGCAGGCGCAGGCGGCTTGCCAGGACTGCCACGTGCCCACCTGCGATCAGCACGGCGCCCAGTTTCCCGAGGAGATCGGCCAGCTCGGCGCGATGATCGCGAACAGCGGGTCGTTCGGCCAGTGTAACCTCGTCCTCAAACTCGCTATGCACCTTGGCAATCTGGCGGGCATGAAAACGATCAAGTGCGCGAAGCTGGCTTATTGCAGCGCGCAGCTGTGACCGGACGAGATCGGCGTCTTCGCTTCGTTTCATCAGCCGATAGCATGCGTCCGCACCCGCACGCAGCCGCACACGGTACAGACGCTGCAGTTGCTTCAGCACGTCCTGGCGTTTGCGGTGTGCCCGGAAAAGCTCACGGTCGAGGGCAAATATTTTTTCAACGCGATCATAGACCGCAAGGTCGGTAACTTCGCTGCCGAGATGATCAACGAGCGCGCCGGTGTCGCCTTCTGCGTCTCGCCAGCCTGCCGTTATCACGCCAAGGTTGCCTTCCACGCCGAGGGCATTCACGGCCATCGCAACGCTGGCAGTCTGTGACTGAGGGCCGAGCAACGCGACAAGTCCGGAAGTCTGGTTTTGCGCTGTCATTCCTGATCAGTGTCCCGCCGGTGCTCGCTCGACCTGAACGGTCGAAACGAGTTCCTGGAGTGCGTCTCTGATCACCGCCGTGTCCGGGTGTCGCAGGATAACGAAGCCGTCGCCCTCGTAGCTGTCCGAGGCGGCCTGGCCGGGTTTCGGCAAGTGTGCCTCGACCACGAGATCGCCAAGGCGCGCCTGGGCGCGGTCGAGTCCATGGATAGCTTTTACCGGGCCGCGGCCTTGTCCACGTATGTAGGCGGCGCCACAGGCATATTTCCGCTCCGGCGGCGCAAACTCGTCGAGCGCCATCAGGCCCGCCCAGCCGCGATAGAAATCCCAGTCGTGAGCATGAGACAGCAGCGACATGAACTGCGCGCCGGGTGGCCTTGCCCCGACTTCGGAAATAGCGACGCTTCCATCTTCGCGACGAAACCATTCGAGGTGGCTGAAGCCATTTTCAAGTCCCAGGACTCTGAGCGCTGCGAGGGCCGACGGCGCGATGGCAAGATGTTCGTCGCCTGCCGTGCTGCGCGGCAACAGGACGCACCACTGCATCCAGTCGTTCTCCAGCACCTGCAGTGGCGATGGCATGTAGGCACTCCACGAACTCCAGCAGGTTTCGCCTCCCAGCAGCGCGCTCTCATATGAGTGCTCACTGCCGGTCATAAATTCTTCCAGCAGCCCGGGGTTTGCGGGATTGGGCGGATATGCGGCGATATATTTCTCGAAATCCGCAATGTTTTCGAGCTTGAAGGTTGCTTTGGCCCCGGCGCCGGCCGGCGGCTTCACGACGACCGGGAAACCCACCTGTTCGACAAAATCTCTTGCGGTCCTGGCGTCACCGGCCAGGCGGTGACGCGCGCAGGCGATGCCTGCCCCGCGAAGAATGGACTTCATGCGCGCCTTGTCGCGAAAGTTGCGTGATGCCTCCACGCCCAGTCCCGCAACACCCAGTGCTTCGCGAACCTGTGCAACGGGCACCTGTGCCTGCTCCAGTGTTGCCAGGATGCGCTCTGGCTGGCCTGTCCGGGAGGCGAGTTTTTCGATGGCTATGGCGATATGTGCAGGATTCAGGCCGTCGGGAACCTGCTGATGCGCGCTCAGCCTGGCGCGCAGGGAAGGCGGAAGCCGGTCAAGCGGGTCCTGGCTCACAAGACTCAGGCGCACACCCGGCAGCTCTGCGGCGCCTTTAATAAAGCGCAGAGTTGCCGACATAAAAAAGGGGGCGACGAAAACGACGTGCATCGTGGCGTGGTCCGGAGGCTCTACCAGTTGGCGCGCGAGTATACCATCCGGCTATTCAGTGCCCTGAAGCATCTCCTCTGTGACGAGGGCAATGCCTTTCTTGGTTATAAAAAACCGCCTTGCATCCTCTTCGGCATCCACGCCGATACTGGTGCCGTCAGCTATTTCGCAGTTTTCGTCAATCACCGCGCGGCGGATGGTGCATCTTCTTCCGATTTTGACGTTGGGCAGGATTACTGCCGCATCGAGGTGCGACCCTTCATCCACCAGTACGTTCGAAAACAGCACTGACTGACGAATAACCGCGCCCGAAATAATGCAGCCGCCGGCAACCATGGAATTAATTGCAATCCCGCGACGTCCGTCCTCATCGAGCACAAATTTGGCCGGCGGTGCCTGTTCCTGATAAGTCCAGATCGGCCAGTCATCGTCGTACAGGTCAAGCTCTGGCGTAACGTGCACCAGCTCCATGTTTGCGTCAAAGTAAGCGTCTACGTTCCCGACATCGCGCCAGTAACTTTGCGCTCGTGTTTCAACGTCCGTAAAAGTGTAAGCAAAAACGCGGCGCGTGTTAATCGTCCCCGGAATGATGTTCTTGCCAAAGTCGTGTGCCGATTGTTCGTTCTCTGCATCTTTGCGCAGGACTTCGCACATTAGCTCGCGGTTGAAGACGTAAATGCCCATGGACACCATGGCGGCGCTCGGGTCATCCGGAGTTGGTTCGGGAATTGCGGGCTTTTCGGCAAAGCGGACGATGCGGTCCTCGTCGTCTACCGTCATCACGCCAAACTCGCTGGCCTCGCCGACAGGCACGCGCAGCACGCCCACGGTCAGATCGGCCTCTTTTTCTACGTGGTAAGCGATCATAGGACCGTAGTCCATCTTGTAGACATGATCACCCGCGAGGATCAGCACGTGCTCGGGATTATGATCTTCAATGATGTCGAGGTTCTGATAAACGCTATCTGCAGTGCCTCGGTACCACATCTCTCCAATTTGCTGCTGAGCCGGTACGATTTCTATGAACTCGCCAAATTCACCTCGCAAAAAGCCCCAGCCCCGGCGTATGTGCTGGATCAGAGAGTGCGCCTTGTATTGAGTAAGCACGAGAATCTGGCGAATGCCGGAATTAACGCAGTTGGAGAGCGGGAAATCTATGATTCTGAATTTGCCAGCAATTGGCGTCGCCGGTTTGGCCCGGTTCAGCGTCAGCTGTTTCAGCCGACTTCCCCGTCCGCCGGCCATGATCAATGCCATTGTGCTGCGAGTGAGTCGACTGACGAATCGACCAGATTTTCTTGCTTTCATTATTCTGCCTGGCTCACGATCTGTGTTCAGTTTTGGCTCTGGCGCCCCGAATCTGCTCCTCTCCGGATAAGATACAGGCACGCGAGTTGCACGGCAAACGCCAGGGCTATTCCTGGTGCCATGCTTGCGAATGCACGTCGAAAATGAATCAAGCCGCCACCTCGACGACAGACGGCGGCTTGATCAGATCAGGGATGAAATCGCGCGCTCAGCAGGCGTGAGATTAGAAGGGGCGCGCGGCCAGTGCGCGGACCTCGAGCGCGAGCTGCTGCGCGAGGGACTGCGAAAGGCATGATAGAGGCGATTAGTCGGCAAAAAGAGCCCTCTTTTAGGTTATGATTGCGCCGCGGTGGTATGGGCAGAAAACCGCCATCGAACTGACGCACAACTCGCATGTAGAAGTCGCCTGTATATAAACCTGTATATAAAAAGATGATTCCGAACTGTCTACTGCCGGCAAACCCGACCGCCGATATGTCACCGATCTCCATTCCGTGAAAAGTAAGACGGCCAGCCAGGGGCGCGTCACCGTATCTGTCCAGGCGCCGCTCGGAGAGCTGTCTACCCTTGGCATAAGCGATTTGTCATCTGTGCCTGCCCCGCATCGCTGGCGGACGGTTGCTGTGCTCAGTTTCTGGTTCCTGTTCCTGGCTGCCTCGATCGGCACCGGTATCCTGGTTATCGAGAGCGATCTTTCCGCGATTCCTGTCAAGTTTGCGGGCTTCGATGCCTTTGTGACGATTTACCCGCCGCTTATTTTTTGCACTCTGCTGCTATTCTGGATGGGCTTTCTGTGGGCATTTGTGCCTGCCTATCTCGCGACTTTTCTGATTGCAGTGTATTCCAGTATGCCGGTTGGCTGGGCGGCGCTGTTTGCTTTTTCGGACACGGTCGGGCTCGTTTTCCTCGCCATTGCATACCGCAGCACCGGGATGGGGTTTGATTTTCGAAATATCACTACCGTTGGTTTTTTCGTGTTGGCATCATTTGTGGCCTCGCTGGCCGGTGCGACGGGCTCGTTCATCTGGAGCCACACCCAGGGGTTGTCCGCCATGGAGACTTTTGCGGTGTGGGAGGGTTGGTGGCTGGGAGGCTTCCTGCAATCGGTTTTGATCTGCGGCCCGGTGCTGTTTCTGTTTACGCCGGCAGTTACCCGGCTGAAATTTCGCTGGTTTGGTAACGCCGTCAGGCATGAGCGAGGGGCGCTTATGCTGACCATTGCGGTCATTCTGGCGGTACTGTTGATTTGCGCATTTGCATTGGGCAACGCATACCTCTCGCGTCTCCGGCTGGTCTCGCAGGTGGCGGAGGGGTATTCGGCTGATCAGGTAATGGCGTTCGCAAACTCTGCGCTGGTAAATCTTGCGACCATTAGCGTGCTGCTGATCGTGGCTAGCGGTCTCGGTTTTCTTGGGCTCACTGCCCGCTGGAACAAAGAGCTCCGCAGAGAAGTGCGCGTACGTACCCGCTTGCTGGAGCAAAGCCGCAAGCGCGTCAGCGCGATAATCAATCTTGTGCCGCACATGATATTCGCCCGGGAAGCCGGAGGGGATTTCGTGTTCGCCAATCGCGCGACAGCAAGAACCCTGGGGCAAAGTGCAAGCGAACTCCGGGATACCGAATCGATATCGCTCCCGGATGTCAGTGAGCAACTCGACAGGCTGGCGGAGAAGGATGCGCAGGTGTTTGCAGGGAGTGGGGATTCCACTGATTCCACAGAAGTATTGAGAGACGCTACAGGCGAGGAGCGAAAGCTGCGGATTTCGAGAGTGCTGCTCGAGATGGATGATGCTAATTCCCCCGCCGTTTTGTCGGTGGCGGTAGACGTTACCGACCAGGAAAGGGCAGAGGCGCGC
This sequence comes from Gammaproteobacteria bacterium, assembly GCA_013003115.1. GTDB lineage: Bacteria > Pseudomonadota > Gammaproteobacteria > Steroidobacterales > JABDLF01 > JABDLF01. The sequence continues at coordinate 8,996 of JABDLF010000007.1, forward strand.
CTGACGGCGCTGGTTGCCGAGCTGGCCGACAAGAATCTCGAACTCGAGCGCTTTACCTATACCGTCTCCCATGACCTTAAGAGCCCGATCATCACCATTCGCGGCTTTGCAAGAGAAATGGCGCGCCAGCTGGAGGCAGGTACCCCGGAGGAGTTGCGCGAAGACCTGGCGCGTATCGAGAAGGCCTCGGCGCGGATGCAGAAGCTCCTTGATGGGTTGCTGGTACTTTCGCGCAGCGGCAAACTGAGCGGGCCCAAGCAGCGGGTAAACATGAATCGAATGGTCGCGGAAGTAATCGAGATCATGCAGGGTCAGATTTCGGAAACTAAAGCGAAGATCAGGGTGGCCGAGGAATTACCTGACGTCAGCGGTGATCCCGTGAGGCTCTTTGAGCTGGTACAGAATCTCCTCGAGAATGCCCTGAAGTTCAACGCAAAAGGCACGGCGCCCGAGGTCATCATCGGGTGTGAGCATATCGACGCTGAGAATCGGTATTTCATCGAGGACAACGGCGTCGGCATCGACCCCGATGATCGCGAGCGAATTTTTGGACTCTTTGAGCAGGTTGGGCAGTCGGATAAAGGTACGGGTATCGGTCTGTCTCTCGCGCGCCGGATATTACAGGTTCACGGCGGAACGATTTGGGTCGAGCCTGCCCGGGAGCTGGGTGGTGCTCGTTTCGTTTTCGTTTTGCCCGCTGCTGCTTCGGCCCCGATAGCCTGAGATCTGGTTCCTGATACAGGCCAGGCGCTTAACAGCAGGCTGCTATTTTGACATGCTATGATTTGGACGATTGTCCATGAGGAAGCGATTTCATGGAAGGAAATGCCGGCGAAGATTTTGCACTGCCAGTTTTGTTGGTGGAGGACAATCCCGACCACGCAGAACTCATCGGTCGCTGCCTCGATTGCGAACGGATCGGTGGCCGCCTGTATCACGTCAGCGACGGGGAGATGGCGCTGGAATTCCTGGAACAGAAGGGCGCTTACAGCGATCCGTCAGGCAGTCCTCGCCCCGTGCTTATAATCATGGATCTGCGATTGCCAAGGCTTGATGGCCTGAGTCTGCTGCGGGTTATCAAGAATGACGCAAAGTTGAGCGCAATACCGGTAGTCGTCCTGAGCACCTCGACGGCGGCCCCTGATATCGACGGGGCTTACGCGGCACATGCCAATGCTTATCTCGCGAAGTCTCTGAATTTCGATGAGTTCAGAATGCAACTGCAGGCCGCGGCGACGTTCTGGCTGCAGTGCAATCGCACACCTTTGATTAAGCAGGACCAGTAAGGGCAGGCGTTTGGACCAGTCAGGCAATTCAGACAACGACAAGAAAGATCTCTTCTCTATCCTCGTTGTTGAAGACTCTCCCGATCACAGAGAGTTGATTCGTCGGGCATTTGCCCATTCTCCTTTGACCAGGACGGTACATTTTTGCCAGAGCATAAGAGAGGCGCGTAGCAGACTGGCCGCTGCTACGCCGGATCTGGTGCTGGCCGACATTCGCCTTCCTGATGGCAACGGCAGGGAGCTTCTTGTCAACGCAGGAAACAAAGTTCCCCTCGTGCTCATGACGAGTTTCGGAGACGAGACCCAGGCAGTCAGCGCCATAAAATCCGGTGCGCTTGATTATGTTGCAAAAACCGAGGAAAACTTTACCGAACTCCCGTCGATATGCTGGCGAGCCGTGCGGGACTGGCGCGCTCAGACAAATGCGCGAGAGGCGCAAAGTGCACTCGCGGCCAGTGAGAAACGCTACCGAACGCTTTTTGAGAATGTGCCGGCAGGCATTTTTCAGTGCGATCCTGGCGGCAGGCTGACGGAGGTCAACCAGGCTCTGGTCGAAATGCTGGGTTATCCGGATGCGGAGGCCTTGTTAGGCCTGCGTCTCTATGCGCTGTTCCTGAATGACGATGAGCATGCCTCGGATGAAGGCGTAGCGCTTAAAAACCTGCTTACGGTCAAAAACGCAAAGGTGGGGCTCAGGCGTTTCGATGGCGGCAAAACAATTGCGGCAATGAGTGTTCAGCCCGTACGCGATGGTGAATGCATCTGCTGTTATGAAGGCTTTTTTTACGATCTGACGAAACAGCTGGAGTCAGACGCAGCGCTCATGGAGACACGCCTGAGAATGGAAGCAGCGTTTCAAAATGTGTTCGGGTTTATTGTTCTGGTAGACCCGGATGGAAATGTGCTGGATATGAGTGACTCGGTTGTTGCGGCAACGGGTTGCCGGCGCGCAGCCGTTGAAGGCAGGCCGCTTTGGCATGCGCCCTGGTGGCGCAGTCTCGATGGCGAGGTGGCGGCAGTGAAGGCAGGAATTGCAGCTGCGCGCTCGGGCACCGCGGCAAGTGATACTGCCAGGTTTGCCATAGCCAGCGGTGAAATACGGATTGGAGATCGTTCATTCACGCCCGTGACAGATCAGGCCGGTGAGGTGCGTTTCATAGTAGTGGAAGGCCGCGATATCAGCGATCTGATCGAGGCCAACAGCAAGCTGGAAGCGAGTGAACAGCGATTTCGCAGCCTGTTTGAAAGCGCATCGGAGGCACTGGTTGTCTACGACGTCAAGGCCGACGTCTTTATAGACCTCAACCGTAAAATGGAGCAGATGTTCGGGGGGTCAAGGGCACTGCTGCTGAAGCAGAACGCGCTCACGTTGAGCCCTGAGTTTCAGCCTGATGGCAGCGCTTCTTCGCAGCGCGCATCGGAGTATGTAAAGCTGGCTATTGCCGGTGAGGTGCCGATGTTCGAATGGGAATTCCAGGCGCTGACTGGTGAACGCGTAACGTGTGAGGTTCGCCTTAACCGCGTACAAGACAGCCGCCGGGTTCTGGTGCGGGGGAGCCTGACCGATATCACTTTGCGCAAAGAGGCGGAGAATCGCCTGCGGGACAGTCAGCGCAGGATGAGTGCGCTAATTGAGAATGCCACTTCCGGAATATTCGAGATCGATGCAGATGGCAGGGTGATTTCAGCAAACCCCGTGGCCGTCGGGATACTTGCCCGCAACGAGGCGTCGGAGGCTATCGGCAGCAACTTTCTGAGCTACGTGCCATATGACGAGCGTGATGAATTAAAGCGTGCCCTGGATGCAGCGTGGCGAGGCCATGACTCAAGCCTGGTCTATCCGATTTCTGCAGCGTCTGGCAATCGGATTATTGCAGGTTCTTTGGTGTCCATACGCGACAGCCTGGGCGTTGTTACCCGCGTGATGCTCATGTGCGACGACATCACCGAGCGACATGCAAATGCAAAAAAACTGGAAAAAGAACGTCGCTTTACAGAATCGGTCATCAACAGTCTTCCCGGCACGTTTTTCGTCTTCGAAGAAGGTCGCAGGCTGGTGCGATTTAATGACCGGTTTCTCGCGGCCAACGGCTACGCGATTGAAGAAGCCAGGGACATGCAGCCACTGGATTTTATTCACCATGGAGACAGGCCCAGGGTGGCCCGGAAATTGCGCGAAATTTTTGAGTTTGGCGAAGCCTCGGTTGAGGCAGACTTGCTCACCAAAGACGGCCGCCGAATCCCCTTCGCATTTAGTGGTCGCGCCCTTGAGCAGGATGGCAAGCGTTTTCTTGTTGGCTTTGGGCTCGATATCAGCGAGAGGCGGCGCAATGAGCTTCGCTTCCGAGCCGAGAAGAAATTTGCTGATACCGTGATCAACGCCATGCCAGGTGTTTTTTATGTTGTTAACGAGGAACGCAGGATCGTTCGCTGGAACGACAATTTGCTCAGGATCATCGGCAGGAAACCGGACGAAATGGCTGCGCTCCAGCCCATGAGCCTGGTTGCCGAGGCGGATCGGAAGGTCATAGCGGGCGGTCTTGAACAGGTTTTTAAGGAGGGGGAGGCGCGCGTTGAGGCCAGGTTGATGAACGCGGACGGTGAGGAGCGACCCTTCTTGCTCACTGGCGTCCGGCTGCGCTCCGGAAGCAATACATTTATGGTTGGCATGGGCTTTGACATCAGTGAGCGCAAGCGATTCGAGTCGCAGCTGAGAGCGAGCGAAAATTATCTGCGCTCAGTCGTTGAATCGGAGCCGGAGTGTGTCTGGACTCTCGACAGAGACGGGCGGCTTCTTGATATCAACCCGGCGGGGCGAATGCTGCTCGGAGACGATCTCGTTGATAGTGCCCGAGCAGACTCAATCGTAAATTTCATACGTCCTGATCAGCGCAAGGCGTTTTTGCAGCTGAACGAGTCTGTTTTTTCCGGTCACTCCGGGATTTTGATTTTTGAAATGGAAAGCCAGGGCGGCATGTTGCGCTGGCTGGAAACACATGCTGTGGCACTGCGAGACGGGAAGGGCCGGATTGCGGCCCACCTGGCAGTTACCCGCGACATCACCGAAAAGCGCGGCGCAGACGCCAAGATTCGAGAATATTCCGACCGACTGCAAAAGCTTTCAAGAAGACTGCTCGATACCCAGGAAGTAGAAAGACGTCACCTGGCGCGTGAACTTCATGATGAGATCGGACAGAGCCTGACGGCACTGAAGCTGAATATGGGGCATGGCGTGGCGGACGATTTGGGTCGAAGCAGCGCAATGACTGACAGCATGCAAATCATAGATCGCGTGCTGGAGCAGATCAGAGATCTTTCGCTTAATCTGCGACCGGCAGTGCTTGATGACCTGGGATTGCTGCCAGCTTTGCGATGGTATGTCGACAGCCAGGCCAGGCGGGCAAACCTTGTGGCGCGGCTTTCAGCGGACAGCCTGACCGGGGTTCGCCTGCATAGTGACGTGGAAACAGCGGCCTTCCGCATTGTCCAGGAAGCGCTTACCAATGTTTTAAGGCACGCAAAAGCGACAAGCGTTGATATAGAGATCGAATTGAGTGGCGACCGGCTCAGCCTGGAGGTGCGGGACAATGGCAGGGGCTTTGACGCTTTTACACAGATGAGCAAGGCCGCGAGCGGCGGCAGTTTTGGCTTGCTAGGTCTTAAAGAGCGCGCGGTCCTGCTCGGCGGCGCGGCTTTCGTCGACTCGAGTCCGGGCAAGGGCGCAAAAGTTGCGGCCTGGCTGCCGATTGGAAAGATGGCAGCCCAAACAGATATTGCGCGCGCAGGCTGAATGTCTCGGCACAGCCAGAAACCAGTGAAAGCTATCGAATGCTAGGGGGCAGGCGATGCGAATAGTACTCTGCGAGGATCACACTTTGGTTCGCGCGGGCATAAGCGCGCTGCTGAAGAGCTTTCCCAACGTAGAAGTTGCCGGAGAAGCGGGCGATGGGCGAGCCGGCATCGCCCTCGTAAAAGAAAAGCAGCCTGACGTTGTGCTGATGGACATCGCCATGCCCAGTCTGAATGGTCTGCAGGCAACGGCTCGACTTGCGAAGGAGTGTCCGACGATCAAAGTCGTAGTCTTGTCTATGCACTCGAACGAAGAATACGTTCTGCAGGCTTTGCGGGCCGGTGCATCCGGATATCTTCTGAAGGAAGCGGCGACGTCGGAGCTGAGGACGGCTCTGGATACTGTTGCGCGTGGTGATATCTATCTGAGCCCCGCCATTTCGCGTGTTGTGATCGACGATTATCTGGGGCGCGTGGAGATTTCAAAAGATCCCCTCGACAAGCTAACCCCGCGACAAAAGGAAATTCTGCAGCTGGTCGTGGAGGGTAATTCTACGCGCAGGATCGCAGAGATCCTTCATGTCAGCGCCAAGACGGTGGAAACACACAGGGCGCAACTCCAGGAGAGGCTGCAGATATTCGATGTTCCGGGTCTGGTGCGTTTCGCCATCAGAGTAGGGCTCATTTCGCCGGATATCTGAGGCTCCTGGCCCGACCCAAATTTCGGGGTTTCCCTGATATTTTTTTGTCACCCGATAGGGCAAAGTAGTTTGAGAGTCGGGCGTGCGCCCGATGTTGCTGCAGGCAATGAGCCACGGGGACTAAATGCTGACGCTCAAGAGAAGACGCGGGGAATCCATAAGGGTGTTCCCGGATGAAGCGCTGGATCTGAACATGACAGTTGGTGAGCTTTTTCGCGACGCTGAAATTGTCATCGAGGTCCGTGAAACCCATCGTGGCTCGGTAAGCGTTGGAATCGAAGCGCCAGCGCAGCTGAAAATATGGCGGGACAAGCCGCGCCGCGAGCACGAATAGAATCAGGGCGTAAGCTGAAAGGCTGCGCCTGAGCGTTACCGATAGCCACCCCGCACCTGGTTCAGACCGAGCGATTGATCTTGACGATTTCCAGGGTTGGCCTGTCGCCCTGCCGATAGTAGGGATGCTGCTTTCGCAGCTCATGAATGGCCCGGTCACGCTCTGCCTCAGAGCGATACCAGCGCTCTTTTTTCCAGGCCGCCCCGAGAATTTCGGCGAACGTGTCATCCGCTGGCAGGCTCAAACGCAGCCCGAACCGGGCGCTCTGATCCGCGCGCTCTGAAATTACGTTATGGGCGTGAACGCTCTCGCCGGGAATTTCTGCCTTCATTGTTTTTCCAGCCTTCTTATTTCCTGTACTGCCACCGACAAGGTGGCGAACTCCATATTTGCAGAGGCGCGCATTTCTTTCAGTACCTGTTTCGCATGACCGACCTTCTGGGAATGCGCCTTTGCCCACTGCTCAACGGAGTCGTCCGGGTCCTTCCCGGGCGCCAGACGCTGTATTTCCGCAGTCAGGCCGCGATGGGTATGGTACAGGTTCTCGCGCAGCGAATGGCGGGCAGCTGCCTGCCATTGTCCATCCACGGCAAGCTTCTCAATTTGTTTGCGCAGCCAGTTGATTCCCGTGGCATCGGCCAGGGAAAAGTAAATATCGGCGATGCGCGTCACCGTTGAATCCGTGGCCTTGGCTACCTCAACCAGGTCCAGCGCTGGTCGCATTACCGGCAGCAGCGCTATTTCGTCCGCGAGCGAGTCGGGCACGCCGATATTCACATAAAGCTGTCGCGTTTCCTTGAATTGTTTGAGTTCGCTGCCAAGCAGCAGTTTCTGCATGGTCTTGAACAACTCGGTGACGCCCGGTCTGAAATGATCGACGGAGTCGGCGATATTGAGCGAGCCCCACAGCGGGCCGAGAAGCCAGCGTGTTGCATGCTTCAATAATTGCACCGTCTCGGACATCATGGCGTATTGCACCCGGGCATTTACCTTGTTGTCGAGACTCTCGATTTCAACCCAGATATCGCGCATCCCGAAGGCCTCGCGCGCAATCGTATATGCACGGGCTACGCTTGCAGCATCCGTGCCTGTTTCTTCTTGCATGCGATCAGCAAACGTCGGGCCCATGCGGTTAATCATGCTGTTGGTGATTGCATTGGCAATGATTTCCCGCCGCAGCCGGTGTTTACTCATCAGTTCGCTGTGGTGCTTTTGCAGTGGCGCCGGAAAATAGCGCGTAAGTTCGAGGCCAAGATAGCTGTCCTCGGGCACATCAGATTTCAGCAGGTCTTTGTAAAGGCTGATCTTGCTGTACGAGAGCAGAACTGCAAGTTCCGGCCGGGTAAGCCCCCGCTGATTTCTGCGTCGTTCCGCGATGTCATCTTCATTCGGCAGTGCCTCAAGGGCGCGATCGAGTTCTTTGCGTCTTTCCATGGAGCGGATGACATGGGCGTGTTCGTTTACACGTTCTGCGGCATGCGTTTCCAGCATACTGATCGCCTGGCTCTGCAGATAGTTATTGCGCAGCACGAGTTGACCGACTTCATCCGTCATCGCCGCCAGCAGCCTCTGCCGGCGCGCGTCGGTGAGGCGCTTGTGCTGGCGCACGAGGTTCAGGAGTATTTTTATATTGACTTCCCGATCCGAGCAGTCGACGCCCGCTGAATTGTCGATGAAGTCGGTATTCAGGCGACCGCCCGAGAGTGCATATTCCACCCGGCCCAGCTGCGTAAGCCCGAGATTGCCACCTTCACCGACAACCCGACATCGCAGCTCTGCACCATTCACACGCAGACTGTCGTTGGTGCGATCGCCGACGTCTGCACTGGATTCCGGACTCGCTTTTACATACGTACCGATGCCGCCGTTCCATAACAGATCCACACGCATCCGGAGTATGGCCGAAATCAATTCCTGGGGCGTCAGCGTTTCCTGTTTCAGATCAAGCATCGAGCGGATTTCTTTGCTCAGTTTTATCTGCTTGTCCTTGCGCGAAAAAATCCCCCCACCATTGGAGATAAGATCCTTGTTGTAATCATCCCAGCCGGACCTCGGCAGCGCGAAAAGCCTTTCGCGCTCAGCAAAGCTGCTTGCCGGATCAGGATCCGGGTCAAGAAAAATATGCAGATGATTGAAAGCGGCCTGCAGGCGGATGTGCCTGGACAGCAGCATGCCATTGCCGAACACGTCGCCGCTCATGTCGCCGATACCGGCTACCGTAAAGGGTTCTTTCTGGGTATCCACACCTATTTCGCGGAAATGGCGTTTCACCGACTCCCAGGCGCCCCGCGCCGTGATGCCCATCTTTTTATGGTCATAGCCCACCGAGCCACCCGAGGCAAACGCGTCACCAAGCCAGAAACCATGCTCAATCGAAACGCTGTTGGCGATATCGGAAAAAGTCGCGGTCCCCTTGTCTGCTGCGACCACCAGGTAGGGATCGTCACTATCGTGGCGTACCAGTTTTGCAGGTGGGCACACGGCATCGTCAACGATGTTGTCGGTCAGGTCGAGTAAGCCGCTGATGAAAATTTTGTAACAATCTATAACTTCGGCCATGACCTCCTCGCGGGTGCCGGATGGCAGCCGCTTTACGACGAAGCCGCCCTTGGCCCCGACCGGGACGATAACCGTGTTCTTCACCATCTGCGCCTTCATCAGGCCGAGCACCTCGATGCGGAAGTCCTCGCGGCGATCAGACCAGCGCAGGCCGCCACGTGCGACGGTTCCGCCACGCAGGTGCACGCCTTCGACGCGCGGCGAATAAACGAAGATCTCGAACATGGGCCGCGGCTTGGGAAGGTCCGGCACGTCGCGCGGATCAAACTTGAAGGACAAATACGGGGTTTCAGGCTTGCTGTCGTCGTGCTGAAAGTAGTTTGCCCTTAGTGTGGCCATGACAACGCTCAGAAAGCTGCGCAGAATACGGTCGTCATCCTGACTTGCGACATCGTCGAGCATCTCCGCCAGTTTCTGTCGGATCTTTGTGCTGCGCCGCTTACGTACCGCCGGGCTGAGTTCCGGGTTTAGTCGACACTCAAAGAGTTCGACGAGCTTTGCGTTGATCAGGGGGTGCTGGCTCAGCGACTCTTCCATATACGCCTGGCTGAAGGGCAGCCGCGTTTGCAGCAGGTACTTACAATAAGCGCGCAGCAAAGAGACCTGTCGCCAGGTCAAACCAGCGCCGAGTACGAGCCGATTAAATCCGTCGTCTTCGATCTGGCCACGCCAGGCCCTGTAAAAAGCCTGCTGAAACTTCTCGTTAACCTTGCCGGGGTCAATCACGCTGTGCGCGTAAACCATCTCGAAATCCTGAATCCAGATCGATGATCCATCCGCAAACTCGACGTGGTAGGGCCTCTCACTGATGACTTCCAGGCCCATATTTTCCAGCATGGGCAAGGCCTCGGAGATGGGAATCGGCAGCTCACGGTGAAAAACTTTGAATCGCAGATTACTGTCGGGAAAACTCGGCGGCCGATACAGGCTCATGCGCAGGCTGTCTGGTTCGTTGCCGAGGGCATCCAGTTTTTCGATATCGAAGCTGGCGGCTCGCGGTGATACGTCTTCCTCGTACGCTGCCGGAAAGAAATGTCCATAGCGGTCAAAGAGTTCGAGACCACGCTGCTCACCGAAGCGCTCCGTCAGCGTCTCGGCCAACAGGTCACGCCAGGATCGCACTGCCGCAGTTATGCGTTTCTCAATGCTGCGGATATTGAATCTGGGCTGCGCGCCGGGTTCTGTGCGGACGATAAGATAAATGCGCGCCAGCACTGATTCGGACAGTTGCGGCGTGGAAGTAACGCTGGTTCCGTCAAACGTCGCGAGCAAAATATCTTCGATCTTCTTTCGAACTGTGGTGTTGTATTGATCGCGCGGCACGTAAACGAGGCATGAGAAGAAGCGCCTGAAGGCGTCGCGGCGAATGAACACGCGTACTCGCTGGCGGTCCTGGAGGCTGCTGATGCCCATTGCAATCCGGAACAGGTCTTCAACTGTTGCCTGGAAAAACTCGTCTCTGGGATAGGTTTCCAGTATGTGTAACAGTGCTTTGCCAGCATGGCTTCCCGGGCGCAGGCCGGAGCGTTCCATGATTTTCTCGACCTTCAGCCGCAGCAGCGGAATCTCGCGAGGGCTGCGGCTGTACGCAACCGAAGTGAACAAACCGAGAAAGCGACGCTCGCCCGTTACTTCGCCGGACTTGTTGTAGGTTTTTACCCCTATGTAGTCGAGGTAACCCGGTCTGTGGACAGTGGACAGTGAATTGGCCTTGGTGATAATCAGCAACTCACGGCTACGCGACTGCTTGCGGATATCCTCCGCCAGCTGCTTGCTGCTTCTTGCGCTGCTGGTCCAGCTTCGATGCCTCGCTCGCAGGATGCCCAGTCCGCTACCTTTTTTCGCAACCAGGGTGGTCTCACCATTTTCTTCGGCGAGCAGGTATTCACGGAAACCCAGGTAGGTGAAATGATCCTGTTCCATCCATTCCAGCAGTGCCTCACTTTCTGTGAGTTCCTTTTTTCCAAGAGGTGGCGGATTTTTGCGCAGTAGTTCCCGCGTCCTGTGGCTTTCCTTCATCATTTTGGCCCAGTCCGCCGTAGCGAGCCGGATATCACCGAGGGTTTCCGCTATCGCCTTGTCGAGGGTGTTCGCAAGCTCTCCGTCGCCTATGCGATTGAAGATAATCTGAATGAATGATTCCGCATTTTTACCGCGCGTATGCTTGTCGGGCACCGAAACGCCGGTTACTTTATTGTCCTTATTGCGTTTGACCTTGAAAACCGGATGAATGGTCAAATGAACCGACAGGCCCGAGCGATTCAGCACCATGCCGAGAGAATCCACCAGGAATGGCATATCGTCGTTGACCATCTGCAAAACGGTGTGCGGTGAACTCCAGCCGTCGCGTTCGCGCCTCGGGTTCAGGAAACGATGCAGTGATTCGCCGGGTTTACGTCGACTGCCGAACTCAAGATGCGAAAGGGCCATGCCGGCCAGGTTTGCTGGACTACGCTCACGCAGATCCTCGACTGCCACATTCTTGAAATACATCGAGATGAAGTCTTCGACGTGGACCTTGAGCCGATTGCCGGTCTGATTGCGTGCCTCGGCGATGACTTTCTCGAGAATTTTGTTTTTTGCGTCAGACAGTCTTCTTTGTGGCATCAGCCGGGCTCCGATTTATCTCAGCATCGCCGGGGTGATGGCGCGACGAAAATCCAAGAGTTGTTTCCCACTGGCCGTGAGAGTTTAGCTGCTTTACACAAGAAAGCGGACTCCTGCTGGCTAATTAGTCGAGTCTTTGGCCGGATGAATGTCAGTTTGCGCGCTGCAAATCGGCGATCAGCGCGGCCAACAGGCGACAGGCCTCGCCTCCCGTGACGCATCGGTGATCGAAGGTCAGTGACAGCGGTATGCGCTTGTGAACCTCAATGCCTCCCATAACCGGGACGACATCATGGCGGGTGCCGCCCGTTCCGAGAATCGCAATCATGGGCGGCACGATCACCGGAGAAGCGTAACGACCCGCCATCATTCCAAAATTTGACAGCGTAATAGTCGGGTCCTTCATGTCCGCTGGCGTAACACTGCGCTCTCGCGTCGCGACTTTCATGCTGTCGAGGTCGGCCCGCAAAGTCGCCGCATCTTTGCTGCCCACGTCTCGCAGAACCGGCACGATGAGTCCGTCAGGCGTATCGACGGCCATGGCCAGATCGACGCGGTCGAACAAGCGGCGCGTCATGCTCTCGCCGTCATACCAGCCGTTCAGTGCGGGTTCTGCCTTGCAGCCAACGGCAAGCGCCCTGATGATGCGCACCGTGATGTCCTGGCCTGGCGCCCAGCCATGAATATCGGCATCGTCGAACAGCGTGCACTGGGCGACCTGATCACGCGACGCGCTCATGCTCTGCGCCATCGCACGGCGGGGGCCCCGCAGTCGCTCCGGTTCGCCGGTGAGCGGCGGGAGCGCCCGACGTTGAGGCGAGGGGGTGCTCGCTTGAGACGCGGTTGCCGAGGCAGGCTTGCCAGCTGAATACGTGCGCACATCGTCTGCGGTGACCAGCCCGTTTTTACCGGTTGCCTCGACTTCCTGCAGGTCTACGCCCAGGCGTTTGGCGAGTGCTCTGACGGCTGGCGCGGCTTTGACGCGACCGCTTTTTTTACCGCGGCGTTTACTGCCGGCGCGCGCGGTTTCGACCAGCGTCTCGTCGCTGCTGGGCATGCTGCCTACTACGGTTCCGGAGTCAGCGGCTGAGCTTGACGCCGCCGCACCGGATTCATCGCTGTTCGCCGGCGTATCGGCTTCGCCGGTTACTGAAAAATCGACCAGAGGCTTGCCGGTTTCAACGATGTCGCCTTCACCGGCATAGAGTTTTACGACTTTGCCACTGACAGGGGAGGGCACGTCTACAACGGCCTTTGCCGTTTCGACGGACAAAAGGGGTTGATCGGTGCGAATCTCGTCACCTTCTTTCACATGCCAGCTGACAATTTCTGCTTCGGGCAGGCCTTCACCCAGGTCCGGCAAATTAAAGGTTGTCATCGTGTCACTCCTCCACGGTAGCGCGTACCGCATCCACGATGCGCGCCACGCTGGGCATGTATTCCCACTCGGTCTTGAACAATGGCATTACCGTATCGTAACCAGTGACCCGCCGAATTGGCGCCTGCAGATCATAGAGGCCTTTTTCAGCGACTGATGCAGCAATCTCGGCGCCGACGCCGCAGCTTCTGGCAGCTTCATGGACAATCACCAGGCGCCCGGTTTTCTCGACGGACTCCAGGATAGTATCCATGTCGATCGGGCTGACCGTGGCCACATCGATCACCTCGCAGCTGATGCCCTCATCCGCAAGCTGGGCGGCCGCTTTCTGGGTCTCATGGGTCATGGCGCCCCAGGTAACCAGGGTTACGTCCTCGCCATCGCGCAGGGTGTAACAAACATCGAGCGGCAGCGCCTCGCCGTTATCTTCGATTTCCTGCTTTGCAAGCCGGTAAATTCGCTTGGGCTCAAGAAACACCACGGGATCAGGGTCGCGAATCGCGGCAAGCAGCAGCCCGTAAGCGCGGGCGGGTGAAGAGGGGATGACAACCCGAATGCCGGGCATGTGAGCAAACAGCGCTTCCGTGCTTTCCGAGTGATGCTCAGGTGCATGGATGCCGCCGCCGAACGGGGCCCGCAGCACCATCGGGCAGCTCAGGCGGCCCCGTGTTCGATGGCGCATCCTGCCGGCGTGGCTGATCATCTGGTCTACGGCGGGATAAATGAAGCCCATAAACTGAATTTCGGCAACGGGCCGCATACCCTGGGCGGCCATGCCAACGGAAATGCCCGCGATCATTCCTTCTGCCAGAGGGGTGTCCCAGACGCGCTGTTTATCGAAGCGCTGCTGCAGACCCGCAGTCGCTCGAAATACGCCACCGTTGACACCGACGTCCTCACCGAGCACCACCACCCGGTCGTCATGCTCCATCTCATAGGCCAACGCCATAGTGACGGCTTCGATCAAGGTTACGCGTGCCATTTCAGTGCCCGCCCTTGCCGAAATAAGCGATCGCCGTATCGCGCTGTTCTTCCATTGCCTCGGGCAGTTCGGCATACATGTAGTCGAACATGGACTCAGGCGTCGGCGGCGGTGTATCCAGGTAGGCCTGCACGGCCGCCTCGACTTTTTCCTGACACTCGGCGATCAGCTTGCTTTCCTTTTTTTCGTCCCAGGCACCGATATCCTGGAGGTAGGCGCGCATTCTGATCAGCGGCTCATATTTCCAGGCATCGTCGACCTCGTCCTGGCGGCGATAGCGACTGGCGTCATCCGCCGTCGTATGGTCGCTGAGTCGATAGGTCAGCGCCTCGATCAAGGTCGGCCCCTCGCCGTCGCGCGCCCGTTTCAGCGCGTTGCTGATCGCATGCCGCACGGCTACAACGTCATTGCCATCGACCTGAATACCGGGGATGCCTGCAGCTACCGCTTTTTGCGCAAGGGTTTCGCAGGCGGTCTGGATTTCGAGGGGTACCGATATCGCCCACTTGTTATTGACCACTACACCAACCAGCGGGAGTTTGGTCACGCCTGCAACGTTTAACGCTTCATAAAAAGCACCTTCAGACGTTCCGCCGTCGCCGATCGAGGTCACGGCGCAGCGCTTTTCCCCGCGTAGCTTGAAGGCCAAAGCGGCGCCGGCCGCGTGCAGGAACTGGGTTGCGATTGGCACGCACCAGGCAAAGTCGTGCCTGGGAACAGCGTAGTCGTTGCCGCGCTCGTCTCCGCCCCAGTAAAGCAGGACTTCTTCCATCTTGACGCCGCGCCAGAACTGCGCGCCATACTCTCGGTACATCGGCGCATAAACGTCGTCTTCCTGCATGGCGGCTCCCATGCCAACGTGGGCCGCCTCGTGTCCCAGGCATGAAGCATAAGTGCCCAGTTTGCCTGTCCTTTGCAGGTTGATGGCCTTGGTATCAAATACGCGGGTCAGGCTCATCAGGCGGTACATCCTGAGCAGTTCCTCGGAATCCTCCGCGAACGAGGGCAGCTTGCCCACAGGTTTGCCCTGCGGATCTATGCACTGCAGGTAGGGTATTTTGAAATTAGCGACGGTCTTCAAGAAGAGCTCCTGTAGGCGCTGCGGCCCGGCAATGCCCGGGCATGAGTTGTTGCTGAAAATCCGGAGTCATGGATGCCTTGTTTGCGTCTTTTTCCGAGGCTCCGGGCAGGACTTTCAGGGCGGTTATCGACCCGCTCTGCGAGCCTGCGATTGAGCGCCGCATTATACAGGATGTGCCAATCACAAGGCATGGCAGTATGACAATGATGCGCTGCGCAAGCGGGCAGGGATACAATGCTCATCTGTCTGGCCGCAAAGCGACACCGGGACTTCAAATGAAAAAGCGTGAAATGGAAAAAGGCATACATACAGATCTGACCGAGCAGATGACCTATGAGGGCTATCTCGGTCTGGAGACCCTGCTGGATTCGCAGCATCCGGTCAGTGACCCGATGCACCATGACGAAATGCTTTTTATTATTCAGCATCAGACTTCAGAGCTATGGTTCAAGCTTATTCTGCACGAGCTTCACGCCGCGATCGCGTCGATTCAGCAGGATGCACTGGAGCCTTGTTTCAAGATTCTCTCAAGGGTGAAGCAGATCCAGCAGCAGCTTTATGGGCAGTGGTCGGTGCTGGAAACCCTCACACCTTCCGAGTACATGGAATTTCGACATGTCCTCGGCCGCGCGAGCGGATTTCAATCGTCGCAGTATCGCGAGCTGGAATTTCTGCTCGGCAACAAGGACCCCGACATACTCAGAGTGTTTGCGTACAGCCCGCCCGTTCGTGATCGCCTGGCATCCGTGCTGAACAAGCCGAGCCTGTACGATGAATTTCTGCGCTTTCTCAAGCGCCGGGGCTACCCTATTCCGGAGGCTGCAACTGAGCGTGACTGGTCCCAGCCTTACATAGAATCGGCTGGCGTGCTGGCTGTTATCAAGACCATCTACAAGGGCACGGATCGCAACTGGGATGCCTACAATATGTGCGAAAAGCTCATTGATCTCGAGGTCAATTTTCAGCTTTGGCGTTTCCGCCATATGAAAACGGTGGAGCGGATTATCGGCTACAAGGCCGGCACCGGCGGGTCGTCCGGCGTGGCTTTTCTGCGCAAGGCGCTCGACATCCAGTTCTTCCCGGAACTCTATTCCGTACGAACCGAACTGGGATCCTGAAACGACGGTTCCTCGCTGAGAGGTCCGATTTCCTCGGCGCGCTGGAGGAGGCGCTGTAATGCCGCGTCGAGAACCGTGCGCTGTTCTTCGCTGAAGCCTTCGAGCAGTCTCGCTTCATAAGCCATTGCCATCGGCGCCACGTCGCCGAGCAGGGCCTGGCCCGAGTCCGACAGGGCGAGGACCGAGCGCCGCCGATCCGCCGCGGCGACCTCATGATCGACAAAGCCCGCGCTTCTCAGCCGATTGACTGCGCGGCTCACTGCAACCTTGTCCATGGCTGTTTTTTCGGCCACCTCGCGCGCTGCAATATGCGGATAGCGACCGAGCACGGCAATGATTCGCCATTCCGGAATGGTGAGCCCGAAGCGACTGGCGTAGGCGCCGGCGATGGCGGTGCTGACCGTGTTGGACAGAACGCTCAGGCGGTAGGGCAGGAATCCCTCCAAATCGATGGCGGAATCCGTCAGCGCTTCATCATGCTTGTATGAGGCTTGCATTTGTTTCAATTGTAACTATAATAGTTTCAATTGCAACTATATCTGCCGGGTGGGTTCCCGTCCGGCACTCAACCGGCTCATAAGTAGCCGATTCAGCGGAGAATTCTTATGGTGGACCAGTTCGAGAATCCAATGGGTACCGATGGCTTCGAGTTTGTCGAATTTGCGGCGCCGGACCACCAGCTGCTGGCGTCCCTTTTCACAAACATGGGCTTTGCGGCTGTTGCCAGGCATAAAAAAATGGATGCCGTTTTATATCGCCAGGGCAACATTAATTTCATCGTCAATGCCGAGCCAGGCAGTTTTGCTGCGGACTTTGCAGCACAGCACGGACCGTGTGCGTGCGGCTTTGGCATCCGCGTGCGCGATTCGAAGTTTGCATTTTCGCGCGCCATCGAGCGCGGCGCGAGTGCCGTGACCCATAAGCCAGGCTCAACGCCTGTGACCACCGAGATGATCGAAGGCATCGGAGGCAGCATTCTTTATCTGGTTGATCAATATGGTGACAGCGATCTTTATGCTCACGACTTTGCTTACATCGACGGTGTCGAAACTCATCCGCAGGGCCTGGGCCTGACTTACATCGACCATCTGACACACAACGTTTTCAAAGGCAACATGGACAAGTGGGCCGGGTTTTACGAGAAGCTTTTTAACTTTCGCGAGATAAGATATTTCGATATCAAGGGTGCGCAGACGGGCCTGGTTTCACGTGCGATGACCAGCCCGGACGGCCAGGTGCGAATTCCCATCAACGAGTCCAGCGATGACAAGTCACAGATCGCCGAATACCTCGACGAGTACAAAGGCGAGGGCATTCAGCACATCGCGCTGTTTACAGATGATATCTATGCCACCGTAGAGGGTCTGCGACAAAACAAGATCGAGTTTCTTGATGTGCCGGATACTTACTACGAGATGGTTGACGAGCGCTTGCCGGGGCACGGCGAGGACGTTGCCCGCATGAGTGCAAATCGCATACTGATCGACGGCGACCCCGAGACCAAAAAGCAGCTGCTTCTGCAGATTTTTACGCAGACCAACATCGGTCCGATTTTCTTCGAGATCATTCAGCGTAAGGGCAATGAAGGTTTCGGTGAGGGTAATTTCCAGGCGCTTTTCGAGTCCATCGAACGCGACCAACAGCGCCGCGGCGTTATTTGAAGTCTGAGGGTACTAAATTGAAAAACTGGATTTCATTTCCGCGCGTTGCGGGACGTGCTTCGCGGCAGGCGCATGCTGATATGCCGGAAGGAACGTTCGAGCGAGAGCTCGGCAAAGAGGGCTTTTTCGGGCCGGCAAGCCACATGTATCATCCGCGCCCGCCCACTGGCTGGACGGCATTCGAAGGACCGCTCAAGCCGCGGGCGTTTGATACCACCAGGTTTGACGGTGGCAGCACTTCGCCGTGGGAAGCGCGCAAGCTGCTGCACAACGCCCACGTGAAGGTGCGTTTCTGGAAGCTGCCTGGCTCAATGACGCAGCTCGTGCGCAACAGTGACGGCGACGAGCTGCTCTTTATCCATGAGGGTTCAGGGGATCTTTACTGCGACTATGGGCACCTGAAGATCCGCGTAGGTGACTACGTTGTCCTGCCGCGCGGGACCATGTGGCGTATTGATACAGAAGCGTCCATGCAAATACTTCTGATGGAAGCGACCAATGACAGCTATCGTCTGCCCGACAAGGGGCTTGTTGGCCCGCACGCTATTTTCGATCCGGCAATGCTGGATGTGCCGGAGCTTGACGAGGCATTCGAGGCGCAGAAAAGCGACAAGGAATGGCAGGTCGTGGTCAAGCGTCGGGATGCGCTGACGCGGATCACGTTTCCATTCAATCCGCTGGATGCCGTTGGCTGGCACGGAGACCTGCTTCCTGTGCGCATTAACTGGCGAGACATTCGTCCATTGATGAGCCACCGTTATCATCTGCCCCCGTCGGCGCATACGACTTTTGTCGCCAGTCGCTTTGTCGTATGTACTTTTGTGCCGCGGCCGTTCGAAACCGATGAAGGTGCGCTCAAGGTGCCGTTCTTTCACAACAACGATGACTTTGACGAGGTGATTTTTTACCACGCCGGTGATTTCTTTTCGCGCGACAACATTCATCCGGGCATGATTTCCATGCATCCCTGCGGATTTACCCACGGGCCGCACCCGAAAGCGCTCAATAACATGCTGGAGCAAAAGGCGCCGGGCACGGAAGAGGTGGCCGTCATGCTGGATACGCGCGACGCGCTGGAGGTTACGGCCGATGCAGAAGAAGTTGAGTGGCGTGGCTACGTGGACTCATGGAAAAGCGACACTGCGAAAGCCTGACTGCGATAGCTAACAAATAAAAACTCAGGAGACACTTATGAAACTGGCGTCCCTCAAAGAGGGCGGCCGTGATGGCACGCTGATCGTTGTTGACCGGGAGCTCGGGCGCGGCGTGCGCGCTACATCCGTCGTGCCCACGCTGCAAGGTGCACTGGACAACTGGGATGCTGTCTGTGCGCCGCTGGCTGAGCTCAGCGAGAAGCTGGCATCGGGCGCGGCATCAGACAGCTTTTCGCTGGACGTGAGCGCCCTCGCTTCGCCTTTACCGCGCGCCTACCAGTTCCTCGACGGCAGCGCCTATCTCGCCCATGTGGAGCGCGTCCGCAAAGCGCGTGGCGCGGAGATGCCGCCGAGTTTTCTTACTGATCCGCTCATGTACCAGGCAGCCTCAGACGGGTTCCTGGGGCCTCGCGATGCGGTGGAGGTGGAAAGCGAGGAATTCGGTATCGACTTCGAATCAGAAGTCTGCGTGATTACCGGCGACGTCCCCATGGCCATAGGTTCCGGCGAGGCAGGACAGTACGTGCGCCTGATCGTGCTGATCAACGACGTATCGCTGCGCAACCTGATTCCTGCCGAACTCGGCAAGGGCTTCGGGTTTCTCAACAGCAAGCCGCGCTCGGCGCTTTCCCCGGTTGCGGTGACACCAGACGAGCTCGGGGACGCCTGGCGTGAAAACAAGGTGCACCTGCCCCTGGTCACTCACTATAACGGCAATAAGTTTGGTGAGCCGGAATGTGCGGAGGATATGCAGTTTGATTTCGGCGAACTGATCGCGCACGCGGCAAGGACCAGGCCGCTGGCAGCCGGCACCATTGTCGGTTCCGGCACCATTGCAAACCAGGACGAAAGCCGGGGCGCGTCATGCCTGGCCGAAAAACGCGTCATCGAGGTCGTCAGAGATGGCAAGGCGAGCACGCCTTTCATGTCTTTCGGCGACCGCGTTCGTATTGAGATGCTCGACAAGGCGGGCGCCAGTATTTTCGGCGCCATCGACCAGACGATCGAGCGCTATAGCGGACCGCGTGCGTGATCAGGCTGCACAGTTACTGGCGCAGCACCGCGGCCTATCGCGTGCGCATCGCGCTCAATCTGAAAAATCTCGACTATGAACTGATGCCGGTGCACCTGGTTCGAGATGGCGGCGAACAGCACAAACCGGCATTTCGCGGGCTCAACCCCCAGGGGAGAGTGCCGCTGCTGGAACACGATGGCACGCGCATCAGCCAGTCCCTGGCCATCGTCGAGTATCTCGATGAGGTGTTTAAGGAACCCCCGCTTCTGCCGGACGACGCGCATGGCCGCGCCCGGGTGCGCAGCCTCGCGCAGCTTGTTGCCTGCGATATACACCCTCTCAACAACCTGAGCGTGCTGGCCTATTTGAAGGGCGAGTTCGGTGCCGACAAAGATCAGGTGGGTGAATGGTACGGGCACTGGATTGAACAGGGATTCACTGCCCTCGAGCAGCGCCTTAATTCCGAAGACGCAGGCGGCGAGTTCTGTCACGGTGCCCGGCCCGGAATCGCTGACCTGTGCCTCGTGCCGCAGGTGTACAACGCGCGCAGATTCAATATCGATATAGGCAGCTATCACCGCATCCTGGAAATCGATAGCGCATGCATGGCGCTGCCGGCGTTTCAGCGAGCGGCACCTGAGCGCCAGCCAGACGCGGAGTAATGCTCCCGCAACCGCGGGTCAGGGCAAGTGCGGACTTGCGAGGTACTCGCGCGACTGCATTTCTTTAAGGCGACTGCGTGTACGTTCGAACTCGAAACCAAGCCGCTTACCCCGATAAAGGCTTTCGAGCTCACTTTCGGCAGCAACGATAAGCTTGACGTTGCGATCGTAAAGCTCGTCGACCAGCGCGATAAATCGTCGCGCCTGATTCTCGGTTTCCGGCGTCAGCACCGGCACGCCGGAAAGCACCACCGTGTGAAACTCCTTCGCAATTTCGATGTAGTCGGCGGGACCGCGCGGGCCGTCGCACAGGGCTTCGAATTCGCACCACAGGACACCATCAGCTACACGACGGGCGTGAATCGGGCGCTTTTCAATAATCAGGCTGAAGCTGCGCTTGCCGGCATCCGGCGCCATGTCGTCGAAATACTGTTCCAGTTTTTGCGTTGTCTGTTCGTCTTGGCTCGCGAGATAAATTTCTGCGCTCTCGAGTACTCGCAGACGATAGTCCTTGCCGCTCTCAAGCTGCATGACCTGGCAGTGCTTTTCCAAAAGAGCAACGGCCGGGAGAAACCGCGCGCGCTGCAGCCCATCATGATAAAGCCGTGATGGCGGAGAGTTTGATGTCGCGATAAGCGTCACGCCGCGTGCAAACAGCTGCTCGAGAAGTCCACCGAGCAGCATGGCGTCTGCAATGTCCGAAACGAAAAATTCATCGAAGCAAAGCACGCGGGTATCGGCGGCCATATTTGCCGCGACAATCGGTAGGGGGTTTTTTTCCCCGTCCAGCGCGCGCAGCCGCTCGTGCACGTCAATCATGAAGCGGTGGAAATGGCTGCGCCGCTTGACGCCTGCCGGCAGGCAGGCATAGAAAAGGTCCATCAGGAAGGTCTTGCCTCGACCAACCCCGCCCCACAAATAGAGGCCCCGCACGGGGTTACGACCGGACTGGCCGAACAGTTGGCGCGTGGCCCGCACGATTGCAGGTTGCCGTTTCGTCACGAGTTCCTGGTAGATCTCATCCAGTGCGCCGACGGCAATCCGCTGTGCGGGGTTGTCCTCGAAGCCGGGCCGACCAAGATGCTGGGTGTAGGCCTCGATCGGTCGCATGGGTCAGCCTTCCGCGAGGGCCGCCAGGTTGCGGAAGCAGTCCAGCGCCTCGGGGTTTGCCAGCGCGTCTGTGTTCTGCACTGTTTCCCCGTGTATGGTCTTGCGTACCGCGATCTCCACAATTTTTCCGCTCAGGGTGCGCGGGATATCTGCCACCGCAATGATCTTTGCCGGCACATGCCTCGGCGTCGTATTGGCACGGATCGTCTTTCTGATGCGCTCGCGCAATGCATCATCCAGCGTGACGCCGTCTCGCAGCCGGACGAACAGAACAACGCGCACGTCGTCTTGCCAGTGCTGGCCCACCGCGATGCTCTCGAGAATTTCTTCAAGCTTTTCGACCTGTCGGTAAATCTCGGCGGTGCCAATGCGAACGCCGCCGGGGTTTAATACCGCGTCTGACCGACCGTAGATGATCAGGCCACCGTGCTCCGTCAGTTCGGCGTAGTCGCCGTGGCACCAGGTATTGGCAAAGCGATCGAAATACGCTTCGTGGTAGCGTTTGCCGTCGTCGTCGTCCCAGAAGCCCACCGGCATGGAAGGGAAGGGGCGGGTGCAAACGAGTTCGCCTTTTTGTTCGACCACGGGCTTGCCGGCATCGTCAAAGATCTCGACGGCCATGCCGAGCCCCCGACATTGAAGTTCGCCGCGATAAACGGGCAGGACCGGGTTGCCGAGGGCAAAGCAGGAGATAATATCCGTCCCCCCGGAAATCGACGCCAGCTGAACATCGGATTTGATGTCACGATAGACGAAATCATAATTCTCGGGCAGGAGCGGTGAGCCCGTTGAAAGAATTGCCCGGATTGCCGAGAGGCTGTTGTGCTCAGCCGGCCTGTAACCCGCTTTTTCCACCGCCGAAATATATTTTGCGCTGGTGCCGAAAATGGAAACGCGCTCACGCTCCGCCATTTCCCAGAGCGCTGCCGCTGAAGGATGAAAAGGCGAGCCGTCGAACAGCACAATGGCGGCCTCCTGCGCCAGCGCGGACACCAGCCAGTTCCACATCATCCAGCCGCAGGTTGTGAAATAAAAAAGCCGGTCGTCGCGGCGGACGTCGGTATGCAGGCCGTGCTCCTTCAGGTGCTGGAGCAAAGTGCCGCCCGCTCCGTGGACAATGCACTTGGGCACGCCCGTTGTGCCCGAGGAATACATGATAAAGAGGGGGTGATCGAAGGGCAGCTGGGCAAAACTGATTTCTGCGGCCGGGTCACCGAACGCGCTGAACATTTTTGCATTGCCTGTCTGGCCGAGACATGCATCAGCATCAGCATCAGCATTAGCAAAAGGAACCACCACGACGCGCCGGACGCTGCCGAGGCCTGCGAGTACCTCCCTCACAACGCCCAGGGAGTCAAACTTCTTGCCTGCATAAAAGTACCCGTCGGCGCAGAACAGTACTTTGGGCTCAATCTGACCGAAGCGATCCAGCACACCTGATACGCCAAAGTCCGGCGAGCACGACGACCATGTTGCCCCGATGCTGGCGCTTGCCAGCATGGCGATGACGGCCTCCGGGCAATTCGGCAGAAAGCCAGCGACGCGATCGCCCGGCGCAACGCCTTCAGCCTTGAGGCCATCGGCGACGCGCGCGACCTCCGAGCGCAGCTGTGCGAAGCTCAGTTCGCGGCGAACGTCGTTTTCCCCGCAAAAGATGATGGCGGTTCGGTCGTCCTGCGAGCGCAGCAGGTTTTCGGCGAAATTCAGACGCGCGCCCTCAAACCACTTTGCCCCCGGCATTTGAGTCCCGTTGCGCAAAACTTTTTCCGCGTGGCGGCTGCAGCGGACATCGAAGAAGTCCCACACGGATTGCCAGAAACCATCGGGTTGGTCGATGGACCATTGATAGAGTTCGGTGTAGTGGCTAATCGGCTGGTGGGCGCGCTCGGAGGCAAATTCAGTGAACGCGCGCATGCGCGAGGCCGAGGCGCGATGCGGTGAGGGAGTCCAGACAGGATCGCTCATGCGTTCAGAGGTTCTGGTAGTTGGGGCCTGATCCGCCCTCCGGCGTTACCCAGTCGATGATCTGATAGGGGTCTTTTATGTCGCAGGCCTTGCAGTGCACGCAGTTGGCAGCGTTTATCTGTAGCCGCTTGCCGCCCGTGCCGTCATCGACCATCTCGTAGACGTTGGCAGGGCAGAACCTTGTGCAGGGATTATCGAACTCCTCCGCGCAGCGCGTGGCACAGATGCTGGTATCGGCAACTTTGAGGTGCTTTGGCTGACTCTCGTCATGCACCGTTGTGGCAAAGTAGACCGATGCAAGCCTGTCGCGGGGCGGCAATTCCCGGGTCACCCAGTCTCGCGAAGCCTTGATCGCTTTGTCTTGCCGGGCAAGGCTCGACCAGTCCGCATGATTTTTGAGCGTCCAGGGCAGCTTGCCAAAGGTGATGGTTTCGAGCGCGGCATTGGCAAGTCCGAGCCACATTCCCCGGTTGAAACCGGGGCGGATGTTGCGAACCTTGTAAAGCTCGCGCGCCGAAGGCGTGCTGCGCCAATGCGCGTCGAAGCCTTCGCATCTGCCGTTGGCCGTGACGTAATCTGCCGCCTCCATTCCGCAACGCAGTGCCATATGTATACCCTTGATCTTGGGGGCATTCAGCGTCCCCGCCGCATCGCCTGCCAGCAATGCGCCCGGCATATCCATCCTGGGCATCGACTGGTAGCCGCCCTCTATGAGGCTGCGCGCGCCGGCCGAGATGATCTCGCCACCGTCGAGAAGGGCGCGCATGCTCGGGTGATGTTTGAACTGCTGAAACGCTTCGAACGGTGAAAAGGCCGGGTCGCTGTAATCCAGCCCGATGACGTAACCGATATATACGCGATCATTGTCGAGGTGATAAACAAAGCTGCCCCCGTAGGTGCGGGTGTCGAGAGGCCAGCCGATGCTGTGCTGGATGAGACCTGCTTCCCCGCGCCCTTTTGGCAGCTGCCAGAGTTCCTTAAAGCCAAGGCCATAGGTCTGCGGCGAGCTGTCTTTGTCGAGCGCGAAGCGATTGATGAGCTGCTTCGAGATGCTGCCCCGACAGCCTTCCGCCAGCACGGTGAACTTCGCACGTATCTCTACGCCGGGCGTGAAGTTGGGCCCCGGATCGCCATTCTCCAGAAGGCCCATGTCGCCGACCTGCACACCCGTTACGCTGCCGTTCTCGTCGATAAGGGGGGCGGACGCAGGAAAGCCGGCAAACACATCAACGCCAAGTTGTTCGGCTTGTTCCGACATAAACCGTCCAAGCGCACCCAGCGAAACGATGAAGTTGCCGTGATTTTTCATTTGCGGCGGTGTGGGCAGCCGGATCTTGCCCTTTCGTGTCAGGAACATGAACTCGTCTCTGCCGGCCGGCACGCAGATCTCCGGTTTATTGTTACGCCACTCGGGCAGCAGTTCGTCCAGCGCACCAGGTTCGAGCACCGCGCCGGACAGCAGATGGGCGCCAACCTCAGAACCCTTCTCCAGCACGCAGATGCTGAGTTCGGGAGATTTTTGTTTTGCACGAATAGCGCAGGCCAGGCCGGCGGGACCGGCGCCGACCACGACCATATCGTATTCCATTACCTCGCGTTCGATTTCAGCCATCTACCGTTCCTTTATTGCTCACTTGGGCTGCATCCGAATAGCGCCATCCAGGCGGATCGTTTCTGCATTGAGCATCGGGCTCTCGCAGATGCAGGCGACCAGGTCCGCGAATTCTGCGGGTTTTCCGAGGCGGGACGGAAAAGGCACCTGGGCGGCGAGGGACTGCTGCACGTTCTCAGGCATGCCCTCCATCATCGGCGTAAGAAAGATGCCCGGCGCGATTGTCATTACCCGTACGCCGATGCGTGCGAACTCGCGGGCCAGCGGTAACGCCATGCCCGCGACACCCGCCTTGGACGCAGAGTAGGCGGCCTGCCCGATCTGGCCTTCGAACGCTGCGACAGAGGCAGTGTTTACGATGAGGCCGCGCTCCCCGTCATCGCCGGGGTCGTTGTGCTGCATCGCGTCTGCCGCAGCCTTGGCAAGCAGGAAACTACCAATAAGGTTCACTTCGATGACCTTGGAGAAAAACTGCCCTTGCATGGGACCGTCCCGGCCGAGCACGCGCGCTGCGCCCAGAATGCCGGCGCAGCTGACTGCCAGCCGTATCTCGCCCATGCGCTCGCGCGCCGCGGCAATGGACGCGTTCACGTTTTCCTCATCGCTGACGTCGGTGGCCAGAAAGAACGCATTGCCACCAAGTGACTCTGCAGCTGCCTCGCCCTGATCAGCGTTGATGTCGAGCAGGGCAGCCTGTCCGCCCGCCGCCACGACCTTTGCCGCCACGGCGTGGCCAAGCCCTGAGGCTCCGCCCGTCACAACAGCCTTGATATTTTTAAATTTCATCGACGCGCTGTCCTTTTATGATGAAGATATGCGCGGCACGGAGCCGGCACTTACTCGCGGGGGATTCTACCAAGCTTGCTGGCGGGCTGCCGTCCCAGGGCCATGCTGATATAGGCGCCTGCATCGAGCAGTTCCTGCAAAGATACGCCGGTTTCGATATCAAGGCCGCTCAGCATGTAAACGAGGTCTTCTGTGGCCACATTTCCCGTGGCACCACCGGCGTACGGGCAGCCGCCCAAGCCCGAAACGGATGCGTCGACCACGCTTACTCCGGCCTCCAGGCAGGCGAAGATATTCGCGAGCGCCTGTCCGCGCGTGTCATGAAAATGCACGGCGAGCTGCTCCATGGGTACCCGCAGGGCAACCGCTTCGAGCATAGTTCGCGCCGCCGTCGGGGTGCCTACGCCAATGGTGTCGCCCAGAGAGATCTCATAGCATCCCATCGCTGCCAGCTTGCCGGCGACGTCAGCCACTTTACTGATCTCCACGGCACCCTCGTAAGGGCAACCCATTACACAGGATACGTAGCCGCGCATTCTTAAGCCGTGCTCTTGCGCGAGCTCCGCTATTGGTTGAAACCGGTCAAGCGATTCGTCCACGCTCGCATTGATGTTCTTGCGATTGAAGGTCTCTGACGCGGCGGTGAAAACGGCGACTTCATCGGCCCCTGCCGCCAGCGCCCGCCGCATGCCTTTCTCATTCGGTACCAGAACAGGGTAGGTGACGCCGCGCCGCCGCCGCAGCCCGCGCATGACCTCTTCGGCGTCTGCAAGCTGTGGTATCCATTTGGGGCTCACAAAACTGGTGGTTTCGATTGTGCTCAGCCCTGCAGCGGCCAGGCGCTCTATAAACTCAATCTTGACGTCCGTGGCAACCGGCTGCTTTTCGTTTTGCAAACCGTCTCGCGGCCCCACTTCGACAACGCGAACTTTCTGAGGGAGGTTTGCCATGTCTTACTGAGCGGCCGCAGTATCGATGTCAACCAGCGGAACCTCGGCTTCTACCAGGTCTCCGACCTTGCAGTGCACTTGCGAGATGCTGCCGCTGGTGCGGGCATTCAGCGTGTACTCCATTTTCATGCCCTCGAGCACCAGCAAAGGCTGCCCCTGCTGCACGCTGTCTCCCTGAGTGACGTGCAGCGCGACAACGCGCCCCGGCATCGGCGACCCGGGATGCGCATCGTCGGCGACATCACCTGCGGCAACCTGGTAGAGCGGGGCCCTGCGCAGCAGCGACCGCTCGGGACCCGAGGTCCCCGGATAGGTTATGAGAAAGTCATTTTCTGAATGCGTCACCTTGAGCACGTGTGTCTGGCCGTCGGCCTCCAGAATAATATTCTGCCCGCGGGCGAATGCAGTAACGCTAATGCGGCGTACGTCGTCTTCCCCGATTTCGGCTGTGAAAGACGGCAGCGCTCCACGAATGGCCACGACATGCCGTGCGCCCGCCGCATCGACAAATGCCAGCCGGTAGCGACCCTGACCGTTGGCCTGCCAGGCGTCGCCCTGCGACCAGGGAGAGCGATGCACACGAGATTTCGCCTGTGCGCGGCGGGCGGTGGCGCGCCGTTCAAGCGCGCCGCAGGCCGCTCCGAGCAATGCCAGCTCGGCAACGCCATCTGCGGAGGATGTGAGCTCAGCCTGGTTACGATCTACATAGCCGGTATCGGCATCGCCATTCAGAAATACTTCGTCGCGGGTTATCCGCAGCAGGAAGTCGAGATTGGTTGTAACGCCGAAGATTGCGGTATTCGCCAGCGCGGCGCGCAGCTCAGCGACGGCTCGCTGACGATCCGGTGCGTGAACGATCAGTTTGGCAATCATCGGGTCGTAGTGAATGCTCACTTTGTCGCCGCTGCTGACGGAAGAGTCCATGCGCAACCCATGCCGGCCGCGTGGATGGCTGAACTTCCGGACGCAGCCCGTGGACGGCAGAAAATCTCTGCGCGGGTCCTCCGCGTAGATCCGCGCCTCCAGTGCATGCCCCCGACGTGTAATTTGAGTTTGCGACAGCGGGAGCGGCTCACCTGCGGCCACCCGCAGCTGCCATTCGACCAGGTCGATGCCGGTCGTCATCTCCGTCACCGGGTGTTCGACCTGCAGTCGCGTATTCATTTCCATGAAAAAGTACTGGCGGTCGGCGCCCACTATGAATTCGACCGTGCCGGCGTTTACATAGTCGACGGCGCGCCCTGCGGCGACAGCCGCGTCGCCCATGCGCCGTGCCAGATCGTCATCGACGAAAGGAGAGGGCGCCTCCTCAATAATTTTCTGATAACGCCTTTGCAGAGAACATTCGCGCTCGAACAGGTGTATTACGTTGCCATGTGCGTCGCCGAAAATCTGGAATTCGATATGCCGCGGCCGTTGCATAAACTTTTCGATCAGCATTTGCGTGTCGCCAAAGGCGCTCATGGCTTCGCGCCGCGCACCGTCAAGCGCTGCCGGGAAGTCCTCCGCCTTGCGCACGATGCGCATGCCCTTGCCACCGCCTCCGGCGCTGGGCTTGATGATGACCGGGTAACCGATTCCGGATGCCTCTTCTTCCAGCAGCGCATCTGACTGCTGTGCGCCGTGGTACCCCGGCACCGTTGGCACGCCGGCGGCGGCCATCAGGCGCTTCGCTTCACTTTTTGAGCCCATCGCATCGATAGTCTCTGCTGTTGGCCCGACGAAAATGAGTCCCGCGTCCACACATGAACGCGCGAGTTCGGGGTTCTCTGACAGGAAACCGTAGCCCGGGTGGATTGCGTCAGCACCGGAGAAGTGCGCTGCATTGATAATCTTTTCAACGGAAAGATAAGACTCGCGACTTTCGGCGGCTCCGATATTGACGGCTTCGTCAGCACTGCGGACATGGCGTGCACCGCGATCTGCCTCGGAATAGACGGCAACGGTGCGTATGCCGAGGCGTCGGCAGGTTTTCATGATGCGCACCGCGATCTCTCCGCGGTTGGCAACAAGCAGCTTATTTATCTGCACGCGAGTCAGTCCTGCCAGCCTGGCTTGCGTTTTTCCAGGAAGGCCGCCAGGCCCTCCTGGCCCTCATCCGAGCCCCGCAGCTGTGCGATGAGTTCTGCCGTTCGCTGCCGCAGCGCATGGGATGCGGTGACGCCATGATGGCTGATATTTGCGACGAGATTTTTGCACGCAAGCTGGGCCTCTGGTCCTCCCGCCAGCAGTGCCGCGACTATCGTCTCTGTCTCGCTGTCCAGCTGATCCCTGCTAGCAACCGTGTGCAGCAAACCAATCTCGCGCGCTGTGATGGCATCAAACGCCTCGCCGGTCAGAAAATACCGGCGCGCCTGACGCTCGCCAATGGCTGACATGACGTATGGGGAGATCACGGCGGGGACCAGGCCGAGTCGCACTTCGGACAGTGCGAAACGCGTTGTATCCGCGCCGACTGCAATATCACAGCAGGCGACGAGGCCGACGCCGCCGCCGAAAGCGTGGCCGTTGACTTTGGCCAGCGTGGGTTTGCGGATGCCGTTCAGTACGGCCATCAGTTCGGCAAGGTGCAGAGCGTCCTCAATGTTTTCTTCTTCGCTGAAGCTGGCCATCGCCCGCATCCAGTTGAGATCTGCGCCGCTGGAAAAAGATTTTCCTCTGCCCGTCAATATGATGACCCTCACCTGCGAATCCCGGTCACAGTCGAGCAAGGCAGATCTCAGAGCCTCAATCAGCTTGTCATCAAAAGCGTTGTGAACATCGGGGCGGTTGAGCGTCAGCGTCGCAACGCCGCGCTCGTCCTTGTCTGTCAGCAAAATTTCGGACACGGCCATTTTCCCGAATCACATCCGAAAGACGCCGTAGGCGGCGCCCCGGTCAAGTGGTGCATTCATAGCGGCGGCGAGCGAGAGCCCCAGCACGCGTCGGGTATCTGCGGGGTCGATGATACCGTCGTCCCAAAGCCTCGCGCTTGCATAATAAGGATGACCCTGGCGTTCGTATTGATCGCGGATTTCCTGCTTGAACCTGGCTTCCTCTTCCTCGTCCCAGCTCGATCCGCGCGCCTCCAGCGCGTCGCGCTTTACCGTCGCAAGCACCGTCGCAGCCTGCTCGCCGCCCATCACCGAAATCCTTGCGTTGGGCCACGCAAACACGAAGCGTGCCCCGTAAGCCCGGCCGCACATGGCGTAGTTGCCGGCGCCGAAGGAGCCGCCGATAATCACGGTGAACTTGGGCACGTCTGAACAGGCAACGGCGTTCACCATTTTCGCGCCGTGCTTTGCTATGCCCTCTGACTCGTATTTTTGTCCCACCATGAAGCCGCTGATGTTCTGCAGGAAGACCAGCGGGATGCCACGCTGATTGCACAGCTGCACAAAATGCGCGCCCTTCATTGCCGATTCCGAAAACAGGATGCCGTTGTTTGCGATTATGCCTGCCGGGTAGCCCCAGATTCGCGCGAAGCCGCATACCAGCGTCTTTCCGTAAAGCGGCTTGAACTCCTGAAACTTCGAATCGTCGACGATGCGCGCAATCACTTCACGCACCTCGTAAGGGAATCTCGATTCCACGGGCACGATGCCGTACAGGTCTTCGGCAGGGTACCGAGGTTCCGCGGGTGGCTGTACGTCTGTTGCAAAAGAGCCGGGTCGGTTCAGGCTCGCAATGATGTCGCGCGCGATTTTGAGGGCATGGCTATCGTCGTCGGCGAGGTGGTCGGTGACTCCCGATACGCGCGAATGGAGGTCTCCACCGCCCAGCGTCTCGGCATCCACAACTTCACCGGTAGCGGCCTTAACCAGTGGCGGTCCACCAAGAAATACGGTGCCCTGCTCGCGGACGATGATCGCCTCGTCGCACATGGCGGGCACATAGGCGCCGCCGGCGGTGCATGATCCCATTACCACGGCGATCTGTGCGATCCCCTCCCGGGACAGCCTCGCCTGGTTGTAGAAGATGCGCCCAAAATGTTCGCGGTCCGGGAATACTTCGTCCTGCAGCGGCAAAAAAGCGCCTCCGGAGTCCACCAGGTAGACACAGGGCAGGCGATTCTCCATGGCGACTTCCTGCGCGCGCAGGTGTTTTTTTACCGTCATCGGGAAGTAGGTGCCGCCCTTTACGGTGGCGTCGTTGGCCACTACAACCACCTCGCGCTCATTGACCAGTCCGATACCGGTTATCAGTCCCGCGCAGGGTGCGGCGCCGTCATAGAGATCGTGGGCCGCAAGGGCCGAGAACTCTAAAAAGGGGCTGCCGGCGTCCAGCAGGGCCTCGATGCGTTCGCGCGGGAGCAATTTGCCGCGCGCCAGGTGCTTTTCGCGAGCCCTTTCCCCGCCGCCCAGCATGGCGTTTTCAACCTGCGCGCGGAGATCTTCGGCCAGCGCCTGCATGCGCTCCGCGTTCTGCCGTGCGGCTGCGCTGTCCAAATCGAGTTTACTTTGAATTACGGGCATAGGAAGTTCAGGCAATACGCTCAAGGGCGATCGCAGTTGCCTCGCCGCCACCAATGCACAGCCCGGCAATGCCGACTTTCATCGAACGTGCCTCAAGCGCGTGCAAGAGCGTGACCAGCAGCCGTGCGCCCGTCGCACCGATCGGGTGTCCCAGTGCGCAGGCGCCGCCATTGACATTGACCCTGGCCGGGTCGAGGTCGAGATCCCTGATGGCCGCCATCGTGACCACGGCAAATGCCTCGTTTATTTCATAAAGATCAACGTCGGCCGGCGCAAGCCCGAGCTTTGCATGCAGTGCCCTGATTGCGCCGACCGGTGCCGTCGTAAACCACTCCGGCTCGTGCGCGAAGCCACTGTGCCCGATCACGCGGGCGAGGGGCTTAAGGCCTCGTTCCCGGGCTTCGTTTTCACGCATCATCACGAGCGCCGCGGCGCCGTCGGAGATAGACGATGAACTTGCCGCAGTCACGGTGCCACCTTCGCGCCGAAACGCGGGGCGCAATGTTGGAATCTTTTCAATATCGCAGTTAAAGGGCTCTTCGTCTTTGTCGACAATCGCCTCACTCTTGCGCGACTTCACCGTGACTGGCGCGATTTCTGCTTTAAAGGCGCCGGTTTCGATAGCAGCGAGTGCGCGGCGGACCGACTCTTCGGCGAACGCGTCCTGTTCGGCACGCGAGAAAGCGTACTTGTCGGCGGTCGCCTCAGCGAAGTGCCCCATCATCTGACCGTCGTAAGGGTTTTGCAGGCCGTCAAAGAACATGTGGTCGAGCACCTGCTGGTGGCCCATCCGATATCCGCCGCGCGCCTTCGGAAGAAGATAGGGCGCGTTGCTCATCGACTCCATGCCGCCTGCGACAACCACGCGGGCGCTGCCGGCCATGAGCAGGTCGTTTGCGAGCATTGCCGCTTTCATGCCGGACCCGCAAACCTTGTTGATGGTGGTACAGCCCACGCCAACCGGAATGCCGCCCGCAATTGCGGCCTGCCTGGCCGGCGCCTGGCCAAGACCAGCCGGCAAAACGCAGCCCATAATGACTTCGCTGACGTCATCACCCGCGATTGAGGCGTCTGCAATTCCCGAAGCGATGGCCGCTGCGCCAAGGTCGGTCGCGCTGACTGTGCCAAGGCCGCCCTGGAAGCCGCCGATGGGCGTGCGTCGGGCAGAAACAATTACGACGGGGTTACTGCTCATTTGTTCTCCTGCGCGGGCTCTTTACGACTCAGCGGCCGCCGCAAGCAACTCGCGGCCGATTAACATCCGACGTATTTCGCTGGTGCCTGCCCCGATCTCATAGAGTTTGGCATCGCGCAAAAACCGGCCGGTCGGATATTCGTTGATGTAGCCGTTGCCGCCGAGCGATTGTATCGCTTCGAGGGCAACGTTTACTGCGGAACTGGCGGTAAGAAGCAGGCACGACGCCGCATCCTGGCGCGTGGGCAGGCCGCTGTCGAACTGCTCCGCCGTACGATATGTGAATGCACGCGATGCCTGCAGCGCGGTAAACATGTCCGCGACCTTGCCCTGCATTACGCCGAAACTTCCTATGGGCCTGTCAAACTGTTTGCGCTCATTGAGGTATGGAAGGACCACGTCCATGCAGGCCTGCATGATTCCGATGGGTCCGCCAGACAGAACAAGGCGCTCCGAGTCCAGGCCTTTCATAAGGATGTATACGCCTTCGTTTACTTTGCCAAGCACGTTCTCATCGGGGATACGGCAATTATCGAAGACCAGCTCGCAGGTATTGGAACCGCGCATGCCCAGCTTGTCGAGTTTCTGCGCCGTGCTGAATCCTGGCATGTCTTTTTCCACCAGGAAGGCAGTCATCGATTTTGAACCTGCGCTCTTGTCGGCCGTGCGCATATAAACGAGGAGCACCTGGGCTTCGGGGCCATTGGTGAT
The DNA here is from genome assembly GCA_013003115.1 of Gammaproteobacteria bacterium. Lineage (GTDB taxonomy): Bacteria > Pseudomonadota > Gammaproteobacteria > Steroidobacterales > JABDLF01 > JABDLF01. The sequence goes on from JABDLF010000007.1 coordinate 42,106, forward strand.
CCACATCTTCGAGCCGTTGGCGATCCAGTGATCGCCGGACTTGCGCGCCCGGCAACTCATGGAGCCGACGACGTCGGATCCTGCCCCCGGTTCCGACATTGCCAGTGCGCCGATCCACTCGCCGCTGCAAAGTCGCGGCAAAAACCTGCGCCGCTGTTCGTCGCTGCCGTTTAAAAACAGGTTGTTGACGCAGAGGTTGGAATGCGCGGCATAGGACAGGCCCACTGAAGCAGAGGCTCTCGATATTTCCTCGGTCGCAACAACGTGAGCGAGATAACCCATGTCACTCCCGCCGAACTCCTCTGTGACGGTCATGCCTAAAAGCCCGAGTTCGCCCATCTGTTGCCACAGTTCCGCCGGGAACGCGTTGTCCCGATCGATCGCCTCGGCGAGGGGTGCAATTTCCGCGTCGGCAAACCGCCTGACCGTCTCCCTCAACAGGTCGATTTCTTCACTTATGTGCGTGTTGAATATGGACAACTTGTGTGCTCCGCTGATTCAAGACAGTCGATAATAAAGCCGGGCAGCCGCGTCTTGCAGCTGCCAGGTAAGAACGACTCTTGCGACGCCGGTCAGTGGCTTGCGGTACCCGCGCTGGGTGAGCGGCCGGACAGTCGGTCCTTGTTGCGCCGGGTGAACGGCTTTTTAATGTGACCGATTGCGGCGATGCGCTCTTCTGCCAGCCTGTCGGCCGCGCGCCAGCTGGGAATCCCGTCGCGCTCGGCAATTCTGAATATCATATCTATATTCGTGTAGATCGTGCTGACGAGCTGCGTCGCTCTCTTGCGATTATAGCCCTGCAGCTCGATGGCGACGTTCATGAGTCCGCCTGCATTGACGGCATAGTCCGGCGCGTAGACGATGCCGCGCTCTTCCAGCGCGGTGCCCCATTCACCGGACTCAAGCTGATTGTTCGAGCTGCCTGCAACGATGTCGACTTTGAGTCGGGGAACCGTATTCTCGTTGATGACGCCACCGAGCGCGCACGGCGCAAAAACGTTTGCTTCTACGTCGTAGATATCGTCCATGCCCACCGCTTCGGCGCCAAGCTCGTCAACAGCGCGGCTGACGCGATCCTGATTGATATCGCAAACAAATACTTTGGCACCTTCTTCGCGCAGCAGCTTCACAAGATGGAAGCCTACGCTGCCGACACCCTGCACAGAAAAACTGCGGTTTCTCACCGTCGCTTCACCGTATTTTCTGTTCAGGCAGGCGCGGATGCCGCACAAAGTGCCAAAGGCCGTGAACGGCGACGGGTCGTCGCTGCCGCCATGTACCGGGTGCACGCCCACAACGCGGTCGGTCTCCTGGTAGATATATTCCATGTCGTTGACCGTGGTACCTACGTCTTCGGCAGTGATGTAACGATGGCCCAGACTGCCGATGAAGCGCCCGAAGGATCGAAACAGCGCCTCGGATTTGTCGGTTTCGGGATTGCCCATGATGACGGCTTTGCCGCCGCCTAAGTTAAGTCCGGCAACGGCTGCCTTGTATGTCATGCCGCGCGACAATCGCAAAACGTCCCTCAATGCTTCATCTTCACTTGCATAAGGCCACATACGCAGCCCGCCCAGGGCGGGGCCCAGGATGGTGTTGTGAATGGCCACGATAGCCCTCAGTCCGCTGGTTTCGCATTGGAAGAACACAACCTGTTCGTGGCCCATACGCCCAGCTTCTTCGAAAAGCTTCATATTCGCTCCTAAAATTTTGCCGTATTTGTTCTGCTCAGGAACTCACTCGTCCGGATTTCTCGGATCTGCCTGGGCTATCTGGTCTGAAGCCAACTCGCGACCCGGAGAAAAACGGATCATTAACTCGGTCGGATTCGATCGGTGCGCGCGCAGTAACCAAATTTGCGCAACGACTCTTGGATTTCGGGTCGCAATTATAGACCCTGAATCGAGAAAGAACAGAGACGCGTAAATGTGCTGCATTGCAGCAGCAACGGGGAATGACCACCCCAGCAGTTATAATGCTGGAATGAACCAACCAATTTATAAAGTTGCGCGCTCATGAGCAGACCGGCCAGGGATATAGAAAAAATGCCGCAGCCGAAACGCGCAGACCCATTGCGATTCGTCACCGCGGCATCGTTGTTCGACGGTCATGATGCGGCCATCAACATTATTCGAAGGCTTTTGCAGGGCGAAGGTGCCGAGGTCATTCACCTGGGGCACAACCGCAGCGTCGCAGAAGTGGTCAACGCGGCACTGCAGGAAGATGCGGATTGCATTGCGGTGAGTTCTTATCAGGGTGGCCATGTTGAGTACTTCAAGTACATGGTCGACATGCTGAAGGAAAAGGGTGCCGACCACATTGCCGTCGTTGTCGGCGGCGGGGGCACTATTGCACCCGCAGAAATATCCGATCTCGAAGCCTATGGTGTGGAGAAAATCTACACGCCCGATGACGGCATGCGAATGGGGCTTGCGGGCATGATTGCCGATGTATTCGCGAGGGTGCTCGCGCGCGTGCGCCCGAAGTTTGCGCCCGGCCCCTTGTCGCCCGATGCGCCGCAAATGGTCGCACGGAGTATCACGATGCTGGAGAGCGGCGAGGTGGCACCCGGGAGCCTCGATGCCCTCAGGGAAACCTGGGCAGGTAGCCCGAACAAGCCGCTGGTCGTCGGCATCACGGGCACGGGTGGCGCCGGCAAAAGCAGCCTGACCGATGAACTGCTGAATCGCTTTATGCGACATTTCCCGGACCGGCACATCGGCGTGCTGGCAGTGGATCCGACGCGCAGGCGAACCGGCGGCGCGCTGCTCGGCGACCGAATTCGATTGAATAGTCTCAAGGATGAGCGCATCTACATGCGGTCCATAGCGACGCGTCGCCAGCACCTCGCCACCAGTGCCGTGCTGTCGGACTGTGTGCAGTTGCTCAAGTTCGCGGGTTACGACCTGATCATCGTCGAGACGGCAGGGATCGGGCAAAGCGACACAGAGGTTGTCGACCTCGTCGATGTTTCTTTATACGTGATGACGAGTGACTACGGTGCCGCCAGCCAGCTCGAGAAAATCGACATGCTCGATTTCGCTGACGTGGTTGCGCTCAACAAGTTTGAGAAGCGTGGTGCAGAGGACGCGCTGCGCGATGTTCGCAAACAGTGGAAACGCAATCGTCTCGAATTCAAGATGGATGACGAGCAGGTCCCGGTATTCCCGACCATCGCCAGCCAGTTCAACGATCCCGGCGTCAATCGTCTTTTTGCCTGTTTATGCGGCGTCCTCACGGAAAAACGCGACAAGAGTTCAGGCAGCTGGACTGTCGACGATCCGGGGCGCACGCAGGGGCATGGGCGCAGCGCAATTATTCCGCCCGCGCGCAGCCGTTACCTCGCAGAAATCGCTGAGTCCGCGCGAGCGGTTGCCGATGACATCCAGCGTCAGGGCAACGCCGCGAGTCTCGCACATGGCTGCTATCAGGCCCTTGGGCTGCTAAAGGACCCTGCCTTGCCGAAGGCGCTCGATGCCTATGATGAAAAGAGCATGGAGGCCGATGGGGACGCGAGCCTGAAAGCGCTGCGACGCCAATACAATGAGGCGCTTGCCGGTCTTGATCAGCGCTCGCGCGAGCTCCTCGGTGAATGGCCCGCGCGCGTACAGGCGGCGCGAACTGACCGCTATTCCTACAAGGTTCGCGGCAGAGAAATCAGTGGCGACAATTATTTTGCAACGCTGAGCCATCAGCGTGTCCCCAAGATTGCTTTGCCCGCGCTCAGCGACTGGGGCGATCAGCTGCGGTTTTTGCTTGAAGAAAACCTGCCTGGTGCATATCCGTACACCGCCGGCGTCTACCCTTACCGGCGCGAACAGGAAGATCCGACGCGCATGTTTGCCGGCGAGGGTACACCCGAGCGCACCAATCGGAGGTTTCACTACCTTTCGGCAGGCCACCCGGCAACCCGGCTGTCGACGGCGTTCGATTCGGTCACGCTGTATGGTGAAGACCCTGATCCGCGACCAGACATTTACGGCCGAATTGGCAATTCCGGCGTGTCCATCGCAACCCTCGATGATATGAAGAAGCTCTATTCGGGTTTCGATCTGTGCGCGCCAAACACCTCCGTGTCGATGACCATCAACGGCCCGGCACCCATGATTCTCGCCATGTTTATGAATGCGGCCATCGACCAGCAGGTTGAGCGCTACCTGCACGAGGAAGGCCTCTGGCCGGAGGCTGAGAGAAAGATCGCGGCGCATTTTAAAAATCGCAAGCGGCCGCATTACGATGGCGAGCTGCCGCCCGGGAACAACGGCTTTGGCCTTGGTCTGCTGGGGATCACCGGCGATAGGCTGCTGGACGATGAGACCTACCAGCAGGTTGCGCAACAGGCGCTGTCGCAGGTGCGCGGAACCGTTCAGGCAGACATTCTTAAAGAGGACCAGGCGCAAAACACCTGCATCTTCTCGACCGAGTTTGCCATGCGCATGATGGGTGACGTGCAGGCCTGGTTTATCGATCATAAGGTGCGCAACTTCTACAGCGTGTCCATCAGCGGTTATCACATCGCCGAGGCTGGCGCGAACCCTGTTTCGCAGCTGGCGTTCACCCTCGCAAATGGTTTTACAATCGTCGAGTACTACCTGTCGCGCGGCATGCGCATCGATGATTTCGCGCCCAACCTGAGTTTCTTCTTTTCCAACGGCATGGATCCGGAATATGCCGTGATAGGTCGCGTGGCAAGGCGCATCTGGGCGCGCGCCATGAAAGAAATCTACGAGGCAGGTTCGCGCAGCCAGATGCTCAAGTATCACGTGCAGACTTCCGGGCGCAGCCTGCATGCCCAGGAAATTCAGTTCAACGACATCCGCACAACCCTGCAGGCCCTGTACGCGCTTTTTGACAACTGCAACAGCCTGCATACCAACGCCTTCGACGAGGCAATTACCACGCCCACCGAGTCATCGGTGCGGCGCGCCATGGCCATCCAGATGATCATCAACAAGGAGTTGGGGCTCAACAAGAACCAGAACCCCCTGCAGGGGTCATTTATCATCGAGGAGCTCACGCGCATCGTCGAGGAGGCCGTTTACCAGGAGTTTGAGCGGATATCCGAGCGCGGCGGCGTACTTGGCGCTATGGAGACGATGTATCAGCGCGGCAAGATCCAGGAAGAGAGTCTGTATTACGAAGCGCAGAAGCATGACGGAAGTTTGCCGATCGTCGGTGTTAATACCTTTCGTCCGGCAAAGGCCGAGGACTCCGAGGACGTGTCGGTACCCGAGCTGATTCGCTCTACCGAACAGGAGAAGCAGCGCCAGGTGGAATCGCTGAACAACTTCAAGGCGCGCCATAATCATGAAGCAGACCTCGCATTGGGAGAGCTGCAGGCGGCGGCTGCGAGCGGCGGCAACGTCTTCGCGTCGCTGATGCAGGCCACCAGGTGCTGTTCTCTGGGGCAGATCACGCACGCACTTTATGAGGTCGGCGGGCAGTATCGCCGCAACATGTAAGGCGAACGACCGGTTTTCCCGACGCAGCTATGAGCGAACCTTCTCCTTTTAACAGTCAGGGCTATTTTGCCGAGGGTTTGCGCGGCGCAGATGCGCGGCGCCGACTGTTCGCTGATCAGCCTGCCGGTCTGCAGGTGCTGCGACGCTCCCTTCCGCCAGGGGTGGTCGTGGTAGAAGACTATCTGCCTGAAGCGCTGCGTCGCGAATTTTGCAGCTTCGCACGCGAACAAGCGGGCAGGCCGTCGACGGTGCAGGCGCCGGAGGCGGGGGCTGGCGAGAATATTACGCGGCTTTCTGCCGCCCGCATTACCGATTACATCGAGATAGACGGGATAGCAGAAAGCGTCCACGCCGTTATGCGGAGTATCTTCCTCGAGCAGGTCAGCGCTCATTACGGCAGGCAAATCGAGTGGTACGAAAAACCTGAGTTACTCAGGTATCAGCCGGGCGGTCACTACAGCCCTCACGCGGACGCCGAAAACTGGGATCCCGCCGCGCGCAGCTGGACGCGTGCCGTTGATCGGGACTTCAGTATTTTGCTTTACCTGAATGAAGATTTTGAAGGTGGCAGCCTGACGTTTCCGAATTTCGGACTTCGGCTCAAGCCGTCGGCAGGCATGCTGGTCGTGTTTCCCGCGGATCACCGCTACGTTCACTGCGCCGAACCCGTGCAGAAGGGAGAAAGGCTCTTGCTGGTGTGCTGGTGTGCAGCCAAAGGCAGCGCTCGGGTTGGCAAAGGCGCCCCGGAAGGTGCAACGGTTCTCGACGTCGGGACTTAAGCTTCGATCCGGCCGTGGCAGTGTTTGAATTTCAAGCCGCTGCCACAATGGCAGGGTTTGTTGCGGCCGCTCGTGCGCACAGAACGCCTGATCTTTGGTGCGCCGATGGCGGGTCGCCCGTCGAACCGGTATGCCGTCTGGTCGCCTTGCTGGTCCACATAGTGCAGGAACACCTGGATCCAGTAGCGACCGTCGAATTCCTCGCGCCAGTGGGGCACATCTGATCCGTCGTAAACGAGCAGGTCACCCGGTGCGAGTTTGATCGGGATATCGCGATCGTTGCTTTGCACCCACAGCGGCCAGTCTTTGTCTGCGTCAAAGCCGATGGTCAGAGACGCACTGACTTCGCAGGATTTCCGATCAATATGTCGCGGCAGGTTCGAGCCCGGATAGTAGATGCGCAGCCACGAATAGCTGGCGAACAACTCGCGCCCGGTCGTGCGTTCAATCAGTGGCTGCAGATCCAGAAGCAGGCTCTCAGCCATGACGTCGGCGTAGCGATCCAGGCTGCTGGTTATGGGCTCGCGATTGTAGTAACCGGGATGCTCGCGCTGCAGTAGCGCGTAGTCGCGCATCACTGCCATGCTTGTACTGTCGAAACAGTTGCGAACAACGGCATATCCTGCGTTGCGATAGTTGTTTTCCTGATCCTGGATAACTGTTGTCATTGGCATGCGTCAGAATTTTGGTGCTTAACAAGAAAAATGCAGTTGCAGTCAGTGAGGTTTGCTGCGCCTGTCAGTGTGCAAGATGATACCAGTTAATTGTCGTGGTCAATGCGGGTTCAAGCGCTGGCTGAGCCCTGCGCAGGGCTATTTTTGCGGCTTCCGATGATGCGCCTGTCACTTCCTGTTTCCTGACACTTCCGCTTTCCGGGGGCTGACGTTGGCGGGTGAATTTAAGGCTATACTCTCCTAAGTCTTTAACTTTTTATTCGACCCTATATCTGCTAGATTCGACTGTCACATCAGCCGAAATCCTTTGCTGAACACTTATAAGAATGCAAGGTAAGTCAATGGAAACATTAAATAAACGAAACGGCCCTGTCGGTCGGGTGGGGACACTGGTTCTGCTCGTTATCGGCGGGTTCATGACAGGTTTGGCCGGGGCGCAAGAGCGCGTTCTGAAGACGGCCATGCAAGTGCGCAGTGCTGCGGACCAGTCGTCGCAGCAATCGCAGCAGCAGATTGACAACCTGGCGAATCAGACTACCGAGTTGCTCGGTGACTTTCGTGTTGCGTCGCAGGCTCTGGATCGCATCAGGGTTTACAACACGCACCTTCAGTCTCTGGTCAACGACCAGGAGTCAATCAAGGCAGACATCCAGGCACAAATTGACGGTGCCGATGAAATCGAGCAATCAATCATCCCTTTAATGTTCACCATGATCGATGACCTGGGTCGGATGATAGAACTGGACCTTCCTTTTAACCTTGCAGAGCGGCGCGATCGCATTACCGGGCTGCGTAACCTGATGGAAGACGCCAACGTCACCGACTCCGAAAAATACCGCCGCATCATGGAGGCCTACTCGATCGAGGCGGATTTCAGTCGCAACATGGAGGCTTCGACGGCGAATCTGGAAATTGGCGGCGAAAGCCGGGAAGTAAATTTCTTTCGACTCGGCCGCGTGATGCTTGCTTACCAGACGCTCGATCGGAGTCAAACCGGTTTTTATAACAAGCAGACCCGTCAATGGGAGTCGCTGCCTGACAGTTACAGAAAGCACATCACAGAAGGGCTGCGGGTTGCACGCAAGCAGGCCGCGCCGAGCCTGCTGACAGTGCCGCTTAACGCGCCGGAGGCTTCACAATGATCAATTTCAAGCAAAGCCTTTTGATTGCCATGGCAGGCGTGTTGATTGCCGGAATTGGCGCGGCCGCCAACGAGCCGGCCAATCTGAATGAATTGCTGCAGAGCGTGCGCGCGGAGCGGTCGGCCATAGCTGCGAAGAATCAGCAGCGCGAAGCGGAGTTTGTGCGGGCTCGCAACGAGCAGAGGGCGATGTTGCAGAGAGTCCAGAGCGAGCTGACTGCCGAAGAGCGCCGGAGTGCGGCACTCAAAGAGCAGTTTGACAGCAACGAGACCCAGATTCGTGACCTGGAAGAGACGCTCACCATTCGCCTTGGAAATCTTGGTGAGCTGAAGGGCGTCGTGAAGCAGGTGGTTGGCGATTTTAAAGGGGTGGTCGATAACTCGCTGGTGACGGCGCAGTATCCGGACCGTCAGGATGAGATTAATCGCATCGCCTCCATCGACGGCATGCCCAAGATTGAGGATCTGAATCAGTTGCGCATTCTGATGCTCGAGGACATGGTGGCTTCGGGTAACGTCTCGAAGTTCTCCACCAGCGTGAACAGCGCCGACGGCGAGCAGTTCCAGGCTGACGTTGTCAGGATCGGGGTGTTCAATGCGATCCACGAAGACCAGTTCCTGCGGCTGTCGGAGGCGGGTACGCTGCAGGAGTTGCCGAGTCAGCCGTCCGGACGCTATCTGTCCATGGCGGGCGAGCTGTTCGGTGCCAGCAGCGGTGTGCACCCGATGGCGCTTGATCCAACCCGCGGTCAGATTCTCGGTGCGCTTATCCAGTCGCCGACCCTTGTCGAACGCACCAACCAGGGTGGGCCGATCGGTTACGTCATCATCATTCTTGGCATCATCGGCGTGCTGATTGCGCTGGAGCGGCTGCTTACCCTCACCGTGGCAGGCGGCAAGATAAAAGGGCAGCTCAAAAACAGTACGCCCAAAGCGGACAATGCGCTCGGGCGGATTCTTGGCGTTTATCACGAAAACCGTCAGGTGGACCCGGAAACGCTGGAGCTCAAGCTCGACGAGGCGATTCTCAAAGAAACGCCGCAACTCGAGAAACGCCAGTCGATCATCAAGGTACTTGCCGCGGTGGCGCCGCTGCTTGGCCTGCTGGGCACCGTTACCGGCATGATCGCGACCTTCCAGTCCATCACGCTGTTTGGCACCGGAGATCCGAAGCTGATGGCCGGCGGTATTTCCACCGCGCTGGTGACCACGGTGCTGGGGCTGGTAGCGGCCATACCGCTCGTTCTCCTGCACAGCTTTGTTGCGGGCAAGAGCAAGGCGCTCATTGAGATCCTTGAAGAGCAGAGCGCCGGCCTGATCGCCGAGCACTCGGAGAGGCCGCAGCAATCGGAGAGGCCACCGCAGTGACCTTTCTCGTCGACGGTTACGAGGCGATCCGCGACTTCTTTGAGGCCGGCGGCGGCGTCCTTTACTGGATATTGTTTGTGACGATATTTATGTGGACGCTCATCGTTGAGCGCATCTGGTACCTGTACTTCGTCATGCCCAGGCGGCTCGAGACGGAGAAGCAGGCGTGGGAGGCGCGAGGCAGCACACAGTCATGGGCGGCCAAGCGCATTCGCGATGCGATTATCTCGAGGGTCAGGGTCGATGCGCACCAGTCGATTCTTGTTATCAAGACGCTGATGGCGATTTTGCCCCTGCTCGGTCTGTTCGGCACGGTCTGGGGAATGATCCAGGTATTCGAAATCATGGCCATATTCGGCACGGGCAATGCGCGCCTGATGGCTGGCGGCGTATCGAAAGCCACCATCCCGACAATGGCGGGGTTGGTTGCGGCGCTCTCGGGACTGTATCTCAGTACCCACCTCGAGCACCGGGCTAACACCGAAGTCGAAAGACTCGAAGACATGCTAGTGCATCACTGAGCGGAGAAATACAGATAATGCGACGCAGACACGGGGGGCAGGACGAAGAGGCACAGATCAACATCACGCCGATGTTGGACATTGTCTTCATCATGCTGATCTTCTTCATTGTAACGACGTCGTTCGTCAAGGAAATCGGGCTTGACGTGAGTCGTCCTTCCAGCTCTCCACCAAAAGAGGTAAAGCAGTCGGCGGTCATCGCCATCAGGATTTCCGCGACAGGTATGGTGGAGGTGAACAACCGCCGCGTTGACATTCGCGCCGTGCAGGCCAATGTGCAGAGTGCGCTGGCGGCCAAGCCCGAGGCGAGCGTGGTTGTGGTTTCAGACCGGGATGCGGACGCGGGTTTGCTGGTGCAGGTGATTGACCAGGCGCGCCTCGCGGGTGCGGGAAACGTCTCGCTGGCTGCTGAAGCCAAGTAGTGGGTCTGAACTTCAGCGGCGGGTGCTGATCTAAACAGAGAATATTATGGCCAGACGTCATTCAGCTCAGGAAGAAGAAACAGAGATAAACATCACACCGATGCTGGACATCGTGTTTATCATGCTGATTTTCTTCATCGTGACCACCTCCTTTGTAAAGGAGACGGGCATTGACGTGAATCGGCCGCCCGCCCTCACGGCAGAACCGCGGCCGCGCGGCAACATCATGATCGCTGTCAATTCCAACGGTCAGATCTGGATGGAGAAGCGCCAGGTCGAAATGGGACAGATTCGATTTATGGTGGAGAATGCCAAGGCCGAAAATCCGGAAAGCTCGGTTATTATTATCACCGATCAAGAGGCCGCGACGGGCAAGCTCATCGACCTGATGGACCAGGTAAGGCTGGGCGGTGTTACCACGATATCCGTTGCCGCCAAAGAGGGAGCGTAGCCCTATGAGATTTATGATTTCGACAGTCCTGGGCGTGGTGGTCGCGTTGCTGCTGTTTCTGTTGATGAACAGCCTGATCGGATCAGGCGGCAAATTCGAGGCGAACAATACCGGCGTCAAGATGATTGACGTCGTGCGCGTTAAGCAGGATGAGCTGACCCAGACCAAGCGGCGTCCGCCCAAGAAACCGCCGCCGCCAAAGAAGCCGCCACCGCCACCCAAGCTGACCACGGCGAGCCAGGACAAGCCGCCGCCGCAGCAGCTGAATATCGATATCCCCAACATTGACATGTCGGTGTCGACGGGCAGCGGCCCATATATCGGGCAGTTCAATCCGGCGAATCCGGGTCAGGACGGCGATGTTATTCCGATCGTCAGAATCGAGCCCCAGTATCCGCGCCAGGCGCTGCTGGATGGCATCGAGGGCTGGGTACGCTTCGAATTTACTATTACAGAAGACGGCTCGGTGGATAATCCGCGGGTCATCGATTCGGAACCTAACCGGATATTTAATCGCGAGGCGACTCGGGCGATTCTGCGCTGGAAATTTAAACCGCGCGTTGTGGACGGCAAGCCCGTGCGGCGGCAGGCGCAGCAGACTATCGAGTTCAAGATGGCAGTTGATTAAAGTGAAGTCGATGCAAAAACATATTTCTGATCTCTGCAAGCCGGCTCTGGCGATAATCGTCGGGGCGATGCTGCTTGCGGGACCGTCGTTCGCCGCAGATGACGATGACGACAAGCCGCAGGCGACGATGACCGAGCGCGTTTACAAGCGCTTGCTGCAGGCGCAGGAACTGCTCGGTGAGAGCAACTATGCTGATTCACTTTCCAAGCTGCGATCGATCGAACGGATGGATCTGAATGAGTATGAGCGGGCGCTGGTGCTGCAGACCATCGGATTCGTTTATGCCCAGCAAGGCCAGTACCCGGAAGCCATCAGGAATTTTGAGGCCTGCCTGGCGCTGAATGCCCTGCCGAGTGCAGCTCAGCAGGGCATGCTCTATTCCCTCGCGTCGCTGTACATGTCCCAGGAGATGTATCAGAAGACCATCAGTACTCTGCAGCGCTGGCTCGCCAATGAAACCGACCCCAAACCCGATGCGTTCATCATGATGGCCTCGTCCTACGCCAGCATGAACGACTATCGCAGCGCGTTGCCCTGGGCCAAGCGTGCGGTCGATGGCAGCGCGGAGCCCAAGGAAAACTGGCACCAGTTGCTGGTAGCGATCTACTTTGAGCTGGAGCAATACGGCAACGCCGCCGAGGTGTTGACGAGAATGGTGGGCTACTGGCCCGACAAGCTGCGCTACTGGGAAACGCTGTTTGGCGCCTACCAGCAGAAGCAGGATGATAAACAGGCACTGGCAACCTTGAACCTGGCCTACGCCAACGGGCTGCTCACGGAAGAGAAGAAAATCGTAAACCTGGCGCGCATGCGCATGTTCATGAATCTCCCGTTTTACGCCGGCGACCTGATCGAAAAAGAAATAGCTGGTGGACGCGTGGAGCGGAACGAGAAGAACCTCGGGCTGCTGCTATCGGCATGGAGCGCTGCGCGGGAATACGACAAGGCCATCGCGGTTATCGACCAGCTTGCTCCGTTAAAAGGGGACGGCGAGCTCTATCTGCAGCAAGCCCAGCTTTTCAACGAGAAGAACAACTGGGAAGGTGTCGCGCAGTCGGTGCAGAAAGCGCTCGACAAGGGGGGGCTGAAGAGCACCGGCAAAGCGTATTTGCTGCAAGGCCTCGCGTTCTCTGAGCAGAAAAAATTCAGGGACGCTATCGCCTCATTCCGGCGCGCCCAGCAGTTTGAAGAAACACGCTCGCAGGCCACTGGCTGGATCGAGTACGTCAACGAGCAAATAGAAATCCGGGCAAGCTGACTCGAGTCATGTTTGCCGCTATGCCGGATTGAAATGGCCGCCGGCCAGATCCTCTTCGTCGATATTTGCAAGAATCTGTGAACGGACCTTGTCACGCATAGCCCTGGCGGCGTCGCGGCCATTTCCAGTGGCCTCGACAGCGGGCAGGATCTTTACCTCCAGCCTGGAAGGTTTTGGAAGCCACGCGCCGGACGGCAGCATCCTGCGTGTCCCGGAAATAGCAATCGGTACGACCGGCAGACCGGAGCGGGTGGCTGTCAGAAAGGCTCCCAGTCGAAAAGGCCGCAAGCCATATTCCGGCGTAAACGTGCCTTCGGGGAAAAAACCCAGCGCCTGTCCGTCAGCTGCCGCGCGCAGTATCCGGCGGGCATCCTGTGCGCCGGCATGGTCATTGTCGCGCGTTACAAACTCCGAGCCGAGTCGGTGCAGCATGAATCCGCCCAACGGTATACCGCGCGCCTCTTTCTTGATGACGAAGCTGAAGCGCGGAGGCAGCACGGCTTTTATAAGCACGCCGTCCAGATAGCTGCAGTGATTGGCGACCACGACGCAGGCGCCCTTCGGCAGCCCGGCGAGACCCGTAACGCGAGGTCCCGCGGCGATCAATGCGAGCAGAACTCGTGCCAGGAATTTCGCCAGTCTCCTGCGGTTGCCAAGGCCGGGAGTAGCGATAATGAGGAGTGTTCCGATGGGCAGCATCACCAGCCCTACGGCCAGCGCATACATGCCGAACATAATCCCGAGTAGTCGTTTCACGGCAGCGCGTGGCGTGCGGCAAGAGTGATCATGATCATTTCCGGTGGCGTCTCCCTGTCAACGAGTGACAGGTAAAACGGCGCAATGTCACCAACTAATGTGAACTGGTTCACGCCTTATGTTAATAAATCTCTGATTTCTGTGACTTAATTCACGGCTCGAAGCGTCCCGGCACAGCATACTCAGTCTCGTTGCTTTCGCCTTGTTGAGGCGGAAGATCGGACCGCCCGCGACGTGATGCGCTTTGGAGCATCGAGCTGCGTGGCAAAGGTCACCATCCTCTGGAGCCGGAGCCTGAATGACGGGCGACGGATAGTGTAACAAGCGGAGCTGTAGATGCCCTCAGCCAAACCTCTCAATTCGGACGATTCGGCACTGGCTGAAGCTCAGGAGCGGACCATCGACCGGTTCCTGGACGCCGTCTGGATGGAGAGGGGCCTGTCGGCCAACACGCTGGCCGCTTACCGAGCGGATCTGAACGCACTTTCCCGGTGGCTCCTTGAGCGTGACCTCGGACTGCTGGACGCAGGCCGCGAGCATTTGCTGGGCTTCGTTGCGGCGCGCGCAGAAGCCGGCGCCCGACCGCGCTCGACCGCGAGACAGCTGTCCAGCTTCCGACGATTCTTTCGCTACTTTGTTCGCGAAGGAGAGATTCAGGACGACCCGACGGCACGAATAGAGATGCCCAAGGTGGGACGGGCGCTGCCTGAAACGATTACGGAAGAGGAGGTCGAGTCTCTGCTCAAGGCTCCGGACGTTAAGGACGCCCTCGGACTGCGGGACCGCACGATGCTCGAGCTGCTCTATGCAACCGGGCTCAGGGTAACCGAGCTCATCAACCTGACCCAGTCGCAGATAAATCTGAACCAGGGCGTTATTCGCATAATAGGCAAGGGTGATCGAGAGCGCCTTATTCCCCTTGGTGAGGAATGTCAGAGCTGGATCAGGAAATTCTGTGCCGGTGCGCGCCTCGATATTCTCATGGACAGGCAGACCGACTACCTGTTTCCGACCCGGCGTGGCAATCGTATGACGCGCCAGGCCTTCTGGCACATAATCAAACGCTACGGCGCCAAGGCGGGCATCAGTAAAAAATTGTCACCGCATAGTCTGCGCCACGCCTTCGCAACGCACCTTCTGAATCATGGTGCAGACCTCAGGGTCGTGCAAATGTTGTTGGGGCACAGCGACTTGTCGACAACCCAGATTTACACGCATGTTGCCCGTGAGCGCCTGAAGGACATCCACGGGACCCACCACCCGCGCGGCTGACGCCGACAAGCTGCGGCCTATCTGCTAACATTCCCGGCAGATTGGAACCGACCACGGTTCCCGGGGTCACATTCAGCAAGTTAACGTTTCCAGGGTCGCGATATGTCAAGCAAACTTCTCTCCTCGTTATTCGCATTCGCTACGGCGATTCTGATTTTGTCCGGGGCGGCCCGGGCCCAGGATGATCCGCGCAGCGCCATCGCCGGAAAGCTCCCCGGGGTTACGGTCGAAGACGTTCAGGAAAGCCCCGTTGCCGGACTTTATGAAGTGGCGGTTGGCGCCAACGTTGTTTACCTGAGCAAGGGCGGCCGTTACCTGCTTCAGGGAGAGATGGTTGATCTTGAGGGCAACGCCAATCTGACCGAAGCGCGTCGAGGACAACTGCGTCAGCGCGTGCTCAACGAAATGGGCGTTGACAAGATGATCGTGTTTTCACCTGAAAACGTGAAGCACAGTATTACCGTGTTTACCGACATCGACTGTGCCTACTGTCGCAAGCTGCATCGCGAGATGGTGGATCTCAACAACCGGGGGATCGAGGTCCGATATATGTTCTGGCCGCGGTCAGGGCCAAATACGGAGTCGTGGGCGAAGGCCGAAAAGGTCTGGTGCTCTGCCGACCGAAATTCTGCCATGACGTTGGCCAAGGCCGGCAAGCCGGTGGAAGCCGAGGTTTGCGAGGGTACCCCTGTCAACGAGCATTACAAGCTCGGACGCGACGTCGGTTTGCGCGGCACACCCGCCATCGTGACGGAGAAGGGGCGACTGATTTCCGGTTATCTGCCCGCGCCGCAGCTGGCGGCCGAGCTGGATAAAGACAACAAGAGCTGAGCGCTGGCTTTGCGGCTCAGCGCTCGAGGTGCTCGAGCTTTTTGCTGACGCCTTCCCATTCCTTGGCATCAGGCGGCGCTTCTTTCATTTCATTTATCACGGGCCAGTTCTTTGAGAGTTCAGCGTTCAACTCCAGAAACTGCTCCTGGCCTTCCGGCAGGTCTTCTTCCGAATAAATCGCTTCTACGGGGCATTCCGGCTCGCAAAGCGTGCAGTCAATGCACTCCTCAGGGTCTATAACCAGAAAATTCGGCCCTTCGTGAAAGCAGTCTACCGGGCATACTTCGACGCAGTCGGTGTACTTGCACTTGATACAGGCCTCGGTCACGACAAAAGTCATTGCTGTCTCCGTAAAAGTTCGGCGAAAAGCTCCTGGTCATTGAATCCCTCACAGGAGCGCTGACTATTTTGCCACAGGGCGGGTGACCTTCGCAGCGCAATCAGCCTTTCGACCTGCGTCTTCGAATGGTGGTCGTGTGCAGGCCGAAGCTGCCGCGTTCGAGATCCTGCAGGTAGCGCTCGAGCGTAAAGCTGATGCTGGGGAACGCCAGATCGGCCCAGGGGATATCGGCAGGCAGGAGCAGCTCACTCTCGAGGCTCTCCTCGCCAGGGCCATGCTCCGGCGAAAGCATCCTCGCGAGAAACATTATGTGGACCTGGTTCACATGAATTACGTTGACTGTGGCGAAGAGTTCGCCGACCTCGATGTCTGCGAGCGCTTCTTCCCGTGTTTCGCGTGCGGCACCTTCCTGCATACTTTCATCGTTTTCCATGAAACCCGCGGGCAGCGTCCAGTAGCCCTTGCGAGGTTCGATGGACCGGCGGCACAGCAGGATTTTCCCTTCCCATACTGGGATGGCGCCGACTACTATCAGCGGGTTGCGATAGTGAATAGTCCCGCAGCCGGTGCATACATGCCGAGGCAGGGTGTCGCCTTCGGGAACCAAAAGGCTCACGGGCTGGCCACATTGACTACAGTAGTTCATGGTTATGTTTTCCCGGAATGCGCCAGCCAGGCTCGCGACGCCGCCCATAAAACTGACCTGAGCGCGCCAGCGATGGTACCGAGGGGGGGACTCGAACCCCCAAGCCCTTGCGAGCAGCGGATTTTGAATCCGCCGTGTCTACCAATTCCACCACCCCGGCGAGGCTGGATCATGAAGGCAAGCAAGTATATGGAATTCTCCCACACCCGCAACAATCATCCTCCTGCGACCTTTTTGCCCGCAGGCGCATCTGTCTAGGTGATGAGCGCTTTTTTAGACCCGGAAGTTCCAGAAGAGCTGCTGCGTGCTGCGCAGGCAGGGGACCTGGTGGCACATGAAAAGCTGTTCAGGCGCTTTCACAAGCCGATTTTCAGTCTTGCCTGGCGCATGCTGGCGAATCGCGCGGCGGCGGAGGAGGTGGTCCAGGACACTTTTGTGGAGATTCTGAGGAAGCTTGGGAGTTTCAGGGGTGATTCGCCCCTTGGTGGATGGATTCGGCGAATTGCTGTCAATTTTTGCCTGATGCACCTGCGATCCGCCTGGCACGTGCGCTCGGTGTCATTAAGCGCCATCGGCGAAGCCGAAGCAGGTCTCGACCCTGCCAGGGCGGGAGGCGCAGCGGATTTGTCCCGGGCGCTTGCCGAGCTGCCGGTCAAGTCGCGAATGGTTGTCTGGCTCCACGATGTAGAGGGACTGACCCACAAGGAGATCGGTGAAGCGATGGGCAAGACAGAAAGTTTTTCCAAGTCCCAGCTCGTGCGCGCACACAAACGCCTGCGCGACCTGCTGGGCGAAAACCGAGAAGCAAGAACATGCATGCAAGTATCGAACAGTTATTAAACCTCCAGGATGCGTCTGCGGCACGGCGCGGTGAGGCTGCCGACCGCGTTCACGTGGACGCCTGTCCCGAGTGCCAGCATGAGTTACATCGCATCGAAGCCCTGCGCGCCGAGCTTAAGTCGCTGCCCGAGGTGGAGCCGGATGGCAAATCCGCTGATGCAACGTGGGCGACGATCGTGGCGCGCTACGGGCAGACCCGCGCGAAAGAAGAGGCCGGAAAGGACGCTCAGCACTGGTTGCCTCTGAGTCTCGCCGCATCGCTGGTGCTGGCGACACTCGTGGCGGTCTTTGCAAGCTGGCAGCGAGCGGAGACGCCGGTGGTGGCGAGCAGCGCCGAGCCAACAAGAACGGTGCCTGCCACCTCGGAACTCGTCGAGCGTTCGCAGCGGCTTGAGCAGATCCTCGGGAGCCTGCAATACGAGCCGCGCGTCGTGAATGCTCGAACCGCGGGCACCATCGCTCAGCTGGAAGACCAGATCGCCTGGATTGACTACGGTCTTGGTGAGGGCGGCGACGGGCGCCTCAGCGAAACCGATGCCAACGCGCTTTGGCGGCAGAGAGTCGAGCTTATGAATTCGCTGGTTTACGTGCGCTATGCGCAGGCCCAGCGCGTCGATTTTTAATTGCGTTTTAAACCTTTTCGGAGGGATTGATATGAAGCACTTATTGTTATGTTTGACCTTTACTTTTGCCGTCTCAGGCCTGACCCCGTTCAATGTCGCTGACGCCGCCGAGGAGACAGCGCCCACCGACGCCGAGTTGGAAAAGCGCCTTGCCGAAGCGCGGGAGCGCCTCGACAAAGCCGCGCAGGAAATCAGCGAGGTCACCACCAGGCTGCACGGAGACGCTATGAAGCATGTCGTGCGCATGGTTCACAATGACGGTGGCAAACCACGCGCCGTGATCGGCATAAATATTGGTGAGCGTAACGAAAACGGCAAGGTGACCGGCGTATCGCCAAAGGGCGTGGTGGTGCTCGGCGTTACGCCTGGCGGATCCGCGGACGAAGCGGGTCTCAAAACCAACGACATCATTACGCACTTAAACGGAAAGTCCCTCGAAGGGGATGGCAAGGCGTCCAATGACAAGCTGATGGCCATCATGAATGATGTGAGCCCGGGCGATACGGTGAAGATTGAATACCTCAGAGACGGCAAAAAGGGCAAGATCGATCTCGAAACGGGAGAGATGACTGCGCCACATTTCTCAGGAATGCTCGCGCCCGGATCTGATCACAAATTCTTTCGCTGGAACAGCGAAGCGGGTGGCGCGCCCATGCCACCTATTCCCGCCGTGCCGGGCGTACCAGGCATGCCCATGATCGCGCCGATGCCGGCGCATGGCTGGGGCGGCATGGAGCTGGTGCAGATCACACCAAAGCTGGGCGAATACTTTAAGACAGATCAGGGTCTGCTGGTGGTGCGTGCGCCGGAGGCAGAGGACGTCGAGCTCGAGGAGGGCGACGTCATTCTCAGCATTGGCGGCCGCGAGCCGAAGGACGTTCGCCATGCGATGAGGATTCTGCGTTCTTACGCGGCGGAAGAGAAAGTCGAAATGGAGATCATGCGTAAGAAACGCAAGCGCAAGATCAGCTTCACGATTGATAAAAACGCCACTTACGGCGCGGCGCCCGGATTCCAATACCGCTTCATGACGCCGGAAGGTGAGGGCGACTACGAAGTCCATGTAGAGCGTGGCGCAAACGGCGGCGACAAGGAAGTTATTATCAAGAAAAAGGTGATGAAAATGGATGGAGCTGCCGCCGGCGACGCCGATGAGGTTCGCATCATCGTGGAGGAAGAAAAGACAGGCACCTGAGTCCGCGCAAAGACCATCGACGCGAGGCCGGCTTCTCAGCCGGCCTTTTTTTGCTCGTGAGCAATGGGGCGAACTGGTAGTCTTTGCGGCCCATGCAAAAGCGCGATTTTTATTATGAGCTGCCGGATGCGCTGATCGCCCAACGCCCCCTGACGCGGCGCAGCGCGAGTCGCCTGTTGACGCTTGATGGCGCCAGCGGGCAGCTGGCGGATCGGCAGTTCGAGCAACTGCCGCGACTGCTTGATGAGCGCGACCTGCTGGTATTTAACGATACGAGGGTCATACCGGCGCGGCTGCTCGGAAGCAAGGAAAGCGGCGGGCGTATCGAGGCACTGATTGAGCGCGTGACCGGGTCGCACAGCGCGTTGGCCCAGGTCAGGGCAAGCAAAAGCCCCGGGCCGGGAACGAAACTGGTTTTCGCCTCGCATACGGTCACGGTCTCAGGTCGTAAGGGCGACTTGTTTGCACTGCACTTCGACGAGCCGGTGGCGGACGTACTGGAGGCACAGGGGCATGTGCCGCTGCCGCCTTACATCGAGCGAGCTGACGACAACGCAGATATCGAGCGCTACCAGACAGTTTATGCGCGCAATCCCGGCGCCGTAGCGGCACCTACGGCCGGCCTGCATTTCAGCGACGAGGTGTTAGCGGCCGTGGCCGAGATGGGCGTACGACAGTGTTTCGTGACGCTGCACGTCGGGGCGGGAACCTTCCAGCCCATGCGTGGCGAGGACCTCGACACGCATCGACTGCATCACGAGTGGATCAACGTAAGCCCGGATGTGTGTAACGCCGTCGCCGAAACGCGGCATCGGGGCGGCCGCGTAATCGCTGTAGGCACAACGTCGCTGCGGGCCCTGGAAAGTGCTGCCCGCCAGCCCGGCGGCTTCGGCCCGATGCGCGGAGATACCGATCTTTTTCTTTATCCCGGCGCTGGTTTTCTGGCCACTGACGCTTTGCTGACAAATTTTCACCTGCCGGAATCAACGCTGCTTATGCTGGTGTGTGCCTTCGCAGGTTACGATAAGGTCATGCACGCCTACCGGCTGGCGGTAGCAGAGCAATATCGCTTCTTCAGCTACGGAGACGCCATGTTTGTCACCATCGATCCCGCCGTTTGCGACAGAGAATCGTGATGCGCTTTGATTTGCAGGCGACAGACGGAATGGCCCGCCGCGGGCAGCTCTCTTTTGAAAGGGGCGTGGTCGACACGCCCGCGTTCATGCCGGTGGGCACTTACGGAACCGTCAAGGCTATGACGCCCGAAGAGCTCTCAGACATGGGGGCGCAGATTGTGCTTGGCAATACTTTTCACCTGATGCTGAGGCCGGGCACCGACATCGTGCGCCTGCATGGCGATTTGCACGACTTCATGAACTGGCCGGGGCCAATACTCACGGACTCCGGCGGCTTTCAGGTCTGGAGTCTCGCGGAACTCCGGCAGATCACCGAGCAGGGCGTGCGTTTCCGCTCGCCGGTCAATGGCGATGAGATTTTTCTGGGGCCGGAAGAGTCAATGAAAATCCAGCGCGAGCTGGGCTCGGATATCGTCATGGTTTTTGACGAATGCACGCCCTATCCCGCGAGCGAGGCGGATGCACGCGAGTCCATGACGCTGTCGCTGAGGTGGGCCGCTCGTTGCCGAGAGGCCCATGGCGATAATCCCGCCGCGCTTTTCGGTATCGTGCAGGGTGGCATGTACCCCCAGCTCAGGCGCGAGTCGCTGGCGGGCCTCATTGAAACCGGTTTCGATGGCTACGCCCTTGGCGGTCTTTCGGTCGGCGAGCCGCCGGCAGAGCGTAATCACATCCTCGAGGAAATTGCGCACGAAATGCCGGTCGACCGACCCCGCTATCTCATGGGCGTCGGCAAGCCCGAAGATATCGTGGCAGCAGTGCTGCGGGGCGTGGACATGTTCGACTGCGTGATGCCGACCCGCAACGCGCGCAACGGGCACCTGTTCACCCGCCACGGCGTGGTGCGGCTGCGCAACAGCGCCAACGCGACGGATACGGGCCCGCTCGACCCCGACTGCAGCTGTTATACCTGCCAGCACTACAGCCGGGCCTATCTGCGGCACCTGGAGCGCTGCAACGAGATTCTGGGTCACAGGCTCTGCACCCTGCACAACCTGCACTACTACCAGGAACTCATGGCGGGACTGCGCGCCGCCATCGCGGCGGGCGACGTGGACGCGTTCGCGAGGGACTTCTTTGCGAGCAGGGAAGAACAGCGGGAGACTGTGGCATAATACCGCGCTTCGCCCGGACGGCTCAGGCCGGTTCCGGGCATGTTTTGCGAGGGCTTGCGATGAATTTCCTGATCAATGACGCCTGGGCCGCGGCCGACCCTGGCGCCGGCGGTTCCCTGATGGGGCTGCTGCCGCTGGTTATCATTTTTGTTGTTTTTTACTTCCTGCTTATCCGACCGCAGACCAAGCGAGCAAAGGAGCAGCGCGAAATGGTTTCCGCGTTGGCCAAAGGAGACGAAGTGGTCACCAACGGCGGACTGCTCGGACGCATCACAGAGGTCGGCGAGCAGTTCATCGATCTCGAGCTGGGCGAAGGCAACGTCGTCAAGGTTCAGAAGCATGCGGTCGCGGCACTTGTGCCAAAGGGGACGCTCAAGAGCGCCTGAAAAAAGGGGCTTAAGTCCTGGCGCATTTGCAGTCTCAGCGGTTCCCCGGAGCGGCACGAGGTCAGAGGCGGGGTTGAATAGCGGAGCTTCGGCCCCAGTAACTAGTGGATAAACAATAAAGGCGTGCTGAGAGAGCACTGCCAGCGAGATAAATTGATGAATCGTTTTCCTGCCTGGAAGTATGTCCTGGTGCTCGTCGTACTGCTCGTCGGCGCTTTGTACGCGGCACCAAATATGTTTCCGGAAGATCCGGCTGTGCAGGTTTCGCGCAAGAATGCAGATCCTGACGCTGCCCTGCAAACAAGGGTGGAGACGATCCTCGCTGCCGAGCAGGTTCCGTACCGTTCGGTGTTTATTGATGAAGGCCGGCTGCTCACCAGTTTCGCAAGCCCGGACGACCAGGTGCGCGCCGCTGATGTGCTCGGGCAGAACCTCGACAGTGAATTTGTGGTTGCCCTGAATACGGCACCCCGAACGCCGGGCTGGATGCGGTCACTGGGCCTCAAACCGATGACCCTTGGTCTCGACCTCAGAGGCGGCGTGCACTTCCTGCTGGAAGTCGATATGCAGGCCGTACTCAGCCAGGCCCTGCAGCGCATGGAAGGCGACTTCAAGATGCTGCTGCGCGAAGAAAAAATTCGCTACTCGGGCATTCGCGCCGACATAGCCGCGGGCTATGTCGAGGTTGAGCTTCGTGATGGTGACGACCTCGATCGCGCGGAAGACCTGATCGGTGAGTCCGAAACCGGGGTTGCCATTTCCCGGCCCGGCAACAGCGAGGCGCACTTGCTGCGCGTTGCAATGACCGACGCACAGCTCAAGATTCGCAAGGATTTTGCCATTGAGCAAAACATCACGACGCTACGTAATCGCGTCAACGAGCTGGGCGTCGCCGAGCCGGTTGTGCAAAGACAGGGCGAGGCTCGCATCGTCGTGCAACTGCCCGGGGTGCAGGATACCTCGCGCGCGAAGGAGATTCTGGGTGCCACGGCCACCGTTGAATTTCGTCTCGTGGATGACATCAATGATCCCTACGAAGCCGAGCGTCGCGGTCGCGCACCGTTAGGTTCAGAACTTTATTCTTTCCGCGATACCGGCCAGCCGATATTGCTGCGGCGCGAAATCATAGTGACGGGCGACCAGCTTACGGATGCCACCCAGGGCTTTGCCCAGGACGATGGGACGCCGGCGGTTTTTGTGGACCTTGACGCGAAGGGCGCGCGCAAGATGCTGCAGACCACGCGCGAAAACCTGAACAAGCGCATGGCCGTCGTTTTTGTTGAAAACAAAAGCGAAACCGTAATGCGGGACGGTGAGGAGATTCGGCGTAAATACGTCGAGAAGCGAGTCATCAATGCCGCAACGATTCGCGGCGTATTCTCCAACAGCTTTCAGATATCAGGGCTCGAAAGCCTGGAGGCGCGCAATCTCGCACTGCTGCTGCGGGCAGGCGCGCTTGCGGCTCCCATTGACATCGTTGAAGAGCGCACCGTGGGGCCGAGCCTCGGCCAGGACAACATTGACAAGGGATTCGAGGCCGTGATGATCGGCTTTTTGCTGGTCATCGTGTTCATGGCGATTTATTACAAAGGCTTCGGGCTCATCGCCGACGTGGCGCTTTTCGTCAACCTGGTTTTGATCGTGGCGCTTCTTTCCATGTTCCAGGCCTCGCTCACCCTGCCCGGTATCGCCGGTATCGTTCTCACGGTGGGTATGGCGGTGGATGCCAACGTGCTCATATTCGAGCGTATCCGCGAAGAGCTCAATGTTGGCAATACGCCGCAGGCGAGCATCCAGGCGGGCTATGAAAAGGCCTTTTCTTCCATTGCCGATGCCAACGTCACTACCCTTATAGCGGCCGTCGTGTTGATCTCGTTCGGCACCGGTCCCATCAAAGGCTTCGCCGTCACCCTCGCATTCGGGATTGCGACATCCATGTTCACCGCCATTGTCGGCACGCGCGCGCTGGTCAACCTGGTTTTTGGCGGGCGCCGCATGCAGACGTTGCCAATCTGATTTCGCGGGGCTTAAGCACCAGTTCACACGGACAAACACTCATGCAGATTTTCAAGAACAAGAGCGACTGGGACTTCATGGGCAAGCGCAAGATTGCTATTGCCGTGTCGCTGGTATTGCTGCTCGTGTCCATTGGCTCGCTGGTGACCCGCCAGCTCGAGCTGGGCATCGATTTCACCGGTGGCGTACTCATCGAGGTTGGCTATCCCGAGGCCGCACAGCTCGATCAGATCCGCACGGCGATTACGGCTGCGGGCTATCCTGACGCAACGGTGCAAAATTTCGGCACGGCGCGAGACGTATTGATTCGCCTGGCGCCGGAAGACGAGAAAAGCAGCGCGGAAATCAGCGAGGCGGTGCTGAACACTCTGCGAGCCTCAGCGCCCGGCGTGGAAATGCGTCGCGTGGAGTTTGTCGGGCCGCAGGTCGGTAAGGAACTCACCGAGCAGGGCGGTCTGGCGATGCTCTTCGCACTCCTGATGATCCTCGCCTACGTCGCCTTTCGCTTCCAGTGGAAGTTTGCCGTTGGTGCCGTGGCGGCATTGGTGCACGACGTAATCCTGACCCTCGGATTCTTCTCCGTATTTGGTGTCGGGTTCGACCTCTCGGTGCTGGCCGCGGTGCTGGCCGTTATCGGTTATTCGCTGAACGACACCATCGTGGTTTTTGATCGCATTCGCGAGAATTTCCTGAAGCTGCGCAAGAAAACGTCGGAGCAGGTGATGAATACCTCCATCAACCAGATGCTCGGCCGCACGATTATTACTTCCAGTACGACGCTTCTGGTGTTGCTGGCGCTTTTCCTGCTAGGTGGCGAAGTCATCCATAACTTCGCCCTTGCCCTCATTGTCGGCATCCTGATCGGCACCTACTCGTCGATTTATGTTGCGAGCACGGCGGCGCTGATACTGGACGTAAATACGCGGGACCTGCTGCCGCCGGAGCGCGACGACAAGGAACTCGACGCAATTCCATAGGGCGGCGACTCGGCCTCTGTCGGAGCGGCTGTTTTTCGGCTTTACTTCCTGAGCTCTTCGTTCAGGTGCGGCGACAGCAGCTTGAGAAGCTCGCCGTGCACCTTCGGCGTGCCGGCAACAATATTGCCCGACTCCATGTAGCTGTCGCTGCCGGATAAACTCGTGACCAGGCCGCCGGCCTCGCGAATCATCAGGGTGCCGGCTGCCATGTCCCAGGACTTGAGGCCGGCCTCCCAGAAGCCGTCCAGCCGTCCCGCGGCGACATAGGCGAGATCAAGGGCGGCAGAGCCCGCGCGCCGAATCCCCGCCGTCTGGCTCAACACATCTTTGAACATGCCCATGTAGGCATCAAGGTGCGTAAGCGTGCTGTACGGGAAGCCGGTGCCGATCAACGCGCCATCCAGCCCGTGCCGGTTACTGACGCGAATCTTGCGGCCGTCGACCTGTGCGCCTTCACCGCGGGTAGCAGTGAACAGCTCCTGGCTCATGGGATCGTAGATCACCGCATGTTCCATCACGCCGCGCATGCAGAATCCGAGGGAGACGCAGAACATCGGGAAGTCGTGCAGGTAATTGGTGGTGCCGTCGAGGGGATCAATGATCCAGTAGGCCTCGGTGTTGCCCTGCCGGCCGCTTTCTTCGCCGAGGAAACCATGAGCCGGATAGGTCTTGCTGATGGTGTCAATGATGGCGGCTTCGGCCTGCTGGTCGATTTCGGTGACAAAGTCGTTGCGGCCTTTGCTTGTGACCTTGAGGTTATGCACGCGATTGCGATAGCGCATGATCAGGTCGCCGGCGCGACGCGCAGCAGTAATTCCAGTATTCACCAGGGCATGCATGGCTGGTTTCCTCAAAGACTCACGATTTTAAAAAGAACGA
>JABDLF010000013.1 GCA_013003115.1 Gammaproteobacteria bacterium
CGATCCCTGCGATCGCAGGATGTTCGTCATACATTTCACGGCCGGCGTGCTCAACCAGGAAAATGATGCCGACAGGGAAATCGCGGCATCGGTCGCCAACGGTGGCATGGGAATCCCGGAAGGTGGCGACATCACCGACGTAATCAAGTACCTGTACGACACGGACCTGGCCGACGGCAACCATGGCACCGCCCCCGACATGCCGGGCGTCCAGAATGTCATGACTTACATTGTCGGCGAGGATCCCTCTAAAACCGACGAGTGGGCCAATTTCGGGGGCACCGACAAGACCATCCTGCTGACCAACAATCCGGAGGATCTCCACGACGATCTGAAGTCGCTGTTTCGCAATATCATCTCGGTGAGCGCGACCTCCGTGCCGCCCTCTCTGCCTGTGAACGCGTTCAACCGCTCGGAAGTGCTCGACAACGTATTTCTCGCGGTTTTCCAGGCGGACGAGGAAATTCGCCCGTACTGGAACGGCAACATCAAGAAGCTGAAGCTCGACGGCCTCGGCACTGACGGTGGCACGATCGTGCTCAAGGATGCCAATGGCATTGCCGCGGTCGGCTTCGATGGCAGGATTCGCCCTGACGCGCTGACCTTCTGGACCAACCCGGCAACCCTGCCGCCAGCGGATACCGACGATGGCGAGGTAAACGGCGCCGATGGGCGCAAGCCCGGGCGCGGCGGGGCCGGCCAGCAGATACCCGGCTTCCAAACCGGCAGTCCCGGTCTGTTGAACGGCCTCACGACGCGCAAGATGTTCTTCGATAGCGGCGCTTCGCTGGCGCCTTTGAACGTCGACAGCGGCACCGCGAGCCTCCTGCAAGGCCCGCTGGGTGCCGCATCGGCCAGAGACGCGGCGGACTACATTGCTTATATGCGTGGTCTGGATATTTTCGATCGCGACGGTGACGGCATAACTAGCGAAGCGCGCAAGTGGATCATGAGTGACCCGTTGCACTCGCGCCCGCTGGCTATCAATTATGGCGCACGTGACGGCTACACCGTCACCAATCCCATGATTTACATTGCTGCCGGCACCAACGACGGCGTCATGCACTTCATTCGCAACACCAACCCCGACGGCAGCGAAAGCGGCATTGAAGAGTGGGGCTTCATGCCACAGGCCGTAATGGGCATCGTGCCAACCCTCGCCATCAATGCACAGGGCGCCTATCACCCTTATGGCGTGGACGGTGCCCCGGTGGCTTTTCTCAAGGACATAAATGCCAACGGGACCATCGATGCGGGCGAGTCCGCTTATCTCTATTTTGGCCTGCGCCGTGGTGGCAAGGCCTATTATGCCATGGACATCAGCGACCCCAAGGCACCCTCGCTCAAGTGGAAGATCGAAAAATCCGGTGATTTTGCAGAACTCGGCATGACCTTTTCGGTGCCACGCCTGGCTAAGCTGAACGTCGATGGCGTTGCAAGGACGGCCCTCGTATTTGCAGGCGGCTACGACACCAACAAGGACAAGCGCGGAGTGGTGGGCAGCAACGACAGCGAAGGCAACGCGATCTTTATCGTCGATGCCGAAACCGGCGCCCTCATCTGGAAGGCGCGCAAGGGGGCCAGCACAGGCTCAGTGTCCGCCATGGTGTACGAGCATGTCGCCATGACCGACAGCATCCCCTCGACCGTCGCCGCCGTCGATATGGATGGCAATGGCCTCACCGACCGCCTCGTAGTGGGCGACACGGGCGGCAACGTCTGGCGCGCCGATCTGATTGGCGGTGACCGGACAAACTGGCGCATCGAGCTCTCGGCACGACTGGGCCGACATGCAACGGGCGGCAACAATATTGTGAACGACCGGCGCTTCTTTCACCGCCCGGATATCGTTCCGGCAAAGGACAGTCTCGGTCCCTATGATGCCATCGTCCTGCCATCGGGCGATCGTCCCAATCCGCTGGACAAGGGCGGCAAACACAGTAACTACATATTTGTGATTAAAGATCGCAATATCTTTCCAGCCGCCGGGCCCAGCCTTGCGCTGGAACTCTCGCAGCTCGGTGATGTTTCCAGCAACTGCCTGCAGGATGGCAGCTGCGGCGCTTCGCCACCTGATCTCTCGTTTGGCTGGCGCATGGCGCTCGAAGAGTCAGGCGAAAAAGGGCTGGCAACGCCACTGACCATCGGCGGCACTATATTCGTTACCACTTACATCCCGCCGAACGCGGCGACGACTTCGCTGAGCTGCCAGGCCGATGAGGGCAGTGGCCGCCTGTACGCACTGTCACTGGGTGATGGCACTGCCAGGAAAAATTACAACGAATCGGACGACGACCAGAGTAAGCCTGGCGAGCCAACGACCAAGGCCGACCGTTACGACGATCTGGCATCAGGGGGCATTCCCTCCGAGGTAGTCTCGATACCGCCTAACAAAATACTGCGTCCCGACCTGACCGTGGAATCCACCCTTAGCGGCAATCGTTGGCGTACTTTCTGGTTCCTGGAAGAGAACGGTGACCTGTGAGCCGGCATCAGGGAAAACAAAGTTCGGCGGCGTTTTGCAGGAAAGAAAACGGCCACGCCCTGCCATACCTGGCACAGCAATCCATTCATTCAAGGCAAATCACGATGTATGACATGACCCTGAGAATACAAAGCGGATTCACCATGGCGGAGCTGATGATCGTTATGGTGATCGCCGCGATCCTGGCATCTATTGCGGTGCCCTCCTACCAGGATTTCGTGACCCGCAGCAAGCGCTCCCAGGCCAAATCCGTGCTCCTGCAGGTTGCCGACAAACAGGAACAATTTTTCCTCGACAACAAGCGATACGCGGCGACTATGACCGACCTCGGTTATGCGGCTAATCCATTTTATATCGATTCCAGCAGCGATCAACAGGCAAGCTCGACCACCGACAGCATTTACAAGCTGGAGTTCAGCGCCACGACCAACACCACTTACGCGGTAGCGGCCGTGCCCTTGGGTGCACAGGCCTCGCATGATTCCGGCTGTGGCACAATCAGCGTGAACAACACGGGCAAACGCGATCAGAGCGGCACATCGACGGACTGCTGGTAGGAAATCTCGAGATATGTTGCAAGCCGGGCACTCGCCCGGCTTTTTTTATGGTTGGTTTGTTTTCTGTCCGAGCAGCGCATCGATAATCAGGCAGATTGCACCGGCGGTGATGGCTGAGTCGGCCGCGTTAAAGGCCGGGAAGTAAGCGTCTCCGTAGTGGAAGTGCAAAAAATCCACGACGTGGCCATATACGGCCCGGTCTATGACGTTCCCCAGCGCGCCGCCTAATATTAACGCGAGACCTGCAGACAGCCAGCTCTGGCCTTTGGGCGGCAGGGTTCTGAGCCAGGCCATAATGAATATGCTGACGCCTATACCAAGGAATATAAAAAACCAGCGTTGCCAGCCTGACGCGCCGGCCAGGAAACTGAATGCAGCGCCGGTGTTGTGCAAACGCGTCAGGTTGAAATATTCGAAAACATAGCGCGACTCGAACAGTTCAAAGTTGGCAACTATCCATAACTTGGTGGCCTGATCTACAAGAATTACGGCCGCGGACAGCCACAGCCAGCGGCTGGCGCTGATGGAAAAACTGCCTCTCTGACGCTGCAAGTTCATGCGAATCGCCTTGTCTCGCCCGGGCCTTCAACGTTAGTCACACAGCGCGCGCAAATTTCCGGGTGTGCGCTGTTATCGCCAACGTCCTTGCGATAGTGCCAGCAGCGCTGACACTTTTGGTGCTCGGAAGGTCTGATGAGCAAGCGCAGCTTGCCTGCGGCGAATCCTTCCACTTCGATCGCCTCTGCCGGGCTCTCTGAAATTGGGTGCAGCCTGGCTTCTGACGTGATGGTCACGAACCGCAGCTCATCACCAAGGGGCGATAAAATCGCATTTACGGCGTCATCGGCGTAGATATCCACTTCGGCCTGCAGCCCTGAGCCTATCTGGTTGCTCTTGCGCAGAGTCTCAAGCTGGCGCGAAACCGCCTCGCGCACGGCCACGACGCCCGGCCAGTCGATGCTGTCTTCGGTGGCAGCGCGCGGCAGCGCATGCCACGTGCTCAGCATAACGGACTCGCCGCGCTCACCTGGCAGGCTGGACCAGATTTCTTCGGCGGTAAAACAAAGCACGGGTGCGAGCCAGCGCGTCAGCGCCTCGGCGATATGAAACATCGCCGTCTGCGCAGAGCGCCGGGCGAGGCTGTCGGCCGGCGTTGTGTACAGGCGATCCTTGAGGATATCGAGAAAAAACCCGCCCATGTCATTGACACAAAAGTTGTGCACGCCGTGATAGATATGATGAAACTCGTAGCTTTCGTAGGCCTTTGTCACGTCATCCTGCAAAGCCCGGGTACGCGTAACTGCCCAGCGATCCAGCGCGAGCATGTCGTCAATCTCTACTGAATGCTCGGCGGGATCGAAGCCCGCGAGGTTGCCGAGCAAAAACCGCGCCGTGTTGCGTATGCGCCGATAGGCATCCGACGTCCTTTTCAGTATCTCGTCGGAAACGCTGATCTCGCCGCGATAGTCCGTGGCCGCCACCCACAGGCGCAGCACGTCGGCGCCTAATGAGTTGAAAACTTTTTGCGGTGCAATGACGTTGCCAAGGGACTTGGACATCTTGCGGCCCTTCTCATCCACCGTGAAGCCATGGGTCAGCACCGTCGCGTAGGGCGCCTTGCCGTGCATCGCCACCGAGGTCAGAAGGGAGCTCTGAAACCAACCCCTATGCTGGTCAGAACCCTCCAGGTAGAGATCTACGGGATAAGGAATCTCCTCACGCCAATCGCTGACGCAGTGATGCGCCATGCCTGAGTCTGCCCACACATCCATCGTGTCGGTGACCTTCTCGTAACTGTCGGCTTCGTCGCCCAAAAGCTCGGCAGGGTCCAGGTCGAACCAGGCGTCAATGCCCTCTTTCTCGACCCTCTGCGCGGCCAGCTCAATCAGCTCGGCCGTTCGCGGGTGCATCTCTTCGGTGTCTTTATGAATAAAGATCGGGATCGGCACCCCCCAGGTGCGCTGCCGCGACAGGCACCAGTCCGGCCTGCCCTCAATCATGCCGGCGATACGCGCCTCGCCCCAACCCGGCAGCCAGCCAACATTTTTAATTTCGGCCAGTGCGGCTTCTCTTAATCCCTGTTCTTCCATGCCAATAAACCACTGCGGGGTCGCACGGAAGATCACAGGCGACTTGTGGCGCCAGCAGTGCGGATAGCTGTGGTGCACCGGCGCCGTATGCACGAGCATGCCCCGCTCCTTGAGCACCTCGACAATATGCGCATTCGCCTTGAATACATGCTCGCCGGTGAACAGCTCGGTTCCGGCGACGAAACAGCCGTCGTTGCCCACCGGATTCTCGAGCGGCAGATCGTTCTCGACGCCGACTGCGAAATCCTCCTGGCCGTGACCCGGCGCGGTGTGAACTGAACCCGTGCCGGCATCGGTTGTAACGTGCTCGCCAGTGATTATCGGCACACGCCGCGCGTAAAACGGATGCTGCAGCTTGAGACCAGCAAGCTTGCCGCCGCTGCAAACACCCAGCTCGCTGAACTCCTCGACGCCGTAGCGCATCATGATGCCGCTGACCATCTCGCGCGCAAAAATCATGCGCTCTGTGCCCTTGCCAATATCGAACTGCACCAGGGCGTATTCCAGCTCAGGGTGAACGGCAACGGCCTGGTTGGCAGGCAATGTCCACGGCGTTGTCGTCCAGATGGGCAGGCAAATCGGACCTTCGCCGGCGCGCTTTAAGCCGGCAAAACTTTTAAGGACCGCCTCTTGATCGACAAACCCGAACCGCACATCGATACCGGGTGAAGTCCTGTCCTCGTACTCGACCTCGGCCTCCGCGAGCGCAGAGCGGCAGTCCAGGCACCAGTGCACCGGCTTGTAGCCTTTATAAAGGTGTCCGCGCTCAACGATGCGCGCGAAGCCGCGCAGCTGGGCAGCCTCGTAGGACGCGCGCATTGTCAGGTACGGATTGTCCCAGTCGCCCAACACGCCGAGGCGAATGAAGTCGTCGCGCTGTGCTTCCACCTGGCGACCGGCAAACTCGCGGCACGCGGCTCTGAACGCCTTAGCGTCGAGCTTGTCGCCCACCTTGCCCTTTTTCTTTTCTACCTGGTGCTCGATGGGCAGACCATGACAGTCCCAGCCAGGCACGTACGGGGCATCAAATCCGGCAAGGGTGCGCGAGCGCACCACGATGTCTTTGAGCGTCTTGTTTACCGTGTGGCCGATATGAATTGCCCCATTGGCGTAGGGCGGCCCGTCGAGGAGCACAAATGTCGGGCGCCCCCTGGAGACCTCGCGGATTTTCTTGTACAGATCCTGTTCCTGCCACGCCTTGACCATGGCGGGCTCGCGATTGGCCAGGTTGGCGCGCATGGGAAACTGCGTCGACGGCAGATTCAGGCTGTCCTTGTAATCACTCACTGAAAGGTAATCTCCAAAGGCTCGTGCTCGTCATAACGGATACCTGGCCAGCGCATGGCGCGCATGCTGCTCATCCCTGCGCATCTGCGCGACAAGCTCATCAAGACCTGCAAAGCGGGCCTCATCTCGCAGCTTTGACAGGAATTCAACAGCAATTTTTTCCCCGTAAATTATCTCGTTGAAATCAAACAAATGGACTTCGAGCAGGTCGTGGTCGCCGTCAACGGTTGGTCGTCGGCCAAGGCTTGCCACGCCAGCATAAGTTCTGTTGTCGGACCTTCTGACCCGGACAGCAAAAATCCCGCGAAGCGCCGCCTTACAGCGCCGAAGAGCAATATTCGCCGTAGGATAGCCCAGTTCCCGACCCAGCTGCTGCCCCACAATAACGCGGCCGCACATTTCGTAAGGCCGCCCTAGCAGGACCCGGGCCCGCTGTAGATTACCTGCCGCAAGCGCCGAACGCACCATAGTGCTGCTCGCCCGTTCGCCGTCAAGCTCGAATGTATTCATTCTCTGCACGGCAAATCCGAACTTCCGTGCCGAACCTGCGAGGCTATCGTAATCTCCGGCGCGCTTCCTGCCGTAGCGAAAATCGTCCCCGACAACGACCCTGCGCACTGCGAGCCCCTCTATCAGCACGCTTTCTACAAACGCCTCCGGCTCCATCGCTGCCATATCGCCATCAAAACGCAAACACAGGAGCTGCCTGATTTCCGTGCGCCGGAGCGCACCGAATTTTTCAGCGAAGCGAGTCAGGCGTGGCGGCGCCTTTGCGCCTGCGAAAAACTCGGACGGCGTTGGCTCGAAGGTAATAACGGTTGAGACGAGGTCGTCGCGGCGGGCCAGCTCTGCCACCTGCGCAATAACTGCCTGGTGCCCCCGGTGCACGCCGTCGAAATTTCCGATGGTTGCAATCCCGCCGCGGTGGCTGGCGCGCAGGTTGTGCAAGCCGCGAACGAGTTCCATGGGGGGCCGCCCAAAAGCCCGGAATTATACGGTAGCGGCTGCCGATTGCCCACGCAGATGGGCCGGCCTCAGTCCGGTCACAAGCAGCGCCAGAACATACACCACGAAACCACCGACGAGGCAGCCGGTCAGGCGCAATACCCGATTGTCCCAGGTCTGTTCCGTCCAGCTGGCTAATTCGCCTGCCAGCGGAACCAGGAAGGCGAGCATCACAAGGTTGGCGATTACAACTCGTGCCGCCAGCGGCCACCACCCCGGGCCGGGCTGGTACACGCCACTTGTTCGCAGCCCCCTGTAGAGCAAAGCCGCGTTTAAGAGCGCCGCCAGCCCCGTAGCAAGCGCCAGCCCCATATGCGGGGCGACAAAACCAACCCTGACCATGGGAATCACGATGAGCAGATTGAAAACGATATTCGACAGCATGGCAATGACGCCGACCTTCACCGGCGTGCGCATGTCCTGGCGTGCGAAGTACCCGGGCGCGAGCACCTTTACGAGCGTGAAGCCAAGCAAACCGACGGCATAGGCCATCAGGCTGTAGCTCGCCATTTCTACCGAATAGGCATCAAATTCTCCGTAATTAAACAGCGTGGCCAGCATCGGCCCAGCGAGGGCAAAGAGCCCGACGGCCGCCGGCACGGCCAGCACGCAGACGAGACGCAGCGCCCAATCAAGGGTCGCTGAAAAGGCGCCGGGGTTCTCCTCGGCGTGCTTCGTCGACAGCCCGGGCAAAATTATGGTCGCCAGGGCAATGGCAAACACACCGAGTGGAAATTCCATCAGCCTGTCGGAGTAGTAAAGCCAGCTGATGCTCCCGGTTACCAGGAACGACGCGATGATTCGGTCAACGATAAGGTTGATTTGCGCAACTGAAGAGCCAAACAAAGCAGGAAGCATGAGACGCATGATCTTGCGCACGCCTTCGTGCCGCCAGCCCCAGCGAGGCGTTGGCAAGAGCCCGATTCGCGCCAGGAACGGAAGCTGGAACAGAAGCTGCGCGACGCCTGCAACGAGCACACCCCAGGCCAGCGCTTCGACGGGCGCCGCAAACCAGGTCGCAGCCCAGACAGCTGCTGCGATCAGTGAAAGATTCAGCAGCACCGGCGTAAAAGCCGGTACCGCAAATCGACCAAAGGTATTGAGCATGCCCCCCGCGAATGCGGTAAGGGATATAAATATGAGGTATGGGAACGTGATGCCCAGCAGCTGGACGGCCAGGTCAAATTTTTCCGGTTCCGCCGCAAAGCCCGAGGCAAAAACCAGGATGAAGGCCGGCGCTCCGATGACACCCAAAATCGTTATGCCAAGAAGTATCAGGCCCAGCGTGCCGGCAACCCGGTCCGCCAGCTGCCGCACCTCCTCGCCGCTTTTCTTGCTGCGGTATTCCGAAAACACCGGCACGAAGGCCGGGGAGAACGCGCCTTCTCCAAACATGCGCCTGAAAAAATTCGGAATCTGAAAGGCAATGACAAACACGTCCATGCCCAGCCCGGCCCCGAAGAACCGGGCGAAAACGAGGTCACGAATCAGGCCCAGGATCCTCGAGAGCAAGGTCATGGCGCCCACCGTTGAGGTGGACTTCAGCAGCGCTTTTGACATCGCGGCCCCGAGGGTTCAGGAAACGAGGACTGAATGATACCGGGGTTGGCTGGTAACGACTAACCCGCCGGAGCATCCTCCTTGCGCGATTGGTGTCGGGCCGCAAGACAGTCTTCGACGTCGCGCAGGCTAAGGTCGCGCGAATTGAGCAGCACCATCAGGTGATAGACAAGGTCGGCCGCCTCGCCGACCAACGCGGCATCATCCTCAGTAACCGCTGCCATGGCCACTTCAACGGCCTCCTCGCCCACCTTGCGGGCGATCTGCGGGATACCCTCGCTCAGCAGCCGTGCCGTGTAGCTGTCCGCTGAACCGGCGTCACGACGCGCACTAATCGTTCCTTCCAGGATTTTCAGAAAACCGACAGGATTCGCATCTTCAAAGCACGTCCGTTCGCCCGTATGGCAGACGGGCCCGGCAGGTTTCGCCCGCACCAGCAACGTGTCTCCGTCGCAGTCTTTAGCGATGCTCTCGAGTTTAAGAAAATTCCCTGAAGTTTCGCCCTTGCGCCACAGGCAGCGGCGCGAGCGGCTGAAGAAATGCACGTCCCCGGTAGCGAGCGTCTTCGCAAGCGCCTCTTCATTCATGTAGGCAAGCATCAGCACTTCATCGGTGCGGGAGTCCTGCACCACGGCCGGTAACAAACCGCTCTGCTTTTGCCAGTCCAAGTTGGCGGGCATCGCGCTGTTCATATCCGCACCTCGAGCGAACTGGCGACGAGCTGGCCTTTGAGCTCAGCAATTGTCAGGGTCTGCTCGTGAAAAACACTGGCAGCCAGCGCACCGTCGACCCTTGCAATGGAGAACACGGCAGCAAAGTCTTCCCAGCGTCCGGCACCCCCGGAGGCAATAAGGGGAACGTGACAAATGCGCCGCGCTTCGCTGAGCTGCCGTAAGTCATAGCCGCTGCGAGTACCGTCGCTTTGCATGCAGTTGAGAACGACCTCGCCGGCGCCGCGCGACTGGACCTCCGCTAACC
Source organism: Gammaproteobacteria bacterium (assembly GCA_013003115.1). Classification (GTDB taxonomy): domain Bacteria; phylum Pseudomonadota; class Gammaproteobacteria; order Steroidobacterales; family JABDLF01; genus JABDLF01. Next base: position 9,963 of record JABDLF010000013.1, read on the forward strand.
ACTCAAGGGTCAGGCGCCCTGATTCACGCCGCGTCTGGTCAGTGCCCGTGTCACGATATACGCAGTAATCGCCGTCGCGCTCACAGCTGTCGATGCCCACAACGACGCATTGACTGCCAAACCGGCGCGCCAGTTCGCTGATCAACTCCGGGCGCGATAGTGCCGGCGTGTTGATCGATATCTTGTCGGCGCCGGCATTGAGAACACTTTCTGCGGCGGCGACGCTGGTAATGCCGCCCGCGACGCAAAAAGGAATATCGAGCTCGCGGGCCACGCGATAAATCCACGTAGTATCTACGCTGCGCCCCTCGGGGCTCGCGCTGATGTCGTAAAAAACCAGTTCGTCAGCCCCACCGTCGCGGTAGCGCAGCGCGAGATCGAGAATATCCCCCACCTCTCGGTGTGCGGTAAATCGCACCCCTTTCACGACGAGGCCATCGCGGACGTCAAGGCACGGGATTATGCGGACGGCTGGCATGCCTGCTCCTCTTTAGCGGCCCCCGACTCCAGCAGCGCGCGACCCACGATGACCTGCCGAATGCCTGCGCCCGCCAGCGCCGCGAGGTCCGCCGTGTGCCGAACGCCGCCGGAGGCCTGCAGCTGCACGTCTGGAAACCGGGCGCTGAGCTGCCTGTACAGATCAATGCTCGGCCCGCCCATGGCGCCGTCTCGCTCGATGTCGGTACACAGCACATGCCTTACGCCTTTTTCGGAAAAATAGCTCAGCGCATCTTCGAGGCGTGTGTCTGAACGCTCCTGCCAGCCGCGGGATGCGAGTTTGTAAGTGCCGCGCTCATCGGCGCGGGCGTCAAGGGCGACAACCAGCCGGTCTCGGCCAATAAACTGCAGCCACTCAATCACGGTCTTCGGCTGCTCAACGGCAATACTGCCAAGCACTACGCGACTTGCGCCGAGATCGAGGAGTCGTCGGACATCCTCCCGAGTGCGCAGACCACCGCCGCACTGGATTGCCAGGGGGAGGTCCGCCAGCAGTCTGGCAATCACGTCGAGGTTTGCGCCGCGGCCCGAACGCGCGCCATCGAGGTCAACGACGTGCAGCATTCGCGCGCCGCGAGCGACATGCCACGCGGCACGAACCGGATCATCATCGAACACGGTCTCTCGGTCGAAGCGGCCCTGGTGCAGACGGACACAGGAGCCGCCGCGAAGATCAATTGCCGGGATGATTTCGATGTCGTCGTATAAAAAAGTCTGCATCAGATGGCCAGAAAGTTCTCAAGAAGCCGGCTACCCGCCCTGCCCGAGCGCTCGGGGTGAAACTGGGTGCCGAAGAAGTTGTCGCGCTGAACGACCGCGCTGAATGATCTGCCGTGCGTCACGCTCGCAACGGTTAAATCAGAATCCTCCGCCACAAAGCTGTGAACAAAATAAAAGTACTCCGATGTATCAATGCCTTTCATAAGTGGACTTGCCCTGCGCCGCTTAAGCCGCGACCAGCCCATGTGCGGCACGGTAACGGGTCCGCGTGCAACAAGGGCATCAACGCGTCCGGGCAGGACACTGAGACCATGGGAGTCATCCTCGGCGGACTGTTCGAACAAAAGCTGCATGCCGAGGCAGATGCCGAGCACCGGCACGCGCAGGCCGGCAATGAGATTGGCAAGCCCGGCGCGCTGAAGTCGACGCATCGCCTCCCCCGCTGCGCCAACGCCGGGTAATACAACGCGGCTCGACCTCGCAAGCCCCGCGGCGCTGTCCACCATCTCCGCCCGCGCGCCGAGGCGCTCAAAGGCTGCGAACAGCGAGGTCAGGTTGGCACCGCCGGTGTCGACAACGCCGATCACAGGAGCCCCTTGGTAGTCGGCAGCTGTTCCCCCTGCCTCTGCAGCGCGGGACGCAGCGCCCTGCCTACGCCCTTGAAGCCGGCTTCCACCATGTGGTGGTTATTATCACCTTCGATTTTTATGTGGATGGCCGCCCCAAGCGCATCAGCCAGGGAGCGGAAAAAATGTGGCACCATCTCGGTCGCGAGTCCGCCCACCTGCTCACGGTTAAACGGCGCGGAAAACACGAGCGCGGAGCGTCCGGAAAGATCCACTGCAACTCGCGCCTGTGACTCATCCATGGGCAGTATGAAACCGTAGCGGCCGATACCGCGCTTGTCGCCCAGCGCCTTTTTCAGCGCCTCGCCCAGCGCCAGCGCGCAGTCTTCAACGGTGTGGTGCGTGTCAATCTCCAGGTCTCCCATGCATTCCAGCCGCAGGGAAAAGTTTCCGTGGCGCGCGAGCTGTTCGAGCATGTGATCGAAAAAACCGATACCGGAGCTGACGTCGATGCGCCCCGGCGCATCCAGATCGACCTCGACCTCGATCCGGGTTTCAAGCGTTGCCCGGCTCACGCGTGACAGGCGAGAACCATCGAGCAGGCTGCGTGCGATGCCCGCCCAGCTTTTTTCGTACGGCCCCTCCGCCTCAACCTTGAAGCCGCGCAGGCCGAGATTCATTGCCAGCTCTATATCCGCCTCGCGGTCTCCCACCACGGCGCTGCGCTTGCGATCCAGCTCATGTTCAAGCAGGAAATCAGCGAGCAGTCCGGCACGAGGTTTACGGCATGCACAGTTATCCTCGGGCAGGTGCGGGCATATGAAAATTTCGCTAAACGTAATGCCCTGATCGGCAAACAGCTGGAGAATGAATGCCTGGCACCGCTCGAAATCAGCCTGCGGGTAAGCGTCGCTGCCAAGACCGTCCTGGTTGCTCACCATCACGAGCCGGTAGCCCGCGTCGCGCAACCTCTGCAGCGCAGGCATGACGCCGGTCAGCAGGCGCACCTTGTCGACCCTGTCGATTTGCTCATCGGCCGGTTCGCGCACGAGCGTGCCGTCGCGATCGACAAATAGCACTTTTTCAGCTTGCATTGGCAAGGCCCGATAGCGCACTCAGCAGCGCCGCATTTTCTTCTGATGTGCCGACCGTGACGCGCACGCAATCTCGCAGCGGGCCGTCGTCGCTAATATCTCTGATCAGCACCTGGTGATCCTCACAGCGACGCAGGAACGCCCTCGCGCCGCACGTCTGAACCAGCACAAAATTGCCCTCACTAGGCCAGACCCTTGTTACGGAAGGCAGCGCTGACAAGGCGCGCGACAGTCTTTCTCTCTCAAGCAATGTGCGATTAATACACTTCGCGGTCTCTGCCCGTGCGGCTGGCCGCAACGCGGCCACAGCGCGCTTTTGGCTGTCGGCCGGCAGGGGATAAGGCGGCAGGACCGGGCTCAGCAGTCGAACAACTTCGGGCGAGGCAACCAGGGCGCCCACTCTGCTCGCGGCCAGCGCATGGGCCTTTGACATAGTGCGGAGCACGACGAGATTCGAATACTCTCGAACAAGATTCACCATGGAAGCGGCACTGGCAAATTCTATGTAAGCCTCATCCAGCACTACCAGGCTCTTGCCAGCAAGCGCCGTGCAAATCGTCTCAATTTCTTTACGAGGCATAAGACTGCCGGTTGGATTGTTCGGCGAACACAGAAAAACGAGCTTGCACCCAGGCCGCCATGCGTCAAGCACGTCGTCACAGGTGACCGCAAAGCTCTTCGCGGGATCAAGTTGAAGGTCAATCACATTCGCGCCCTGAATCCTCGCGGCAAGGGCATACATTCCGAATCCGGGCACCGGCGCCATGATGCTGTCAGTACCTGCTATGCAAAACGCGCGCACGAGCAGGTCGATTGCGTCGTCGCTGCCACGCGTAACGAGCACATGGTCGTTACCGACGCCGAAATAATCGGCCAACATTGCCGTGAGGGTTGCTGAGCGGCTTTCCGGATAACGGTTCAACAGCGGCGAAACACCCATCCGCGGCCACGGCGATTCATTGGCGTTGAGCCGCACGCAGTTGGCGCGGCGTGCAGCGGGACTATAGGCCTTGAGACTGCGGATTTCCGGCCTTGCGAGCTCAAGTATGCTCATGCGCTGGCTCTCCTCGCGAGCCGCGCAAGCCGCAGCTCAACGGCGCGCGCATGGGCTTCAAGCCCTTCGTGACGTGCGAGCGTGATCGCCATGGGCCCGATCGCACTCAGGCCGCCCTCAGTCACTGCCTGCACCGTCATGCTGCGCATGAAGTCTATAACCGACAAGCCGCTCAGGTAGCGGGCGAAACCATTGGTCGGCAGCACGTGATTGGTACCGCTACAGTAGTCGCCCAATGCCTCTGCCGACCACGAGCCCAGGAACACTGAGCCGGCGCTCGTAATATCTCCAAGCAGAGCCGAAGGCTCTCGGGTATTAATGATCAGGTGCTCCGGCGCATAAGCATTGGCAATGCTGACAGCCTGCCGCAGGTCACGTGTCAAAATACGCAGGCTGCCAGCCAGCGCCGCTTCCGCTATCTCCTGCCTCGACAGGGTACCCAACTGATCGGATAGTTCGCGTTCGACATTCTCGAGAAGACCCTTCGAGTCCGTAACCACTACCACCTGTGAATCAGGCCCGTGCTCTGCCTGGGAAAGCAGATCTGCGGCAACGAACTCGGCGGATGCTGTCTTGTCGGCGATCACCATGACTTCCGACGGCCCGGCGGGCATGTCGATTCCTGCCCCGCCCGGGTCGCGCGTCACCTGCTGCTTGGCCTCGGTTACCCAGCGATTGCCTGGTCCGAAAATCTTGTCGACTTTCGGCACGCTTTCGGTGCCATATGCCATTGCGGCGATGGCCTGCGCACCACCAACGGCGAAGACTTCGCTGATGCCCGTCAAAGCTGCGGCATGAAGAATCGCGGGATCGGGCAAGCCGTTCTTGCCCGGCGGTGTGCAAAGCACGCGCCTTGGGCAACCGGCGATGCCGGAAGGCACGCCCAGCATCAGCATCGTTGAAGGCAGCGAGGCGCTGCCGCCAGGCACATACAAACCCACCGTGCCCAGCGCTCGCAGCTGCTTTTCGCAGACGACACCCGGCCTCACCTCCACGCGGCTGGGCTCTGGAACCTGCGCAAGGTGAAAGCGACGGATGTTAGAGAGAGCGCCGGCGATGGCAGCCTTTATATCGCTTCCGAGAAGCCCGTCTGCCTGCGCGAATGCTGCCCCGGGCAAGCACTGGATTTCCACCGCCACGTTGTCGAACCGGCGAGTAAATTCGTTGACCGCAGAGTCACCTCGCTCGCGAACCGCAGTGATGATCGCGCTAACCTCATCGGCGAGTTCTTTGTCTGTTTCAAAACCAGGCCGTCGCAGCACTTTGTGCGCCTGGCTCGGCTCAAGCCGGTTCCAGTCAATCAGTTTCATATAGGGCTCCGGCTCAGGCGAGCATCTTCTCAACCGGCAAGACCAACAGGGCGCTGGCACCGGCAGCCTTCAGCGCCTCCAGGGTTTCCCAGAACACGTTTTCATTGCACACGGCGTGGATCGCAACGCGGTCCGCGCTGCCTTCGAGGGGCATGACGGTGGGAATCTCGCTGCCCGGCAACAGCCGACGGATGTCTGTCAGGGCCGCCCTGGGTGCGTGCAACATGATGTACTTGCTCTCGCGCACCTGAAGAACGCCTCGCATGCGTTCCAGCATGCGCTCAAAGACCTCCGCTCTGTCTTCAATAAACGTCTCTTTCGCACGCAGCAGCACGGCCTGGCTTTGCGAAACTTCCATTCTCTCAATGAGGCCATTTGCGGCCAGAGTATTGCCAGTGGAAACCAGGTCGCAAACCAGGTCCGCGGTGCCAAGTCGCGGCGCAATCTCCACTGAGCCCGACAAGGTGACGATCTGCGCAGAGATTCCCTGCTCCCTGAGAAACCAGGCGAGTGTTGCCGGATAGCTCGTCGCGATGCGCTGCCCGCTTAAGTCGCCCAGCCCTCGGAAAGGCGCTTCTTCGGGACCGGCAATCGAAAGCCGGCAAGCACCAAAATCCAGCGTTTGTTCAATCTCGAAGCCACAGTCCTCGCCGCGGCCGAGGAGCTCGAGCTCGATTTCGCGGGCAAGGTTAAAGCCAACAATGCCAGCATCACAAACGCCTTCCCGAATCAGGAATGGCACGTCGTCGTCGCGCACGAGCATGAGGTCGACCGGGAGATTCTCACCGACACAAACCAGCTGGTCTTTGCCACGCATCGTCTTGAGGCCGCAGCGCGCAAGCAGTTCGAGGGACGAATCCGCGAGCCGTCCTGATCGCTGCAAGGCGATCCGCAGTCTGTTTTGAGTGGACATTGCTATTTTTTTCCAAGTCGGGTTAATGCGGCGCGATAACCCTGGTTACCGTGTTCCAAAAAACGGGCCACTCGCCCGACCGTGGTGACGCTGACACCGGTAATGTCATGAATCTCTCGATACGGACGGCCCTGTTCCAGGAAGCCCACGACTCGCCAGCGATCGGCCAGCGCCTCTAGTTCGGCTGGCGTACAAAGATCCCGCAGGAAGTCGAGGTATTCCGTGGTCGTTTGCAAAGACTGAAATGCCCTTGCCAACTCTTCCTCGGCTTCTTGCGCCTGTCTCGCTGTTTGCTCTTTATGCTCTTTCATATGCGTATCAATGTATTAACGTGTTAGTACGTTATCACAATAGCCCGCCCTGTCAAACACTATTTTCAGAGCGCTGTACTACGCCGCCGCCAGTGATACCGGCCCGCCCGCGTTGACTCTTATCGCGGAAATCAGGACAATGCCCGGCTAATTTGGGGCTCGGCCCTGAACCGAATTGGAGACTTTTTAAGTGGCGAATATCAAATCAGCAATCAAGCGGGCGCGGCAGACCGAAAAAAGGCGCATGCATAACATGGCGTTGCGCTCTCGTATGCGCTCCAGCATCAAGAAGGTGCTCAAGGCCATTGACGAAGGGAAGCGCGACGAGGCGGTAGCCTCATATAAAGACGCTGTTCCAGTTATCGACAGCATGGTCAATAAAGGGATCATCAAGGCCAACAAGGCCGCGCGGCACAAAAGCCGTTTGAACAAGACCATCAAGGCGATGTCTGCCTGATTCTTGAAGCATCACTGTCCTGGCAGAATCGTCAGGGTGCGAAAAAGCCGGTCTGCGACCGGCTTTTTTTATGCCGGGGCGTTTAAGTCAGCCTTCGATACTGTCTTCAGGCGCCGCGGGTAATCTTTCCATTTCCGCCAGTTGCTCAAGGTGGGTCATAACGGCCTGGCACAAGTCCCCGGTTCCCGTGCCCGCCAGCGCGGAGATCTCAAAAACGGGACCCTCATAAGCGAGCGCATCCAGCAGCTCGGTGCGTCTCTCCGCCAGCAGTTCCGGGTCAACCATGTCTTTCTTGTTGAGAACCAGCCAACGCTCACGCTCCGCAAGTTCGGGGCTGAATTTATCCAGTTCTTTGAGCAAGTTGAGGGCCTCGGCTGCCAGGTCAACGCTGTCATCAATGGGCGCGATATCAACAATATGCAGGAGCAGGCGCGTTCGCTGCAGATGTCTGAGAAAACGGTGACCAAGGCCCGCACCTTCTGCCGCTCCTTCAATGAGACCGGGGATATCGGCCATCACGAAGCTCCGATAATGGCCCACAGAAACCACGCCGAGATTGGGATAAATGGTTGTAAACGGATAATCGGCGACTTTAGGTCGGGCACCGGATACAGAGCGGATCAGCGTCGACTTGCCGGCGTTCGGATAGCCAAGAAGACCAACGTCGGCGAGTAGCTTCAATTCTAGTTTGAGCCTGCGGGATTCGCCTGCGGTGCCCGGCGTGAACTTTCGAGGCGCCCGGTTGGTACTGCTCTTGAAGCGCGTATTGCCGAGTCCGCCCTGCCCGCCTTTAGCCACCATCAGCCTCTGGCCGTCGGCCGTGATGTCACCAATGAGCTCAGCAGTCTCCTGATCGTAAACCAGGGTACCGGCCGGCACCTGCACCAACATGTCCTTGCCGCTTTTGCCCGTGCAGTTGCGGCCCTTGCCGGCGGCGCCGTCCTCGGCCTTGTAAGTGCGCTGCACCCGAAAGTCCGCCAGCGTATTGATGTTGCTGTCGCCTACCAGGTAGACGCTGCCTGCGTTTCCGCCGTCACCACCATCGGGGCCGCCGAAGGGCACATATTTTTCACGACGAAAGCTGGCGCTGCCGTCACCACCGCGGCCGCCTTTCACCTGAATGAGCGCTTCGTCGACGAATTTCATGATTGGATTCCAAAAACAGCTGGCAGCGCAAGCTGAAAACAAAAAAGCCCCGGCCGAACCGGGGCTTCGCAATATTGCTGTGCGTTGCGCTCAGTCCGAAACGATGTTCACAAACTGGCGATTCTTGGGGCCCTTTTTCTGAAACTCGACCTTGCCAGACGCTTTCGCAAACAAGGTGTGGTCTCTGCCGATGCCCACGTTTTCGCCCGCATGGAACCTGGTGCCCCGCTGGCGCACAAGGATATTGCCGGCAAGAACCTGCTGGCCGCCAAACTTCTTTACGCCAAGGCGTTTGGATTCGGAATCGCGACCGTTGCGTGTGCTGCCGCCTGCCTTTTTGTGTGCCATTTCAATGCTCTCCGTTAATCTCAGCCGCCGACGATGCCCGTGACCTTCACGCGCGTGAACGCCTGCCGGTGGCCCTTATTGCGCTTGTATCCCTGCCGACGCTTGAATTTGATGACCTCGATCTTGCGGCCCCGCCCTTGCTCTTCGACGGTGGCCGTAACTTTGCCGCCCTTGACGAGTGGCTTGCCGACCGTGATCTTGTCGCCATTGCCGACCATCAGCACTTCGTCGAACTCAATAGTCGCGCCCTCTTCGGCGTCCAGTTTCTCTACACGGAGCACAGCGCCGTCCTTTACACGGTACTGCTTGCCTCCGGTCCTGATTACAGCGTACATTTGCGCCTGCCCTACCTAACAATTTCAGTCATTTACGCCATCGCTGGCAAAGAGCGGGAATTCTAAAGACTTGTTAACCTCCGGTCAACGCAAATCAGCCCAAAACCCCTTTAAATCGCGACCCGGGCCCATTGAGGGCCCTATCTCCATGAGCATTGTATGAGCGCCGAGCCTGCTGAAACACTGAAAGGACTGAGCCTCGCCTCCGTGCGCGCTCTGATCGCCGACGACTTCAAAGCGGTGGACCAGACCATTCGGGCACGACTTGCGAGCGACGTGGTGCTGATAAACCAGGTCAGCGAGTACATCATCGGCAGCGGCGGCAAGCGACTCAGGCCCATGATTGTGCTTCTGGCTGCCAGGGCGTGCGGGTACGACGGCGCGAAGCACATTGAGGCGGCCGCCATCATCGAGTTCATCCACACAGCGACACTGCTGCACGACGATGTGGTCGACGCGTCCGACCTGCGTCGCGGACGGGATACCGCCAATAATATCTTTGGCAATGAAGCAAGTGTGCTTGTCGGCGACTTCCTGTATTCCCGAAGTTTCCAGATGATGGTAACCCTCGAGAACATGCGCATCATGGACGTACTCGCTGATGCGACGAATACCATTGCCGAAGGCGAAGTTTTACAGCTGCTCAACTGCCATGATCCGGATACCGACGAGGAACGGTACCTTCAGGTGATTCGGCGCAAGACGGCGCGGCTTTTCGAAGCCGGCGCGCAGACGGCAGCCATCCTTTCCGGTAAGCCCGAGAAGGTGCAGCAAGCGCTGGCCCGCTATGGCAAACATCTCGGCACCGCGTTCCAGCTGGTCGACGACGTGCTTGATTACCAGGCGGACACTGGCCTGACGGGCAAGAGGCTTGGGGATGACCTGGCAGAGGGGAAACCGACGCTGCCGCTGATTCATTCGTTGTCCAAAGCCAACGATAAGCAGCGCGAACTGATTCGCGGCGCAATAGAAAGCGGCGACCGCGGCGAGCTTGAAAACGTAATGCGCGTCGTTGAATCCACAGGGGCCATACCGTACACTGCGCGCCTCGCTCA
>JABDLF010000018.1 GCA_013003115.1 Gammaproteobacteria bacterium
TCACGGAATGGTCGTTGAACATCAGGTATTTGCCAACCAGGCCGCTTGAATTCGCCAGCCCGTCAGGGTGAGCAGCGCTTTCGGACATAAACAGCAGGCGCGGAGTTTCCACCCCGTTGGCAGCAAGTATCACGGCTTTGGCTTTTTGTGATCGCTCTTGTCCCGTCTTGTCGTAATAAACCACCTCGGAAACCCTGCCACCAGAATTTGTAACGAGGCGCGCGACCGTGGAATCGGCACGAATCTCGCAGCGTCCGGTGGCTTCGGCTTCGGGGATCATGGTGACCAGCGTCGACGACTTGGCGCCTACCTCGCAGCCGAACGCCAGGCAAAAGCCGCAGTGAATGCAGGCAGCGCGCCCGTTGTGCGGCGCCGATAATATCGCCTTGGGTGCCGGCTGTGTTGTCAGGCCAATTTTTTTCGCGCCCTTGTCGAACAGCACCCCCGACGATTTTCTCGGCAGGGGCGGCATGGGATAGGGTCGCGATCGAGGCGGATCGAACGGCCCCGGCGCCCCGGACACCCCTATTTCCCAGTCGACCCTCGTGTAATACGGCTCCATTTCTTCATAGGTAACCGGCCAGTCGGCGAAACCGGTGCCGGGAATATCGCCCAGCAGGCTGTGCTCCTTAAAATCAACAGGCCGCAGGCGCCAGAAGTTACCGGAATAGTGCGTGCTGGAGCCGCCCACCGAGCGTGCGTAAAGCGCAGCCGGCGGGTTGAGCTGCACGCTTGCCGTTTCTGAATCACTGTGCCTGAACGTCTGCGGATCTGATGCGCCGCCACCGAGTTCGTTTTGAATAAAAACGCCAACTTCGTCATGCTTGAAGTCCGCCGACCTGCGATAGGGTCCCTGCTCCAGCACCACGATATTAAAGCCGGCAACAGCAAGCTCGCGTGCCAGCACTCCGCCGGCCGCGCCAGACCCGACAATCACGAAATCGACTTCGTCCCTTTGCGAGAACATCGCGGGCTCATTCATTGGCGTTGCCCTCGCGTTCATCGTAGTAGCCGAACGGCGCCTGCCAGGCATGCCTATGATCAAAATCAATGAGATTCCAGCCGGCATGGTCGCGGTTACCGCCGCGTGACGGCATACAAAACATGCCAACAACTGTCAGAAAACGCATAGTCGAAAAAAATTGTTCCTGCTCGATCTTCCTGAGCGCCGAGATCTGTTCGTCGGATGACAACGATGCGAACTTTCCGCCGTTTGCCGCCAGCAGGTCTTGCAAACCGCCGCGCAGAAATCCCGCCGCCCCCGCCATAAAGTCGCCAAGCGCCGCATCGATGAAGTAGATCACGCCCGCCTCCTCAGCGCCCGGCGTATCCGTTGCCGGGATAATCTGGGCCGCAATTGCCGACAGCTCATTTGCTTCGTGGGCAGACAGCGTCTTGAATGGAGCGCCCGCATCCTTCGCCGAGCAGGCTGCCTGCCCAAGGGACAGGAGCAACGGCATGTGCGCTGCCATCCACGAGCTGCCAGCAACGCCACCAAACCCTTTCAAAAACGACCTTCGCGAGACTGAATTCATGGGGTACTCCCTGCGTCGGTGGCGCGAGTGATGGGCATCACAATCTACCAGATTTCAGGTATTTCCTTATGTTTACCGGCGAAATGCCGATATAGGATTGAGTGCATCTCTTTTCCCTTTTTGGCCGCTGAGCCGTTCAAAGGATAGACCATGATTGGCAGCAACATGCAACGCGAGTATTTCCCGAAGGGTACCAAGGTCTTCAGAGAAGGCGAGCCGGGCACTTACGCATACCTGATCGAAAACGGGAAAATCGAGATTTCAGCGGCCACCAAGGGGGCCAGAATCGAGATAAATGTCCTGGGACCCGGGGACCTGTTCGGCGAAATGGCGCTGATCGACAATCACTCGCGCTCGGCCACGGCCACGGCGCTTGAAGACACGCGGGTCATTCCGTTGGAAAAATCGGCGCTCGAATCCAAAATCTCCAAGTCGGATCCAGTGCTACATTTACTGCTTCGTGTCGTGCTGGAGAGATTCAGATGGGCGCTGCGCCGCGTATTGGATCGTGAGCGTTTGTTGAGCACCGGCGCGCTGGGCAGCAGCGAGCAGGACAAACTATACGAGGAAGCCAAAGAACAGGCGGTAAACCAGCTGCGGCTTGAGCAAGACCTGCATGAAGCCATTGAAAAGCAGCAGTTTCAGGTTCACTACCAGCCCATCGTTGAAACCATGACCGGCGCAGTGGTCGGATACGAGGCGCTGACCCGCTGGATCCATCCAAAGCACGGTTATGTTTCGCCCGCAGAGTTTATCGAAGCTGCCGAAGACTCGGGCCTGATCATCCCGCTGGGTCTGTGGATTCTCGAAAGAGCCTGTGAGGATCTGAAACGCTTTCAGAAAGCAGTAAACGAATCTGGCAAAGATGATGATCGTCAGTTATTCATGAGCGTGAACGTCTCGCCCCGGCAGCTGCAGCAGCTGACGTCGGACGGCACCTTTGTACGCATCATCAACGAAACAGGCGTCGATCCCTCGAACCTGAAGCTGGAGCTTACCGAGGCGCTGCTGATTCAATCGCCGGAGGTCGCCGCGATTGCGCTGGCGAGACTGAAAGAGACGGGGGTCCAGCTTGCTATCGATGATTTCGGCACCGGTTATTCAAGCCTGAGCTATCTGCACAGGTTTCCGTTTGACGTGCTCAAGATCGACAGAGCTTTCATCAATTCGATGGTTAAAGAAAAGAAAAGTAAGCAGATCGTTGTGGCTATCATGGGCCTGGCCCACGGACTTGGCCTGAAGGTCGTCGCCGAGGGTATCGAAGACCAGAGCACCGTCGACATGGTCAAGGAATGGCGCTGCGAATTCATGCAAGGATACTATTTCGCCAAGCCCAGGCCAGCACCCGAGATTCTCGGTGGCCTGATCAAGTCCTCTGCCGCCTGAGCCACTAAGGCAATCCTGAATTGCCTGCACCCTGTAACGCCATGGTATTTCTATGCAGTGCGGACCCGCTCTGCGTTAATTACCTATAGTCAACTTCGTTGCGCCCGGCTATTGCTTAACTGACAAACACATTTAAGTGCCGCAGAGGCCGTCGTGGACAACATAAGTCGACAGCTGATCGAAATGCTGACCTTCCCCCGATTGAAGGCCATAGAAGCATTGGACCTCGGGGTCTGCCCCCACGGCGGCGTTTTCCATGCCAGAGATCAGGGCTGCCAAACGTGCATAGCCATGTTCGAATGCTCGTGGCTAAAATCACACGAGCCATTCGTTGACCTGGCCAGCCAATCCCGGCCGGAGCTCGTTGCATCCCTACGCCTGGCCATCGACTTCCTGGTCTCACAGAATCACAGGAAGAATTCCGCCATTAAGAGCTGCGTCTGCGAGTCCTGCCGCTGGATAGAAAATGCGAACCGGCTGATTCGCGAGGCAGAAGGCCGATCCGAAGTAGCGAAATAGGGACTGGCGGGCGCCTGACAAGATACCCTGGGCGTTAAAGGCACTTAGCGACGGGCTTTTGATCTATCGCCTTCGCGCTTCTCCTCGCGCTTTTCCTCGCGCGAATCCTGCTCAAACAGGGCCTGTAGCTCAGCGGCCGCGTCCTTCGATGCCTTAATCAGGCTCGCCTCATCCGTGAAAATTTCCTGCTGATACTTCAACAGCTTTTTGTCATGGTCCTGGAAACGTCGTACCGCCTTTTTCGCTGATTCCAGATCTGACCCCATGGCTTGCAGCACTTCTCGCGTCATTAGCAGGCTGGACAGGTAGGTTTCCCGAATAACAGGAGCAATGCCCAACTCCATGAGTTGCAGCGCGTGCTGACGATTCCGCGCGCGGGCGATAATTTTGAGCTGCGGGAAGTTGCGCTTGATCGTTGCTGCTGTTGCCACGGACGCGTCGATGTCATCGATGGCGAGCACAAAGACCTTGGCCTCCGCGGCCCCCGCGGCCCGCAGCAGATCAAGCCGTGACGCGTCACCATAGAAAACCTTGTTGCCGAACTTGCGCACAAAATCGACCTGTTCCGGGCTTTTGTCCAGGGCAGTGAAGTTGATGTTCTTGACCCGCAGTACACGCCCGACGATCTGGCCGAAACGGCCAAAGCCGGCAATAATTACAGGGTTGCCCTCGCTTTCCATGCTGTCAAAGTCACTGAAAGCTGGCGCGCTTCCACGCGCCCTGAGCCTCTCGTCTGCGGCAAACAACAGCGGCGTGAGCGCCATGGATAAAGTCACCACCAGGATAAGCAGATCGGCCAGCGGCTTGGCCATCACCTGCTCTGCAACAGCGACCGAAAAAATTACAAATGCAAACTCGCCGCCCTGCCCGATGGTCACCGCGAGGGAGCGAGCAGAAACGACATCCAGGCCAAAGGCTCTGCCCACCCCGAAAAGCACGCCGCCTTTTAAAGCCAGCAACCCGAAAGTCAGCCCGAGCACAAGAATCGGCCGGCTCAGAATGAGGCCAAGGTCAACCGACATGCCCACGGCAATAAAGAACAGGCCGAGCAACAGATCCTTAAAGGGCGCGATATTGGCCTCGAGTTCATGCCGGTACTCGGAGTCAGCGAGCAGGACGCCGGCCAGAAACGCGCCCAGCGCCATGGACAGGCCCACGGCATACATGAGCAGCGCCGTGCCAACCACTACGGCGAGCGCTGCGGCCGTGGAGATCTCGGGACTGTTAACCGAGGCGGCGTACCTGAAAATGGGTCGCAACAGGTATCTGCCGCCGATAATGACCAGCGCGATCACCAGCAGGGCTTTGGCGACCGGCCACAAGAAGCTTTCGCTACCGCCGGCAGCGCTGGCCGGAGCCAGCAAAGGCACGACGGCCAGCAGCGGAATAACCGCGATATCCTGGAACAGCAGGACACCGAATGCGGAGCGGCCGTGCAGCGCCAGCAGCTGGTTCTTTTCAGCCAGAATTTGCAGCCCGAAAGCCGTCGATGACAAAGCCAACCCGAGCCCGGCTACCACGGCGGCCGCAGTTGGCACGCCGGCCGCGATTGCCACAGCGCTCAACAACAGCCCGGTAACGGCAACCTGGCTGCCACCCAGGCCGAATACTGAGCGCCGCATCAGCTTTAATCGTGACGGCTGCAATTCGAGGCCGATAACGAACAGCAGCAGCACGACGCCGAACTCCGCCGCGTGCAAGATTGCGTCTACATCTGTTACCAGGCGAAGACCCCACGGCCCGATCACAAGGCCCGCGGTAAGATAGCCCAGCACCGAACCAAGACCAACGCGTTTGAACAGCGGCACCGCAATGACTGCGGCGACCATGAAAATCAGTCCCTGCGCGAGTATGTCGTTCACGTCGTGAACTCAGGCATAGGCGTACGGGCCGCCCCTTTCAAGCGCCCGCTTATAGGCCGGCAGCGCGTGGACGCGCTTTAAGAACCGCGCAATGTTCTTGCGGTTTTCCATTTCCGGCACCCTTGTCGCAGCGGCTTCAAGCGGGAAACTCATCTGGATGTCGGCAGCCGACATCTTCTCTCCGGCGAACCAACGGCTCTTGCCAAGCTCAGCCTCGATGAATTTTATGTTCTGAGCAATCCGCGGGCTCACAAATTTTGCCTTGACCCCCTTGGCGATCAGGCCTGCAACCGGACGGATGGGCAATGGCATAGGCGGCTTGCTCAGCTGGTCGAAAATGAGCTTCATCAGCAGCAGCGGCATCAGCGAGCCTTCAGCGTAGTGCATCCAGTACCGGTATTTGACGAGGTCGGATTTTTCCTCGGGCTTGAGCTTGCCGGCTTCCGCATAGTTATCAACGAGGTAATCCATGATGGCTCCGGACTCAGCGACGGTTAAATCGCCGTCCACAATGACCGGCGACTTGCCAAGAGGATGTACTTTGGTAAGGGATTTGGGCGCCAGCATGGTCTTCGGATCGCGCTTGTAAAGCTTGATCTCGTATTCGAGACCAAGCTCTTCGAGCAGCCAGAGAATGCGTTGAGAACGCGAGTTTTCGAGATGATGTACGGTTATCATTTGAATTCTTCCATATGTGCCCGAACAGGGGCGTCGGTCTGGCGAGCATTGTGCCCGCTGACATTGAGGGATGCCAACAGAAAATATGAGCTTTGCCGAAATTGTATTGCGCCTGGGCGTGACATTTGTTTCATGGCTTGTGATCTATATGCACATGATCATGCTGTTGGTGGTTGGCTACGCACAGTGCCCGGACACCAGTGCCTGGCGAGTGAGCCTCGTCTCTGCGGCCTTTGCCGGCGGTGCAGCGTTCGCGCTGCGCTACGGTCACGGCGTGCATGGATCGACGACCGCGTTTCGCTACTTCGCACTGCCGCTGATAATTCTCATTCCACTGGCAGCCTGGAATTGCCTGCCCTACTTTGCCGGCACTACGCTCGGCGATGCCGGGCTTTGTGCGGTCCTGACGGGGATAAATGGCAGCGAGCGCATCAGTGACTGGGAGCGTGCCTGGGCCCCGGCGCAGGTTGTAGTGCTGGCGGTACTTGCCTTTAACGGGTGGCGGGCGTGGGCAGATAAACCTCAGGCACGCGCGTAACGATCGGCGCCCAGAAAATGCAGGGACACATAGGGCACATCGCCGACTACCCAGCTGTCGTGTGGCTCGGGCGGGATATAAAACAGCTCGCCCGCGTGCATTTCCACCACTTTGCCACTGGCAAAGGCCGCCGTGGCCGTGCCCTCCAGCACCATGCCAACATGCTCAACCGTGCAGTACTGTTCACCGTGCTTTGCGCCCACATGCTTTGACCATTTCCAGCCTGGCTCATAAGTCGCACGACCTATGCTCATGCCACCCAGCTCAACGACTTCAAATCTTCCTTTCTCAAAAATCTGCGTTGAGTCCGGATTATCAAAATGCTTTAGGATGACTTCGATCATGACTTGCGCGTGTAGCTGATCTCCATGGATTTGACTTCCTCGCCGCCCTCCACGGTAAAAAAACTTTCCATCAGATGATGGTCGTTGTCGTGCAGGGTAATGACCGAGCGTTTGTTCATGGGCTTGCCGTCGGCAGGGTTGGGAAAACGGCTCTTCATCGTCCAGATCTTGCCGGAGGCATCCACAGATCCGGTTTCCAGCTGCATCCAGGTGCTGGCATTGTCGATCCAGTATCCCTGGTACTTCTTCGAGGTACCGCTGTAGCCCCAAAAGCCGATGCCCTCGAAGGGCTGGTAGGGACCATCTACGGGATCACCGGTAAAGGCCTGGCGAAGGTAGCGGCCGCCCAGTACCCAATCATTGACCATTGTACCGGTGCTGGTCATGGGCTCGCCCGGGCCCATCCACAGCTTGACCACCGTGCTGAACGTGCCCTCAAAGGGATTCAGCTTGTCATGCTCCGAAGTGCGAGGGCCCATTTGCTGGATTTGTTCCGGTTGCTCGGTCATGCGTTCACTCCCGAATGCGAATGGTGTTTAGAAGTGTAGCCAATTTTTGCAATCACCGGACCTGGTCGAGCCCGGCATGGCGCCGCTGCTAAAAACCTTTTGCTACATCAATCACGGCTTGCCGACCGTCCGTCAAACTAACCGGAGCCTGTGCCGGTTCATGATGCATGGTTGTGGTAAGTCGCGTCATAGCGCAAATCGCGAATGAATTCCCGGATGTCGACGGGCCTGTCCACCTGAGCGAGGCCGTTGTCCCACGCCAGCTTCGCGACTTCGACGGCGATATCCAGCGATACCTCACCGATCTTGTCGAACGGCGGATAGGTGCGACCGTGCGCAATGTCATCCTCATCGACCAGGCTCGCAACCGTTTTCGCCGCTATGAAAAACATTTCCTCGGTCACGTGCTTCGACTTGCTGGCCACTACGCCCAGACCAACACCTGGAAAAATATAGGCGTTATTGCCCTGCCCCGGGATGAATGTCTTGTGTTTGTATTTCACCGGCGCAAAGGGACTGCCGCTGGCGAATACCGCACGACCATCTGTGTACCGATAAGCCTCTTCGGCGGTGCATTCGGCCTTGGACGTGGGATTGGAAAGTGCGAACACGATGGGGCGTTCGTTTACTTCCGCCATGGCCCGCAGGACCTCCTTTGAAAAGGAACCCGGCTGCCCGGAAGCGCCCATGATGGTCGTCGGTTTTAGCGCTTTTACGGCCTCGCAAAAATCTTTAATTTCAGCGTGGGGGTGTGCATAGCGGGCCTTGTGTGCGGTCAGCTTTTCGCGGCCGGCAACAATAAGCCCGGTCGAGTCCATGAACCAGCTGTGCTGACGGGCTTCCTCTTTGCTAACGCCCTCTTCCATGATAAGCGCTGTCAGCATATCGCCGATGCCCATGGAGGCGGCGCCCGCCCCCAGAAACAGGAATCGCTGGTCACTGAGTTTCTGGCCCGTGATTTTCAGCGATGACAGTATTCCGGACATGGCGACACTGCCGGTGCCCTGGATGTCGTCATTAAATACACAAAACCTGTCCCGATATCGCTTCAGCAGGGGAAACGCGTTGGGATTGGCAAAGTCCTCGAACTGAATGAGCACGCCAGGATAGGCTTCGCTGGCGGCCACCATGAACTCCTCCACCATGTCGTCGTATTCCTTCCCACGCAGGCGCGGTTTTTTGTGGCCAAGATAAAGTGGCGCGTTGAGTAGCTCCTGGTTTTCCGTCCCGACATCCAGCATCACCGGCAGGCAGTGCTTGGCCGGCACTCCGGCGCAGGCCGTGTACAGCTGCAGCTTACCCACCGGGATACCCATGCCATTTGCACCAAGGTCGCCCAGGCCAAGGATGCGCTCGCCATCGGTTACCACGATGATGCGTATGTCCTTGTGCGGCCAGTTATTAAATATTTCCGGCATGTGGCCGCGATCACGGGCAGAAATATATACGCCGTGGGGCCGCCGGAAAATGTAACCATACTCCTGACACGCCTGCCCAACGGTTGGCGTGTACAGGATAGGAAGCATTTCCTCCAGGTTGTCCATTACAACCTTGTAAAAAAGCTGCTCGCTGCGATCCATGAGGTCATTCATTAATACATAGCGATCGAGGTCGCTGCGCGCGTTGCGGAAATGCCGAAGTATGCGCTCCGCCTGCTGTTGCTGGGTCAGCACCCCTGGTGGCAAAAGGCCGCGCAGTCCGAGCGCATCGCGCTCCGCCTTGGTGAAAGCGGTTCCCTTGTTGTGCGCCGGATTGCGCAGCAAGTCCATGCCGCGTATGCCGTTACCCACGGACTGAGCGCCATCCTTATTGTTCTTATTCGACATACTCTGCTCACTCCTTCTATTTTACGATTCGGACGCTGTCCTCACCCTGCGATTGTATCTCTTTGCAAGAGGGAGGGTGCACCAGGAGATGCAATGCCCGATGCGGCGGGCATGAAATTTTCAGCGGTGCCTGGTTGATGCACAAGTGTCGCCAGCCGCATTGATTTCTCACTAGCGGTCTTCCCACCAGTTTACAAACTCGTCAAACTCGATAACGCCGCTGCGGCTCGTGTCAATTTCCAGGAAACCGATTTCGATTTCTTCATCGCTGGCCTCGGGCGTGAGTCGCCGGATGAAATTATAAAATTCGTCGAGATCGATCCGACCGTCCTTGTCCAGATCACAGATTTCAAACTCCGAACGGATCTCGGCCAGTTCTTCGGGATCAAGCTTTTGCATATCTGTCATGGCAGTGCCCTCGTTTCCACTGATCCGATTATGCGCCACACCTTGAGCATGGCGCAGTCAGTCAATACGGGTAAGTTGCAGACTGAAGTGTACTTCAACAGTATGGCTGATCCATTTTTCGTCAGCCCAGTCGCCAAGGCCAATACCAAAATCAAGGCGGTTGAATTCGGCGTGACCTCGCAAAATATATTGATTCCTTTGCTCTTCGGCCGGCACAAAAGTAAACGCAAGGACAACAGGCAGCCGCCTGCCGTTCAGCGACAGTTGTCCGTCAGCACGAAATTTATTGCCACCGAGATCCGCAAATGAGACCGCCTCATAAACCGCCAACCGCTCTGCTTTGACATCGAAGAATTCGGCTCCCCGGAGGATCTCATCTCGGTCCTCGTAGTCGGTTTCCACCGAGGCGAGGTCGATCCCGACCTGGAACCGGCTCTCTTCCAGCGCGTCGGGTGAAAATTGAATCAGCGCCTCGAACTGCTCGAACCGCCCTTCGAACGGCGCGCCCGCCTGGACGGCAACGAAGGTAATGCTGCGTGGCTTGATCGTTTGCCATGCCTGTGCCTCAGCGGCTGCAGTTGTCGGGAGAGCCGCAGCAAAGATTATCTGCAAACCGAGAACCGTAAATATCCTGTCCGGATAACTTATCACTTCCGAAGCCCCGGCCAGCCGGGCAGCATGCGCCGCAGAACGTCGTCCTTGAAATAAAAATGGTGCACAAGCGCCGCTGCCGCGTGCAGGGTCACGACGACAATCAGAAATCGCGTGAGCAGTTGGTGTAGTTCGCTCAGGCGTTCAAAGTTTTCCTTGTCAGGCATTACCAGATCCGGGACGGTAAACCAGCCCCACCAGCTTACCGGGCTGTTCGCATAGGACGAAGCAAGCCAGCCTGTGATTGGAAGCGCCAGCAAGAGTCCGTAGAGCGCCACGTGAGTCGTGCGACCAAGGCCCTGCAAAGCACGATGCAGTCCGGGTGGTGAACCTGGCGACTTGTTTGCCAGTCGCCAGAGGAGCCGAAGAAGTGCCAATCCGAGAATGGTCATGCCAAGAGACTTGTGCCGGCTCATAAGCACCAGTTTGTCGAATCCCAGTGGCAGATCCTCGGCGATTCGCCCCATCTGGTACTGAACAATGATCAGCACCACGATCAGCCAGTGAAAAGCCTGGGATACTATGCCGTAGCGCTCGGCGGTGTTTTTTAGTTTCCTGATGGCAATCAGCTCCTGACAATCCTGAGACAAGCACCGCGTTTTGCGCCAATATACCTGTATGTGCCGAAACCGAGTCAAATTTATGAGTCAGCTGCTGCGCTCATCCACGGTCATGGCGGCGCTGGGCATTGTCACGGTGCTCTCGCTGGTGTCCTGCGCCCAGGCACCACCCACTCAGGAACCGCCACTACCCGCGGCGGCCAAGGCGAGCCCGACGCCGCCAGCCGGCGACCACACGCTGTTTGAAATCAACGAGCCTGAAAGCCTCCTGCTGATCAAGGTGATGCGAAGCGGGCCACTTTCCCGTTTTGGACACAACCACATTATTGGCGGGCCGGTCATCGGCGGGCGCGTGTGGCTGGCAGAAAAGCTTGCAGATTCGCGGGTGGAACTCACCATTCGCCTGCTGGATATGCAGGTGGACGAACCGCAGTGGCGCCTTGAGGCGGGCGAAGACTTCACAAGCGTACCCAGCGACGAGGACATAGCCGGAACGCGTGCCAACATGATGAGCCCGAAAGTCCTTGATACTGACAACTTTCCGGTCGCAACTGCCGAGGTCTCTGGCATTCTCGGGGCAGCGCCAGACTTCAGCGTGCTGGCCCGAATAACTTTAAAAGGCAACACCCGATCACTGCCCATTCCTGTGCATTTCGAGCGACAGGAAAATCGCTTCGTTGCCACAGGGACTTTCGGCCTGACCCAGTCCGATTTCGCTATTGAGCCCTTTTCGGTACTGCTTGGCGCAATAAGCGTGCAGGACGAAGTACAGGTTCAATACACGATTGTTGCCTCGGCCAGCCCTTAATTATCCGACCAGGCTGATGCGCGCGTTCCTGCCACGCACGGTAGTCATTCTCGGTCTCGCATCGTTGCTGAACGATATGGCGAGCGAAATGATCACGCCCCTGCTACCTCTGTTTCTGGTCATAACGCTGGGCAGCGGGCCGGCCGTTGTTGGCATAGTCGAAGGCATCGCGGAGGCCACGGCCAGCCTGCTCAAACTCATATCGGGCTGGCTCGCTGACCGGGGGTGGAATGCCAAAGGGCTGGTGGTCGGTGGCTACGGTATTTCTAATATCTCGCGTCCGCTCATCGCACTGGCCTTCGGCTGGTGGCTGGTCCTGACGCTGCGCTTTCTCGATCGCCTCGGCAAAGGCCTGCGCACCGCACCGCGCGACGCGTTGATTGCCCATGCCGCACGACCCGGCCAGCTTGGCCGTTCCTTCGGGTTTCACAGGGCGATGGATCACGCCGGCGCCGTGATCGGACCACTGATCGCGTTCTACCTTCTATCCCGGGGCGTGCCTTTGCGGGACATGTTCTGGTACTCGGCCGTACCGGGTGCGGTGGTCGTGCTGTTGCTCATCTTCGCACTTCCCGCGCAGCAGCGACCTGAACCCGGGATTCGAACCAGGCTGCAATGGTCGGCGCTCGATGCCAGGCTCAAGGGCATGGTCCTCGCGTCGGGAGGCTTAGCCCTCGCCACAACGCCCGAGGTGTTCCTGGTGCTGTGGGCCCAGTCACGCGGCCTCGATATCGCTGCAATCCCCCTGGTCTGGGCAGCGGCCAGCCTGATGAAGATGCTGCTGGTGATGCCCGCCGGTAGCCTGTCCGACAAGCTCGGCCGCCTGCCGGTAGTCATATTCGGGTGGTCGGCCCGTATCGCGCTGCTCGTCGCACTGGCATTTGCCGGCAGCCAACCCTCGCTGGTGTGGGTTCTTTTCCTTGCTTATGCAGGGTCGCTTGCTTTTACGGAGCCAGCCGAGCGTTCCCTGATCGGTGATTCTGCCCCAACCGAGCACCGGGCAACGCTGTTTGGAATTTATCACCTGGTAGTCGGCCTGTTCGCCCTGCCGGGTGCCGTTTTATTTGGGCTTGTCTGGCAGTTCGCGAATCAGCGCACAGCTTTTTTGATGGCAGCCACCCTCACCCTGCTGGCCTCTGCCGCGCTCGTCTGGATGACCCGAAGGGCTGGAAAAGGGCCCGGTCCGTCAGCAACGGCTACGTAGCGTGGATTCCTCGCTGCTGATGCGCCACCCTGTGTCAGTTTTCTCGAACCCCAGCGTTTTTTCAACCACGTCACACCACGTATTCGAGCGGTATGACTGCAGGAAAATCGCCCGCGCCACGCCAGAATCGTCAAGGTTGAACTGAACAAGCATCGGGCCAAGGTCAACCCGGATATCCCCGCGGCCTTCGATTCTTCTGCTGCGTTCCTGGCGCCACTTTTCGTGCGACTCGTAGGGCCCCTTGAATCCAGCCACATAGTAAGCAGCGTATTCGGAGAACTTGCCCGCACGCCACGCCGCCGCCCAATCCCTGACGAGCTGGCGCACCAACGCGCCATCCGCACCTGCCTCCTCAGTGGCTATGGCCGCAGAAATACTGCCGAATACGAGCAAAACCAGTATCGCTGTCGCGGGTATTAATCTACGCATACATCGAATATCCGCTAAAAGCGGCCGCCTGATCAAGTTTTCGCTTCAGGGCCGCCTTTGCTGACGGGGACCGCGCCGCCAGTGTAATCTCTGCCATGCAGGATTATTGAGTGTCTGAACATGCAATCTAAAAGTGGGGTGTTATGAAAAAGTTATTTGCTGTATTCGGGTTGTGCGTCGTGCTGCTGCCCGCGTGTGCTAATTCAAACGGCGGCATGTCCGCCGAGCCAGTTGTCAGCAGGATAGAAAGCGCCATGGTCGGCGCACACCGCAAACCCGGAAATGTTACCCGGGATCGTTATCGCCATCCGCAGGAAACGCTCATGTTTTTCGGCCTGAAGCCGGACATGACGGTCGTGGAAATATGGCCGGGCGGCGGCTGGTATGCAGAGATTCTTGCACCCGTCCTGCGCGGCAGCGGCAAATACTACGCCGCAGGCTACGACGCCGATAATCCTGACCAACCCGCCTATCGCGCCCGCACCCAGCGCGCCTTCGAAGACAAGCTCGCCGCTCATCCGGAGATTTATGACGAAGTCATCGTTTCAAAGCTGTCGCTGCCGGACTATCGCGAAATAGCGCCGGCGGGCAGCGCAGACCTGGTCCTGACCTTCAGGAATACGCACTCGTTCATGCGCGCAGGGCAAGCCGCGGACATGTTCGACGCCTTTTACGCTGCCCTGAAGCCGGGAGGCAGCCTCGGGGTGGTGCAACATCGCGCCCGGCCAGGCACCTCGCTGGAGGACATGAAGCGCACGGGCTACGTGACCGAGGAACAGGTGATTCTGCTCGCAAAGGATGCGGGGTTTGTGCTCACCGGGCGCTCGGAGGTGAACGCCAACCCCCTGGATACGGCCGATCACCCCGAAGGCGTGTGGACGCTGCCGCCCTCCCTGAGAATGGGGGAGACCGACCGCGATCGTTATATGGCTATCGGTGAAAGTGACCGCATGACGCTGCGATTCATCAAACCTGGTCCCGGAGGTGTGCCCAACGTGCCCGAATAGCCTTTACTCACCCGCCATTCCGCTCTTGCCGGGCGGAATGGCTCCTCCCTGCTGTCCTGAAAATAAGCATGCAAGCTCTGGGACATCTACTATAGTTAGCGAACATCCGGCGTTTTAGGAATGATGTCGTGGAGCGCCTGCGGGTTCTCGCGCGCTAGAAGAACAAGTCAAAAACGCCCGGATTACAAATTAACAACTCATGAGGGACAAAAAATGACAAGCAGAAAGTATTTGGCAAGCCTGTTAGTGCTCGCATTAATGGGGCTTTTTACCAATGCGATAGCGCACGAGGGCATCGGCGGGCACCTGGCCCGTATGTGGGAAGTCACGCCCATGGCGGATAAGAGCAAGGAATTTAATGAGGCCTTCAAGAAGCACATCGAGTGGCGCAAGGAAAACAAGGACCCCTGGGGATGGAGCGTTTACTACGCCACGACGGGCAAGGGAATCAACTCAGTCTATGTACGTTCGGTCGGCCATCACTGGGCAGATTTCGACGCCTATCGCGACAGCGAGTTTTCCAAGAAGGCCAGTGAACACTGGAATGAGAACGTCGACCCCTACGTGAAATATTACGACTCGTCCATCGACGAGACCGACAACGATCTCCACTACTGGCCCGAGGGCTCCAACTACCGCTATTTTTGGGTAACCAGCTTTTATCTGAAGCCCGGCCACGGCGGCAAGGCGCGCCAGGCGGTCGTAGCGGTCACCAAGGAGCTCGAAGCGGCCGGTCGCGAATCTCCCAATGTCTGGCTGTGGGATCAGACCGGCAAACACGCTCCGGTATTCAGCATCGTCGTCGCGCGTGACGACTGGGCCGGCTTCGACTGGCCGGATAAAGGCGTACGCACGACTTTGGTAGAGCGCGTTGGCGAGAAGAAGGCAGATGCGATGATGGCGGACTTTTTTGAGCATGTCGCTCACCAGGAAAGCCAGATTTACGCGCGTGACATGGATATGTCTTACGAGGCTGCAAACTAACAACGGATTCTTGATGCAGCGAAGGCCCGCCAGATGGCGGGCCTTTTTATTTGCCGGCAAAGTTTCGCTACCACATACCGATTACGGCACCCATAACGGTAAAAAGCACTACGTTGTAGCCCGCATTGACGAGCCACAGTTTGAAACTGCGCCGCTCGAACAGGTAGTTGGTGGCGAACGACGTCGACACCCAGCCGATTCCAACAATCAGTCCCCAGTGAATGCCGTAGATCAGACTCTTATGGTCGCCAATGACAACGGCCAGCAATGTGGCTGCAACAAAGGTCATCGCAAAAGCGCCGCCGTATATTTTTCCGGGGTGACCCTGCTGTGCCTGTTCTTCGGTCAATCCTGCACCGTCGAGCCAGGCCTTATAGAACAGCACCGGCGAATACCACAGCCCGCCAATGACAAATGCGAGAACGGTTGCCACCAGCACCGCAAGAAAATTTACGTCAGAAAATATTGCCGAAAAACTCATAAGACAATCCCCTTATTTTTGTTCTGAATGCCGACACCGCGCCGGGACATGCCCCTTTAGTCTAGACCATTTGTCGGTAACCGGAGACCGACGCGCCGACCGTAAAGTAACTGGATTGACTGGATTCCCGCCTGCGCGGGAACGACGGTAAAGGTGGGAACGACGGTGAAGGCAACAATGAACGTAAGCGCGGATCTGACGGCTCGGACAGTAGTGCCGGTAAAGGTTTAAATGGCGGTGAAGGTGGGAACGACGGTAAAGGCGGAAATGACGATAAAGGCGGGAATGCCAATGAAGGCAACAACGACACAAGCGCAGATCTGGCGGCTCAGGGAGAGGTGGCAGCTAAGGTGGGTACGACTACTTAAGCAGGAAGGGAAACTAACGAGTATGTGTCTGCCAAAGCGCAGGTGATTACAGGGGCGAACCAGGAAAGGCGTTGCGACAATGCTGTCTCAACGTAAAGAAGCCACAAACGAGGGTTTCGGCAGGGCACAAGCGCAGTTCAAAGCACGTCGAGAAATTCGCCTGACAAGGAATGCGGTTATGCGCCCTGTGAGCCGACGACGAATCTAGCGCGGGCCTTGCACCTGGCCGCTGGCTGGCAGACCCGTCACGGCGCGCAGATCAGCTCGGGACACGCGCTTGTCATCCTTGTAAAGCTCAATGCGAATTGGCAGGTAATCCAGCTCGGGCGCGCACCAGAGATACATGCTCCGACGTGAGTTATCGGAATCACGAACAAGCTTCACCGCCTCGAAGCGGCCATAAGGAACTTCAACGTATTCCTTGCCCAGGTTCTCCAGCTGATACGCCTTAATCTGGCCACGATCGAAAAGCACATACTGCTCGGGCAAACGATTGAGCTTCAGATCGCGCATGATCGCCACATAAAGAGCTGCACGATTGAGCATGCCGGGCCGCAGGTCGCCACTGACGTCCTCGCCTCGCTCAACGCCGGCAACCGTGCCGCTGTCCCAGTCAAAGCGAATATTGGCGTCGTGGTTTTTGCTGATCGTATCGCGCACCGTGTAGTTGAGCGGAACGATGGAGTCGCCGGCAATGACAACCTCGCTGCTCTCGTCTATCTCGCCTCGGGCAAACATGCGAACCAGCCCGCGCGGACTCGTAAGGGTTCTGAATAAAAAGCCACCGCCGTCCATCGCTTTGAACGACATGGACATTTCACCGCTCGCGATGCTTGCCCTGACTTTGTAAACAGCTTCGAACTCCGCCAGTGCTCGCGGCATCACCTCACCCGTTGATACGTCCGCCTCCGCCTCAACCATAGCCGGCTGAAGTAGAACAAAGAGAAGTGCGAGCCACGCATATCTGATACTCAAGTGACAAGACTCCTGACAAAAAGGGGGACACCGTAATTAGACATCACACGCGTGTTTAGTTTCTCAAATTTTCAGGTAGCACAGGCCTTGTAAGCAAGTCACGGTATGCTTGCCAGGCTGCTGCTCTTCCGTCATCGGCAGCATGACGATCGACGTATTCCCTCACGCTGCGGCGGCCCAGGTAACCGGCGGCAATGAACGTCCGATAGGTATCAAAGACCGCAAGCCTCTGGCGCGCCCGTTCCGGGGAGAGCAGCCGGTAATTGATCAGCCACCTTGCAGTAAATTCCGCATCCCACTCACCGTCAAGGTATCGTCGTGCCGCCTCGATATCCGCATAGGCAAGCTCATCCAGCAGCCGCTTCATTTCAAAATAGCGACGCGCCTGGGCGCGATCGAATCCTGCAAGATCGAACAACACGTCGCGCTCAAACGCGACAAACTCTGCCGGCGGAAACGCAAGCTCAACGGCAAAGCTTGCCGCTCCCTCCTCCACCAGGGTCTGGGGACTGAACAGGGTTTGCACTGTGTACTCTTTCCAGCCGCGGGCCTCCACCAGCTCCCGCTCTTTGAGAACATTGCTGACGTGATGACCCGGGTAGCCCTCGTGGCAACCCATTTCCAGCGCGCGATCAATATGCACAGGAAGATCAGTATTGATCTTGATCACGCTGAAGCCATTGCCTCGAAACTCGTTGAAGGTCAGCCAGTTCACGCCGCTGGCATATTCGATCTCCAGTCTTTCTTCAGGTAACTCCATCGCCGCATACGTACGACGACGGCATTCGGCAACTGCGGCCTCAATGACTGCCGGCAGGCGCTCCCGGGGAATAATGAAATTCCGGCGAAACTTGTCTATCCGATCAACCAGCAGGCCCTGGCCAGGCATAATCCGATCAATCTTTGAATGCAGCTCAAGGATATAGGCACGCGCATCGAGTTCGGGCACCCTGGCGCCAAAAACCAGCTCCGCCTCCTCAAGAAACGGCAGGCGACGGCCTTCGAGCAGATCCGCGCGAACCGCGACCGACGTAAGCTGCGCCTTGAGCGATGCTCGGCGCGCTGTATCAAGGAGGTCCTCCGACGCATCACTCGCTGAAATATCATTCGCGGTATCGCGTGCCGCAGCGGAGATCTCCTGCAGGCTTCTCGGCGTAGCCAGTGCCTGCTCGCGCAAATCCGCCTCGCCATAAGACGAGGCAACGAAGTGCGGGTCAATGAGCGACAGAGCGAGCGCCAGCTCGATGTAGCGGGCAGCCGCGGTATCGAGATCAATGGGCTGGCGTGCCGCTTGATCATTCTCTGTGCAGGCGCCAAGCAAAATGACGGCCAGCATCGCGGCAAAAAACGCGCTTATCCGATTTTCAGGTTTTAGCCTCATACCAGCATCATGGTAAGCCGGTGGCGGTGAGATGCAAAGGCCGCGATTGGAGTGAGTCAAAAAATACCCACATCCATGTGGGCTAATTTCCAACATTCCTGCCGACAGCACCGCAGAGGGCGGACTCGGGCTGCCAGAACGGTTGGACTAATCCGCAGGCCACCTAGCCAGATCCGGCAACCCGAACGACCGCTGTGGCCTGCAATGCAGTTGGCGCTACGATGTCGATAGCCCCTCCAGGCTGATCAACTGCACCAGCAAACCCAGTTTACGAAAATGCCTGCCCGGTTGCGGTTAACAATTGTGGATGACGGTCCGAAAAGGGATGCCGCACTCCCGTTTTTTTGTCGGGATTTCAGGCGGATATGCGTGGCGACGGCAACTGCGTGATGGGTTCATGTGCTTTGTCGATAATCGGGCCACCAGCCATCACATCCGCGCATCAGCCCGGGGTTTTAAGCCGCTGATTAAAAACGCCGTTGTTTCAGGCCTCGACGATCCTGCGGAAGGTTATGTTGATGCGCGGCCCGGTCACTGCGGCAGCGCCGCGCTTGGGCACCTGATGCAGCCAGTTCTTCTGCGTGGCGCCCCTCATCACCAGCAAACTTCCCGGTTCCAGCATTATTTTATGTATCGCGAGACCATTGCTGCGGTGGTTTCGGTGACGCATCTGAAACTCCCTGCTCGCACCCAGGCTCAGGCTCGCAATCACCGGCTCAGGACCAAGCTCCGGCTCATCGTCCGCATGCCAGGCAACGCTGTCGGTATGGTCACGGTAAAGGTTAATGAGCGCGGAGGTGAACCGGTGGCCTGCCGCACGTTCCACCCTGCCACGAATTTCGGCAAGCAGCTCCGACCAGGGTTCGGGACGCATCGGGATTCCCGAATAAGTGTAATCGAGGCCGGGTTCCCCGTACCACGCATTGAGGCGAGGGATGCGGACCTTGCGACCGTACATCATGATGCTGTCCTGGCGCCACGCGACGGCGCCCTTCTGCATCAAGGCCCTGAACCACTGCGCTGCAAGATCATGATCAACAAACCCGGGGAGGTACTCGACGTCGGCATCCTTGAGCTGCAGCGGATACGAGCCGCCGGCAGGCTTGATGCCATCATCGAAAAGGTCAGAAGTCAGCATTTGAGGTCAATAAACTTATACAAAACATGTCTTTAAGCGTTAATCAATCTTGGATTATACCGACAGCAAAACCCGGTGCGCTGTCTATACTCTGTTTAGTAGCTATTCGCTACGGAATTTCGCGGCTTTGGTTCCCGGCGGAGACAAGGGCACACTGCCGCGGCTGAAAAAACAGCGCCAACAAAATTTGGGAGGGCTCATGTCCGACGTGCTGGATAAACTAACGGCAGATCATGTACACATTGCGCGCCTCCTGGCGCTTTTTGAAGAGCAGGTAAGGATCATTCACGCGGGTGAAAACCCGGATGCTTCGCTGCTGCAGGACATCATGGGGTTCATGACCCATTATCCGGACCTCATTCATCATCCCCTCGAAGACCTGGTTTTCGAACACGTCATCAATCATGACAAGGATGCCCGGAAATCACTGCAGGTTTTACTCAACGAGCACGAAGAGATTTCGCGCGTCGGGCATGAACTGAAGGTATATGTGGATAGTCTCGAGACCGAGGCCCTGGTCAGGCGGGACATCCTGGACAAGTTAGCCAGTGACTACCTGAAGACTCTCAGGCGGCATATGCGCCACGAAGAAGAACACGCTTTCCCGCTTGCCCGCAAGCTGCTGGATGCATCGGAATGGGACATGATCCGCGCCGAATTCAAAGTAAAGGATCACGAGGTTTTCGGCAAGGTGCTCGACGAGCACTACCAGACCCTCTACCACTCCATAACCGGAACGAGTGACTAGGCGTAGCGACCGAGGATATCCCTTAGCGTCGTGCCGCCAGGACAAAGATCTTCGTAAGGGATATCGACCAGCGGCGTTTCGGCTGAGCCGGCGATGGCATGCATTTCTTTTTGTTCTTCGTTGATGTAAAGCAGGCCCGTTACAATTTCGCCGCGCTTGCGGCGCTGCTCGAGGTATGCGAACGCCGCGCTGCGACTCGTAGGGTCATAGTCTTTGTCGATCTTTCGCAGAATCACCTGGCTGCCGTCATGCATCATGACCGGCATCGCCTCACCATGATCGTATGCGGCGCGTATGTGAGCAGCCGGTGCGATGAAATCAGTATGGATCGCCGGGTGTGAGTAAGCCCGGGTGTGTGAATAGCTCTTGGTGGAAGTCTCATGATCGTTAAATGTCACGCAGGGTGACAGCACGTCAAGGAGCGCAAAACCGTCGTGTGCGATGGCAGCTTTTATAAGGGGCACAAGCTGTTCCTTGTCGCCGGAAAATGCGCGGGCAATGAAAGTGCCGCCGATGGCAAGCCCCGCCAGCACCGGGTCAATGGGCGCCTGCTGATTGACTTCTCCCTTCTTGGCCTGGCTGCCGACGTCGGCAGAGGCTGAAAACTGACCTTTTGTGAGGCCGTAAACGCCATTGTTCTCAATAACATAGACCATGTTCAGGTTGCGCCGCATCGCATGCGCAAACTGCCCCATGCCTATGGACAGCGAATCGCCGTCGCCGGAAACACCAACGTAATAAAGGTCGCGGTTAGCCGCACAGGCTCCGGTCACAACCGAAGGCATCCGCCCGTGAACAGAGTTGAGCCCGTGGGCGCTGGAAAGAAAATAAGCTGGCGTCTTCGACGAACAGCCTATGCCGCTAACCTTTGCGACTCTGTGGGGCGGGATGTCCATCTCGAAGTACGCCTGTATCAGCGCCGCCGTAATGGAGTCGTGCCCGCAGCCGGCACACAGCGTTGACATACCCCCTTCATAGTCGCGCAGCGTGAGACCGATACCGTTGGGCTTCAGTCCGAGCTTGCCGACTTTGGGCTTGCTAATGTAGCTCATGCGGCGGCTCCCTGTTTCAGCGCAGCAGTGACGCCCTCGATGACGCAGCGGCAATCCATGGGCAATCCGCTGTAGTTCAAAACAGAGACCAGCTTCTCACGGGGCGTTTCGGTTTCCATGAGCAGCAGGTTCTTCAGCTGGGCATCCCGATTTTGTTCAACCACGAATATCCGGGCGTGACTGTCAATAAAGTCCGTTACGGCCTTCCCGAACGGAAACGCCAGCACGCGCAGGTAGTCCACATTTATGCCCTGGGCAGAAAGTCGCTCCGTCGCCTCGAGCACCGCGCCGTCGCAGCTGCCGATTGAAATGATCCCAATCTCGTTGGCATCGCCGATCTGAACAGGCGCCGGAACCAGCTCCGCAGCGGTATCGAATTTAGTCAGCAGACGATCGACAACTTCCTGGTATTCGCCCGCGTCTTCGGTATAGCGGCCAAAATTGTTATGACCGGAGCCACGCACAAAATAGGCACCCCGGGGATGAGTTCCGGGCAGCGTGCGCGCACAGATGCCGTCGCCGTCTACATCCATGTAGCGATAGAAAGCCTCGAGCTTTTCCACCGCCTCTTTGTCAAGAACCTTGCCGCGATCAGGGCGGTAGCTTTCATCCCAGGTAAGCAGCGGGCACATCCAGTCATTCATACCGATATCCAGATCGGACAATACGAAAACCGGCGTCTGCAGCCGCTCGGCGAGGTCGAAAGCCTGCACGGCCAGTTCGAAGCACTCGCGCGGATTCGCCGGAAACAGGAGCACGTGGCGCGTATCGCCGTGAGATGCATACGCGCAGGTCATGATGTCGCACTGCTGGGTGCGCGTCGGCATGCCCGTTGACGGACCAACCCGCTGCACGTCAAAAATCACGGCTGGAATCTCCGTGTAGTACGCGAACCCGATAAACTCGCTCATCAGCGAAATTCCCGGACCGCTGGTTGGCGTAAACGCGCGAGCGCCACACCAGCCCGCCCCGATGACCATGCCAATTGCCGCCAGCTCGTCCTCAGCCTGCACTATGCAGTAATTGCGCTCACCGCTTTCCTCGTTTTTTCGATAGCGCTCGCAAAACGTTTTGAACGCATCCATCAGCGAGGTGGAAGGTGTGATGGGGTACCAGGCGCCGACCGTTGCGCCGGCATAGAGACAGCCGAGCGCCGCGGCGGTGTTGCCGTCGATCATTACATTGCCCGAAGTCTTGTCCATTGCCTCGCAGCGCATGGGCAGCGGACACTCGAAATTTTCCCGCGCGTAATCAAAGCCGAGGGCGATTGCCTGCATATTGGGCTCAATGAGCTTGGGCTTGGATGCGAAGGTCTCCGCGAGCAGACCTCGGATTACTTCGAGATCCAGCTCGAGCAGCGCCGCCAGGGCGCCGACGTAGGCGACGTTTTTGAGCAAAATCCGGCTGCGCACGTTATCGAAGTGCTCGTTGCATAGCTTTGCCAGCGGGATGCCGAGCACCTGCACATCGTCGCGGCTCAGCTGACGCGCTCTCGGCCAGGTCGAATCGTAAATGAGGTAGCCGCCGGAACTCAGCTCGGCAAGATCCTGCGCGTAGGTCTGCGCATTCATGGCAACCATGATATCCACCCGGCCTGAGCGACAAAGATGGCCGTCACCGCTAACCCGGATCTCGTACCACGTAGGCAATCCCTGGATGTTGGAGGGAAAGAAGTTCTTGCCAGAAACCGGGATGCCCATGCGAAATATCGCCTTCATGAGCAGGCCGTTGGCGCTGGCTGAGCCGGTGCCGTTTACGTTGGCCAGCTTGATGACAAAGTCGTTGACCCCCGGGGTGCTGCTTGAAACGCTCATGCGCTGCGCTTCATGTCCCTGCCAGGCTCGGCTTCATCTGACGCATAGGGCACCTTCAGCGTTGACTTCTGCATATCCCAGGCCGCCGTTGGACAACGCTCCGCGCACAAGCCGCAGTGCACGCAAAGATCTTCGTCTTTCACCATCACGCGCCGGGTCTGTGGCAGGTCCTCCGAAACAAAAAGTGCCTGCTCCGGATTGAGGGTCGGGGCGCTGAGACGGCTACGCAGGTCTTCTTCGCTGCCATTGCGCGCGATCGTAAGACAGTCCACCGGGCAGATATCGATGCACGCGTCGCATTCGATGCACAGCTTGGCGGTGAAGACCGTCTGAACATCGCAGTTCAGACAGCGCTCGACCTCATCGAGTGTCTGTTCGGGTGTGAAGCCAAGTTCTACTTCGATGTCTATGTTCTTGAATCGCGACTTCAAATCGACATGGGGCATCAGCCGGCGCGTAGCGGGATTAAAGTCGTTGCTGTAGCTCCACTCGTGGATACCCATCTTTGTGCTGGCAAGATTGAGGCCGTAAGGCAGCCTCTGGGTCAGCGATTCCTGCTGGCAATACTTGTGCATGGAGATTGCCGCCTGATGGCCGTGCTCGACGGCCCAGATAATGTTTTTCGGACCGAACGCCGAATCGCCACCAAAAAATACGCCCGGGCGCGTCGACTGATAGGTCACCGGATCTACCGTCGGCACGTTCCAGCGATCGAATTCGATCCCGCAGTCGTCCTCTATGTAAGGAAAGGCGTTTTCCTGGCCGACCGCCAGCACCACGTCGTCGCAGGGCAGCGTCACCAGCTCCAGCGTTTTGGACTTCAGGCGACCGTCTTCGCCTTCGTACCACTCGACCCGGGCAAACTCCATGCCCACCAGCCGACCGTTTTCAATTATGAATTTCTCCGGCGAATGGTTAAGCATGAGTTCGACCTGCTCTTCTTCGGCGTCTTCAAGCTCCCAGTCAGAAGCTTTCAGCAGGTGGCGGGGCTTGCGCGCCATCACCCGTACATCCTTGCCGCCGATCCTGAGGGACGTCCTGCAGCAGTCCATCGCCGTATTGCCGGCGCCAATGATCAGCACTCTCTCGCCAATGTTGTCTATGTGTTTGAACGCAACCGATTCAAGCCACTGTATGCCGATGTGAACATGCTCCGGGTCATCGTGGCGACCGGGTATATTCACGTCACCGCCTTTCGGCGCACCCGTGCCAACGAATATCGCGTCGTAACCCTCACCGAGCAGTGCCTTCATGCTCTTCACCGGGCTGTTAAGCCTCAGATCAACGCCCATGTCGACGATCATGTTGATCTCTTCATCGAGGACTCGCGGCGGCAAACGAAACCGCGGGATGTTGGTGCGCATCAGGCCGCCGGTTTCACCCAGCGCCTCGAAGATAGTCACTTCGTATCCCAGCGGCAGCAGGTCGTTCGCCACGGTCAGAGAAGCGCAGCCCGCCCCAATCAGCGCAACGCGTTTGCCGTTCTTCCTGGCAGGAATCTTCGGGAGGCGATCTTTAATGTCATCGCGATGGTCCGCCGCCACTCGTTTCAGCCGACAAATTGCCACCGGCTTTTCGTCGACACGACCGCGTCGGCAAGCAGGCTCGCAGGGCCGATCGCAGACTCGTCCCAGGATGCCCGGAAATACGTTGGACTCCCGGTTGACCATGTAGGCATCGCTGAAGCGACCCTGCGCGATCATGCGGATGTATTCGGGCACGTCGGTATGCGCCGGGCACGCCCACTGACAGTCTACGACCTTGTGAAAATAATCCGGATCTTTGGTGTCGGTGGGTTTCACTGCCCGATCCTCAATTTCAGCAGCCCTTCTTCTTATTCGGATGCCCCGGGGCGACCGACCTGGAGCCGATGGTCAAACCCTGATGCGAGTCACAATCCTGCACCGGCCTAACTGTACCCCAAGGCACCGGGCAATGCATTACGCCTCAGCGAATATCCTGCAAACCAACGAAGGTACCGCCATTGCGCTCGCACAGGATCCGCATGAGGGTCGCGAAGCGCACGCCCGTAATTCCGACGCGGTTAAAATTACCGACCTTGAAAAGCACGGGAAAGCCGATGCCGTGAATTCTCACCAGGCGCTCTCCTCCCGGGCCGGCGCGGTTGATTTTGTCGACCGTATCGACCACATCCTGAATCGAGCGCCCCGTGAACTCGTCGCCGAAAACATAGATGCTGATTTTCTTGTCCGGCGAATAATAGGTACTGATCGCCCTCTGAATGCCCTCAACCGGGCTCGAATTACTGAACGCGTTCCAGTCCTTCAGCCGATCGACTATCGCTTTGCGCCGCGCGGGGCTGTCAGGAATCCACTTTCCGGTGTACTGCGAAAACATGTAGTTGCCCATGTCATTCAGCACCTGGATGCCCTTGACGGAAGGGTATACCTCGAGAACTTCGCTGACCTTCTCCACCGCGAGATCCCAGGCATAGTTGTACATGCTGCCGGACGTGTCGATGATGAATATGACGTATTCGCTGTCAACTGGAATGCCGCCTACCGTTGTATCTTCGACCGGCCGCCTGTAGTCAGATAGCAAGCGCCGCATTTCCTCCGTCATACTCTGGCGCGCGCTCGCCAACTGGTCGCGCAAGGTATTGTTGATCGCGGACTCATCGCTCGAAGCGGCGAAGCGGCCGCGAATCCGGGAAAGCTCGCCCTGCAAGCGCGCAAGGCGCTCTTTTTCATCACTGAGCTGTTCTTCCTTGCTGATCAGCTCGCGGTTAAGTGTTGTAACCTCACCGCGAATATCAAAAAGCTCCTCGCGCAGCTGCGCGACCAGCCCTTCGAGATGGGTTGCCGACTCTTCTAGCACAACGGGCTCGAAGACCTTGGTAATCACGAGCAGCAGAATGATGGCGCCAAAGCCACAGGCGATGGTGTCCAGAAAGGACAGGCTCATGCCTTCGATTTCGCGGCGCTGGCGCATGCTAGGGCCAGTCCTCCGACGGACTCATGAAAGAGCCTCCGGTCGCCTGTGCCAGCTGCCAGTAGCTCGGCGCCGCCATGGGGTCACCTTCCATCGGAAACATGATGATGTTCACGGGAATGCCCGAGGGCAGTGAACGCAGGCTGCGGTCCATGTGGCGCACACGATCACGTCCGGACACCTTTCCGCCGCGGGCTATGTTCTCGCCCATGGTCGGCAGCCCGTCCACGATGATATAGATATTGTCCGGCAGCGGCTGCAGACTTCTTACCGCATCCCAGGCACTGTGCAGGCGCGTGCCCTGCGACGGCACAACTTGCTTCAGTGACACGACCGCCTCCTCGAGCGACGTCCCGTCGCCGGCGTCCAGCCAACGGCCCTCCGTCCCTTTGACTGCCGGCCGCGAAGAAGTATTGAACGTATAGATCTGGAACTTGCTGGCCTGGGGAATCTGCGTCGAGAGCCAGTCCACCGTGCGCAGCGCACGCTGCCATTTCGCAGATTCGCGTTTTAAATTGTCGGGCAGGTTGCGGCGCCTGATAACGTTGACGATAGTTTCGTCGAGCATGCTGGCCGATGCGTCCAGTAATATCAGTACGCGCTCTCCGCCCATGCGCAGCCCGGTCAGATACTGCCGGTTACCCTCTCCAATGAAGCTGCGCGTTGCGTCTCCCCGCTCGCCCTCGCTGGCCACTGCTCCTTCGAGCCTCCTGCTTGCTTCTTCCAGGGCCTGCAGGTCGGACTTGAGCGCATTGACATCTTCTTTGCTGGCGAGGCTGTCGGCTTCATATTCAGCAAGCTCCTCGCGCAGCGCCTGCAGATCCTTTATCAGCTGTCGCGAAAGGCCCTCAGTGGTCACAACTTCCAGGTCAATCTCTTCGATCGTGTTGCGTGCCAGGACCATGCGCTCCTCGCCCTGCAGGACCTCTTGCTCCAGAAGGTCCACTTCTGCGAGGAGTTCTTTGTTGATTTCCTGGGAACGCGCAACGGTGCCGTGATTTATGATCATGAAAAACAAAACCACGGCGCCGAAGCCACAGGACATGATGTCCAGAAAGGACAGGCTGAAGACGTTGAATTTTCTTTTTCTGGCCATGTCAGCTCGAGAGGCTTATGACCTGCACGGCCTCCTCGTGTCCGTCGAAACGCAGCGAGTCTCCCACCGAGAGGGCGACCTTGTCGTCCACCTCACGGCCATTCAGCTCCAGCCGTGTGACCGGCCGGGGCTCGAGCCATATCCGTCCGCCGAGGCGCTGCACTGAACACTGAGGCGCGCCGATGTCCTCTCCTGGCAGCACGCCCGATTCATCCATGGAAAGCACCATGGGCTGGCCACCCAGCGCCCAGGCCTGGCCGCGATAAAGCAAATGCGTGGGCAGGGGTTTCTTTGCCTCTGTTTTACGCCCACCGACTGCCTTCGGCCCGCGCCGGATTGCGGTGTGAAACTGCACCTGGTCGTCATCGCCTTGCAGGGCATCCAGGTTGGCCATACAGCCTCGCGCGGCCGCGCCCGGGGCCAGCGCGTGAACATTTATGCCGGGAATCACGGCAAGCGCCTCATGTAGTCCGGGGAATCCGCTGAACCGCTCCGCCAGCAGCAGCGCACCTTCTCCATTGAACGCGCCCGTTCCAATCTGCAGCTGCTGCACAATACGGGGATAGGTTGAGGCAGCCGCACTGACCAGCTGGTCGCGACGAACCGTTACGCTGTAGTGCTTGCCCGCGTCATCCAGTTCAACAATGGCGGCGCCCAGATCGTCAAGCTCCGCCAGGCAGGTGGGAAGCCGGTCATGCAGCTGCTGCTCGATTTCCGCCCGATGCATCGGATCAAAGCGCGTGGCATGCACAAACTGGTCGGCAATTGTATTTGCCCACAGGTTGTTGAAATGCACCAGTCCTTCTTCTGCAACGACAAACAGGCGATTCCTCTCAAGCGTTTCATTGCCGGCCAATTCGGACAAAACGATTCTGTGCAGTGAGATATCAAGGTGAAAACGCGCGTCTTGCTGATCATGCGCCGCGCTCGCTGCCACCGCCGCATCGACCATGCAACGCACCTTGAGGCCAACCTCGTCGGCAATTCCGAGCAGCAGCCCCAGCTGCTCTTTGCTCCAGTGCCCTGGCACCGCAAAAATAGCCTCGCTGCCCTCCTCGCCTATCTGATTCCAGATGCTCTTCAGATGCGCATAGGCCAGATCGGCGTGGTGGCGAACCTGCGCCGTGGCGCCTGCCATTGGCTCCGTGCCCAGCGCCGACCAAAAGCGGTAGTTCGTCCAGCGCGGGCGAATGCGCGCGATGTCACGGGCTTCGTTGCCAAGGTATAGCTGCTGCCCGTCGAGCACCGCGTAACCCGGACTCTCAAGCAGCAGTTCGCCGTCCCTGCTCGCGCTGATAGCCGCGTCATTGAACTCGATTACAAAGATGCTCACGGGCGCACTCAGCGGGTTTGCATGTGGCGAATAAGGTGCGAGTCGAGATAATTCTGCGTATCAAGCACGACCCGCTCCTGTGCCTGCTGCAGCTGGTGAAGAATGAACATAACGACAATGCTGATCAGCAGCGCGATGAACGTCGAATTAAAGGCGATACCCAGGCTCTCGGTAACACCCGTAATGTCGCCTTCGACGGCCCGGTGCGCCTGGGCAAGCGCTTCACCAATACCTCGCACGGTTCCAAGAAAGCCAATGGATGGAATCGCCCATGCGATATAGCGAATCATTGAAAGCTCTGAATCAAGGCGATCAGACTCAGCTTCACAGATATCACGCACCGCCGTGGATACGTCCTGGATATTGCGCGTGGAGCGAAATCGATGGAGGGCACTCAGGTAGGCGCGCGGAAGCAAACGCCGCTGCGTTTCCTCCGGCAGCGCCTGGACCGGCCTGGCATACTCCCGCGTGTCCTCGGGCAAAACGCTGGTGCCATCGCTGATGCTGACAAGCTCCTCGCCGAGAACGCGCCGTTCTCTGGCGGTCTGCATCGCTTTGTGCCCCATCAGCGCCATTACCCACAGCATCAGAATAAAACAGGCTTCCTGTTCGAAGTCCCTGATGAGCACGTAGGCCGAGCGCTCTGGCACGTAGTCCTTGTCCTGGCTGATACGAATGCTCTGTTCCAGCAGCACGGCTTCCGCATTTGGCCGCACGATGGAGACATAAATGCTGTGCACGATAATTATCGAAATAATCAGTGCGAATACCTGAAACAGGAATTCAGCCGGGATTTGTTTTTTTGCTAAGTTCTTCATGCGCTCCGACTCTTCAGATGTCCACCGGAAACGACACGGCGCCATCCGCGCTGATCTCTTCCGTAGGAATGAATTTTTCCAGACTGACCTCGCCCATCTGCCCGCCGACCGTTGCGTCTGCCGCAGGCACTTCTTCCTGGGATCCTTCTTCGTCGGCCGCTTGATCCTCAGCACCGGCTGCCAGTTCCTGTTCCGCGCTGACGACCTCCTCTGCGGCATTGGCCGGCATCACCGCCACCGTTGTCGCGAAAATGAGCGCGCCCGGCACCGCCCTGAGCCAGGACACTATGGTTCGGTATCTAATCGGCATAGCGCGCAATCCTGAAGCCAACATCGTTCCTCGGTTCCGCCGCGTAGTCACGAAAACTCCAGCGCAGCTCCGTAATAGTGCTGTGCTTCCAGCTCGAGCCACGCAGCACATGAAAATCGCCCTCTGCAGGCCCCACAGGGTCCGTTTCCGGCGCCCCGCCCGGCGAGGGATTAACGGCATAAAAATCGTGCACCCATTCTGCCACGTTGCCGGCGAAGTCATACAGACCGCGCTCGTTCGCAGCGAAGCTTGCGACGGGCGCCGTTGCCGCATACCCGTCGTTTAAACCGGCGATGACCTTGGCAACCAGCGGGCGGGCCGTATCGTCGGCGAAATTTCCGGCAGTTGCCGGCGGCGGCATCGTCTGGCCCCAGGGGTACTTGCTGCGACTGTCGCCGCGTGCCGCCCACACCCACTCAACCTCGGTCGGCAGCCTGTAACCCGTGCCAACCGGTCGCTTGAGTGCCAGCCCGCCATCACGCTCTGCATAAGCAGGTTCCAGACCGTCGCGGAGGCTCAGCCAGTTGCAGAACCT
This sequence comes from Gammaproteobacteria bacterium, assembly GCA_013003115.1. Classification (GTDB taxonomy): domain Bacteria; phylum Pseudomonadota; class Gammaproteobacteria; order Steroidobacterales; family JABDLF01; genus JABDLF01. The sequence continues at coordinate 30,250 of JABDLF010000018.1, forward strand.
GGCGGCCTGCTCCCAGCTCACTTTGACCACGGGTGCTTTAACAAGGTTCAGCGTTGAGCGACCGACGATACCGGATTCGTGACCTGAGTCGAACAGTGCAAACTGTTCGTTGCTGACTTCGGTAGTGCCAATGTAGAAGGGCCGCGTCAGCGTCACCTGTCGCATGACCTCATTGGCACGCCGACCCGGCTCACGCCGCGATGCACCCATCCGCAGGCTGCCGGGCCGCACGAGATTCATGCTTTGACCGGCGGCCGTTCTGATCGTCAAAGGCAGCGCATCGTAGCGCGCCTCTTCCAGGGTCTTTAAGGTGACGGCAACCTCCTGCCTGAAACCAGGACGCGGCGTTATCTCTGCGCTGTATGGTGCGAAGCCCTCAAGCTCAACTCGAAGCTGGTGCACCACGGCGGTGAGAGTTAATGTCTGCGCGCCCTTGCCCACAAGTTTGCCGTCCACAAATACGCGACTTTCACGCGGCGAGACTGACAGGTTGATGACGCCTTCCTCCGGCTCAAGCTTGACGGCAACAGTTCGGCCTTCGCCGGAACGTACCGTGACATTCCGGACGGACTTCCTGAAGCCCGCGCGCGTGAACTGCACCTCGTAATTCTTTCCAGGCGGCAAAGCCAGCGCAAGCGGCGTCTGACCACGATACACGCCAGCAACGGTGACGTTGGCGCCCGTCGGCTCGCTCTCCAGGGCAACGCGACCATCGGACTTCGCCAATGCAACCGTCGGCAAGGTCTGGTTTTCACCCGCCGCCACCTGCACGCTGCGCTCAACCGTTTTGTGGCCGGGCAAGCTGACTTCCAGCATGCGCGAACCCTCGAGAATCTCAATCTGTGCCGGCGTACTCGCACGCAGTTCGCCGTCAATCCTGATCTCTGCCCCTTCGGGCTCGCTGCTGACAGCGATGAGCGCCCAGGCCGGCTCCAGCTCGGTCTCCACTACCTGGCGCGTATTTTCTCCCTGCACTTCGAAATCGGTTTCGAACGTCCTGTAGCGGTCTGCTTCAATACTCACTCGTCGGGTGCCCGGCGGCAGTTCGTAATCAGTGAGCGGCGTTGTCCCGATCCTCTGACCGTCCACGAACACACTGGCATCCGCAACCGGTTCACTCACGAACGAAACGAGGCCCGGCAGTTTTTCGAGACTGAAAGTGATGGTCTGGTTGCCGCTTCTTTCTACAACAAACTCCTGTTTCAGCGGCTTGTACCCTTCCCTTTCGGCGCGCAGGACATAAGTGCCGGGACGCAGCAGGTGGCGCTCGCCCAGCTTCAGATTCAAAAGGCCGCCGCTGATCGCATAGCTGTCCGCCGTCGGTCCAATGTCTATCCGCACTGCCCGCGCCGTAAACACGTATGCCACCACAACCGCCAGCAGCGCGAGCGCGGCCGCGATCAGCAGCAAAGACGGTTTGACGCCGCGCAAAACGCGGCGACCCGGTGGCGGCGGCGCAGAGTAAGCGATCGGCCTGATGATTTCGCTCAAACCGGATCCTCGCAGATTATCGTGACCGGCGCCGGCGGCTTACCTGCGCGCACTTCAAACTCGCGCCGGACATCACGATACCCCTGGCGCGATCCGACCGCGGTATAGCGACCGGGAATAAGCCCGACCGACTGCTGTCGGAAAGGACCAATTTCGCCGATCTTGTAAATGCTTATTTTGGTCAGGCCGTCAGATCGAAGCTCAACTACAACCGGCTGTCGCGCCGCCGCAACGTGTGCGGCGAGTTCATCTATCTGCCGCGCGTGCGCCGGACCGGGATCGGTCACAGTGCGCGCCTGTGCAAGTAAGCCGCGCGCTTCGTTATAAGCCTGGTTGTCAAACATCCGAAGCGGATCTTCAATATAGCGCCGCATGCGCTCTGCGAGCGAGGCGCGCTGCTCGGCACGCGCCAGTCCTTCCCGGGCAAAAACCAGGGTGCCGTCTGTCTGCAAAACGGCGCGATACGCTGCGACCGCACCCTCCCAGTCTTCCGTGCGTTCCGCTTCCACAGCGGCCGCCCGGCGGGTCGCGATATCTGCGTCCCGCACGCGGGCATCAACCTGGGCCAGGGCATCTCGCGGACCTGCCGCATCCGGTCTCAGCTTTGCCGCCTGCGAAAATCTGCCCCGGGCCGCCTCGATATCGCCTGCGTCGAGGGCACGAAAACCGCGTGACATGAGATCCTGGAAACTACGCGCGCCGAGTCGCGCCTGCACGCGTCTGAGCGCAGCGCCGGCCGGCGCGTAGTTGTTGTCCAGCGCCACCGCGGCCTGGAAGTACTCTCGCGCGGCAGAATAATCACCTGCCCGTTCCGAATCGTTGCCGAGGCGCATTTTTTCCAGCACCTCGCCAAGCCTCTCCGCCCGGGCCACGCCCGCTATCGCCTGCGGATTTTCACCGTCTATGGCCAGGGCGAGATCAAACTGCTGTTTCGCCAGCGCGCCGTCGCCAGCCGCAATAGCCGCATCACCTTCGGCGAGCGAAGTCTGGAGCACTTCGCCAGATTGTCCGATCAGGCGCTCAGAGAGTTGCAGACCTTCTTTGTAGCGTGCCAGCGCGGCGTCAAAATCCTGTTCGCGATAGAGCACATCGCCTTCGTCACCTGCGAGCCGGGCCGCTGCAAAATCTTCCGGTGCCCAAAGCTCCACGCCTCTTTCTTCAAGGGTGACGAGGCTGCGCAGCAAACCCATCGCTGCCGCCTGCGCGTCCTGGCGGAGCCGCGCACTGGCGGCAGCGGCAAACGGTGCGGCGACATCGCTCGTCTCGGCGGATGCGGAATTCGCAGGCCCCGTACTCTCGGCCGGCACTCCACTGGCTTCGGCAACAACCGGTTGCTGCACCACCGGGCGCGGCATGAAAAACATGACGTACACGGCCCCGAGCAGCAGTATCAACAATGCCGGCAGCGCTACTGTCATAGGTATACCGGCTCTCTTCGGAGCAGCTGAGCGATGCGTTGCCGGGCCTGGTGGCGACGCCGACTGTTTACCCCTGGCAACGGGCACCACCGATCCGCCTGCCGCTCCTCGTACCGGGGCCGCACGAACTTCCTCTTTGTCTTCAACATCAAGCACGCGGGCAAGGCGCCGCACCACCTCGTGCATATCCTTCACTTCGGCTGAATCAGAACGCATGGCGCGCAGCAAACCGGTCAGGCCCGAGGGTAAAGGCGTGCCGTCCCCAGCGCCGGTGAGCCGGCTCAGCATGTCGCCGAAAGCGGAGATATCTGCGCGACTCGGGCCGAGTTCACGCGCTTCTATCCACGCAACTCCAAGGCCATCCAGGACAAGCTCGCCGCTGCCGGTCTGGCGTAGAAACTGCTCACTGACGCCGCCGTGCGCAAGCCTCAGATCGTGCAGATAGGCGAGCCCTCTGGCAACAGGCAACAATGCGGTTAAGGTTTGCTGATAGCCCCTGGCTGCCCACGCGGTGTCATCGGCAGTGCATTCATGCGCAAGCAACGGCGCTCCATCGTGCTCGAACAATCCGAGGCATCGGCAAATTGACGGATGCACCAGCCGCTCTGCGCGGGCTATCTCGGACTTAATCTCGGCTGACAAATCGGAGAGATCAAGGCCGGGGAAAAACCGGAGCAGCGCCTGCGATGGCCCGCCGTCGATGCTCGCAAGCCAGATCTGCAGCCGGCCTTCGCCCGCCAGCTGACGGACGAGCACGAAGCGTTGGGCGATGCTCTGGCCGGGGGTCAGATCCTGCATTAGCGTCTGTTAGCCGACTTCTTAGTTTTTATTGCCGTCAGAGACCGGGCTTGCTTCAGATTCCTGCAAAAGCCCCGTTTCAGCGGCATAGATGTCACGAAGTATGCGTCGCCACTCCTGATACTGTTCTTCCACGCTGCCGGTGAGTTCCACCACGCGGCCGTCTACATCTATCACCAGCGGCGAAATCTCAGCGCTCAGAGAGCTGTCGAGCTCTTCCAGCGCGTCTTTGTGCAGCTTTGTTTCCTTCGATTTATCCCAGCCACTCTTGATGGCGTAGAGGCCGGCGATGGCGGCGCCGACGCCCACCGTGCTCTGCGCGCGCGTCGAGCTGTTCTTGTCGATGAGAATGCCACCGAGCACCATGGCAGCACCCGCGAGGTAGCGCGTGCGTGCCGAGGCCTGCAGTTCCCGCAGCGCGATGACCTCGGTGTAGTTGTACTGGCGCCAGTTGTCATAGGGCAGCTTCATGTCTGCATGAAACCGCGCGTAATACTCGTCCAGGGTGTCGACCAGCATGTATTCGCGCTCCTGGACCTTCGCAAGCCGCGCCATCATGGGATCGTCTTGGGCCGGTAGCTTTATCGCCCGATACCGACCCTTCTTGTCCTGTTCCAGGTAATCACCGTAAGCATAGGGCGAGAGCTCGGTTGCAAACCGCAGCTTTGCCACTTCGCGAATGCGCTCTATTTCATTGCCGGAAAGGCCGCGGCGCGCAGCGACCAGATCGTTAGAAATTTTGTTATAGATATCCTGAAACGGGTCGACGTTGCCTGCGACATTGCCCTTGTACGCAAACTTGCTGGCGGTGTCCGTGTATTCCTTGTCCAGCCATACGCGACCGGTGGCATCGATTGCTTTCACTTCGAGGGTCAGGGTTTCGCCGTTGGATTCGACGATGCGGCCTGTAATCTGCAAATCACTAACGCTGCGCGCATCGGGCACAACCCTGACGGCCCCCCAGTAACCCGTCGTTTGCAGGGTTTCCTTAAGCTGATAGGGAATATATCGCGCCTCAGAGCGGCGGACTTCAGGATACAGTCCCGCCTCCTCGATCTCTTTGTCGGTCGCAGGTAACCCTGGATCCATGACCTGCACCGCCACATCCAGAAGTTGATTTTCCGGCACTTCCTGCTCTGCGACGCTGGCGCGCGTCGCGTTCTCTTTAACGACCTGCTGAGTGCTGCATGCGCTGGCAATGAACAGCATCAAAAACACAGCCGCGCAGTTCTTCAAATACTGCGGCATATTAATTTCCACCCTTCTTGTAGTTGACGTATTCGCGCCAGAGTTTCTCGCGCAGCACCGGGTCAGTTTCGTTCATCGCCGCCTCACGTATCTGTCGTGCAACGATATCGTCATCTGAACCATCCGGGATGCCCTCTGGAATGTTTCCCGGCCGGACAGTATTGTCCGAACGCTTGCCTTCGCCCAGGTCGTCAGCATCTGCCCCGGCAATCTGCCCGGCGGCCTCCTCCCCGGTCATCTCATCGTCGCTACCCGGCATCCCGTCTTCACCGCCGGCGCCAAGTTCTTCGAGCAGCGCGGCGGCTTCGGCACCCGGGTCCTCGTTGATGCCCTCTTCACCAGGTAGCGATGCAGCGCCCCCGGTGCGCTGGCTGGCCAGCCGGTTGCGCTCATCCAGCAGTCGGCCATCTATAACGATCAGCGTATCCTCGAGTTCGCCCTCAAGCTGTGCGACCTTCTCATTCTCACCGGGTTCACCGGGCATCAGCACAAGGACGCCGCCCGCCGGCAGTGACTTCTCACCATCGACGTCGCTCGCCCCGCCAGGGGGCTGGTAAACGCCCGTTATGATCAGCGCCCGAATAGCGCCATCGAGCGCGGTTTGCGCCTGTTCCACGGAGCCGTTCGCTCCCGCTATGGCAACCACGAGACCCGGCTGGCCGCCGCTGCCACTTTCTTCCGATGCAGGCAGATTCTGTTCGCCTCCGGCAGCACCGCCTGCCGCGCTGGCCTGCGCAGCCGCAGCGCTGCTTTGCGCCGCAGAGGCGCTGGCGCCGCCACCACCGGCCGGGTTCTCTTCCTCCGCTGGCAGCGGCTCTTCTTCGCCAGCCGCGCCGGCATCAGCAAGCTCAGTGCCTTCTTCAGCCGCCGCAGCCTCGGCAGCAGCGAGTGCTTCTTCGGCCGCCGCAAGCGCTTCTTCAGCGGCAGCGACCGCCTCATTCAGTTCGTCGGCATCACCACCACCTTGTTCCGCTGCACGCGCCAGTTGCTCACTGGCATCGGAGAGCGCCTCCTCGGCTGCTTCAAGGGACTCCTGCGCCGCCCGGGCTGCCTCACTGGACGAGTCGCCCTCACCGGCCGCCTTTTCGATCTCGCTGCGCGCATCAGCAACCGCCTCACTGGCTTCGCCCAGCTGGTCGCTCGCACGCTGGAGCGCATCGGCGTCGGCCGATGCCTGGTCCTGCCCTGGCGGCATGATATCGGGCGTCGAAGGCTGCCCCGAGCTCGGTGACGGCATGCTCGGCATACTCGGCCTTGGCATGCTCGCGGATGGCGAGCTGGGCGATGACGAGGGCGAGCTTGGACTGCTCGGACTACTAGGGCTACTCGGACTACTGGGGCTGCTGGGGCTGGACGGCGACGACGTCGACGACGGGCTGGGTGGCGCCGGCATCGTGGGGGTGCTCTGGCTGGGGCACCCGGCCAAAAGAAGCAGCGTGGCGAACAATAAGCTGATTTTGAAGTACATAGAAGGTCTCCCGGAACTCCCCGGCGCAAGTCGGAATATTACGAGACTATAGCCCTGATCGACCGCCGTATTCACGTAAACCATTGATATTAGCCTGTCCGACCCCGCACGAGCGGGGAACCCAGGGCGTTCCGGGCCACTCTGATGTTAGACATGGTGTTGATTCAAAGTTCGCATCCCCGCTAAATACGGCGACAACCGGTAGAATTCAAACGGCGGGACAATGGTCTCGCAACTATTTTATTATGCTCCTTGTAGTAAAGACATGAGGCAGGTCTCGACGACGCATGACTGCAATTAAACCGCTCAAAGCGCTGTTATACATCATTGTTATTGCGGGTACGGCGGCCTGCTCCCACGTGGTGCCGGTGACCGGCAGCGTTCCAACGCCTGTAGTCGGCGCCATCCCGGTTGCGGTTGGCATATACATGGACGACGAGTTTCGGGATTTCACCCATTCCGAAGATCGCAACCTCGGCGATGAGTGGGTGATTTCCTCCGGCCAGCTCAACGAAGAGATGTTCCTGAATCTTTTTGAAACGATGTTTGCCCGCACCGTAGACATTGACACGCCGCCTGATCGCGGCGTGTCGCGCTCTGACCTTGATGCCCTTCTGCAAATCAAGGTAACCGAATACGGGTTCCTGACGCCGCGCGAGACGGGTCAGCGGTTTTTCGCGGTTTCTTTCAAGTACCAGATCCTGATGTGGCAACCGGACGGCACACCCATTGCCAGCTGGCGCGTTGTCGGCTACGGAAAAAGCGCCTGGACGGCATTTAGGGACGTTGAGGGGCTGCGTGAAGCCACTGCAACCGCAATTCGAGATGGCGCTGCAGCCGTCGCCCTCGGCTTCGAGCGCGTGCCGGGCGTTGCCGCGTGGCTGGAAAGCAAAGGCATAGGTGTGGACGACCCCGCCGATGCGCAGACGAGTGCTAGTCTGAGCACTGAGGGCAGCGAATGAAAACCAGCAGAAAATCAGTCATCGCCACTGCAGTGCTGGGCCTGTCTGTGTTGCTGACGGCATGCGTGTCAACGCGCATTGAGGAATCGCGCCGCGCGGTGACGCTGATGGAAACCGACGACGCTGTAGTCATTCTTGGTCGCGCAAAACACACCGATGACGAGACGGAAGCGAGCTTTACGGAATGTGTCAACAATGCCCTGGCTGGGCGCAACTCACGGCTCAGCCTTGTGAGTGAATCGGAATTTGTTGATGCCATGTTCCCGTTTTTCGAGCCGCGACTGGCGCCCAACAATCTCGATGACCTGTCGCGGGTTCTGAACGACCCGCTGGTCGCCGGCAAGGTCAATGAGACCCGGGTCCGCTACCTGGTCTGGCTTGACGGCAATACAGAAACCACGGATCAGGGCGGCAGCATGACCTGCACCATCGGCGCAGCCGGCGGAGGCTGTTTCGGACTTAACTGGTGGGAGCGTGACTCCTCGTATGAGGCCACGATCTGGGATATGAAGAACCTGAATGCGGCCGGCTATATAAGCGCAGACTCGAAGGGCACTTCCTACGTCGCGGGCCTGATATTGCCCATTCCCATGATCGCGCGCACAGGCAAGGCAGCCTGCGAAGGACTTGCGGAACAACTCGGCGAGTTCCTGGCCATGCCTGGCGACGGCAGTGCGGCCAGCGATGCGGGATAAGCGGGCCTAACCGCCCTCCGGGCGGACGATAATCACTCTTTCCTTAAATCGAAAATTGTCCGCGCGCACGGGTTTGCCGTCGATGATAGCCGGTCGAAAGCGCGCCTCTCGCACATAGCGGCGAAGCTGGCGGCGCGTCGTTGCCGTTGCATTTAAGTTTAAAGCCCGCACCGCCAGGACTTGCCCATTGGGTCCGACGCTGACCTCAAACTCTATATCAAGAGGGAATTCCTCGAGCGACCTGTCGTAACCCTCGACGCTCGACCTGGGCGTGTTTTGCATGAGGTAGATTCGACGCTGGAAATGCAGGAGCCTCGGCTCGCTCTGTATGCCACGAGTTTCGTTCGCAAGGGACGCATCCTCCTGGATTGCCTCCCAGCTATTCGCATACGCCTCGGCAGCACGGCCGCTGTCGTCAACCAGAATATAGAAGTCGCCGAGCTTGGCCCAGGACTCTGCTTTATCCGACGCGTCGGAGGCCTCGTTGTCGCTCACAATGTTGACAACCCGCTTAAGCGCCCCTTCGCGCTGCTTGCGATATTGGCCGCGCTTGCGCGTCGCGGTTCCAAGCGCCAGCAGTGGCTGTATCAGCGACGGATCGTCTGCCCCGTAAGCCTGCTCGAGGATGCCGGCGGCACGCTCGTAAAGTTTGCGCGCCTCGCGCGTCTTGCCCACCCGCTGCAGCCAGCCACCCAGGTCCATTATCGCCGGCACGAGGTCGGGGCTTTCAGGGCCGTAGTTTTTTTCGCTGACAAAAAACGAAAAATTCTTGTGCCTGTCAGCTTCGGCATATTTGCGCTTTTCCACAAATATGCTCGAAATTTTATCCAGGTAATCAAGCTGTTCGAGGGTGTAGACGCCATCGGCCCGGTGTAGCACGTGCTGCGCCCGACGATAGGCTTCCAGCGCGTCATCCAGTTTGCCGCGATCGATGTACAGTTCACCCAGCAGCGCCAAAGGCCTGGCAAGCCGCTGTGAATACACACCCGAACTGAATTCCACTGCCTCAATAGATCGCTTGAGGCTGGTTTCGGCGGCGTCTAAATCGCCCGCCTGTATTTCGGTAATTGCGAGGGATTCAAGGGCATCAGACAGTGCCGGGCTCTCGGGCCCCTCTCGCTCCTCGATTTCCTGCAGGCGCGCCCGGGCCTCGATCACCGCCTGCGTGGGCAACGACTCTTCCGCCGGCAGTGCATCACCGGGCTCCTCCGCAGCCACACCCGACAGCGCTTCGCCGTCATCGGCCGGCGCCTCACCCGGCAGCAGCATCTCGGCATCGGCCTCGACGGGCAGTTCCACGGCAGGTCCCACCACCCCGCCTTCGTCGACCTCCCCGGCCAGCGAGCCGCCGGCAACCAGAGGCGCGGCAAGGAGGACAGAATAAATACAAGGCTTTAGAAGTTTCATTAGGTCTCGAATAGTATATTTGTGCCCGGAGTCTTAGAAGTGCCCACAGCCATCTTCGACTGTGATTGTCCAGATTTGGTTCATGCGGAGCAGCTTTGCGGCGTAATCCGTCCCTTATAATTGTCTATTAATCCGGTCCGCCCTGATTTAATCGGTAAAGCAATGCTCGACAAACCACTGGCACGAAGACTTAGTTTAACGCTGCTCGCCGCGTCGTTGACCTGTATTTCCGTATTTGCTGCCCACGGGTTGCACGCAGCCCCACAGCCAGGCCACCGCGTTTTCGCGATGTCCGAGGAAGACGAGCAGCGCATAGGCAAGGAGCAGCACCCGTACATTCTCAAATCCTATGGCGCTTACCGCAGCAAGCGATTACAGGCCTACATTAACGAAATCGGACAAAAGCTCGCCAGGGTCAGCGACCGGCCGGACATCAACTACACCTTTACGGTCTTGGACGATGACACCGTCAACGCCTTCGCAATGCCAGGGGGCTACCTCTACATATCCCGCGGGATGCTGGCGCACCTGAACTCCGAGGCCGAGCTCGCGGCCGTGCTCGGCCACGAAATTGCCCACGTGACGGCCCGACATGCCGCGCGTCTCGAAACGCGCTCCAAGATCGCCAAAGTCTTCGGCGCGGCGGCAGGCCTGGCCACCGGCAGCTCCGGCGGCTTCGTCCTGGGTGACGCTTTCGGTGGTGTGTTCGTGCGTGGCTATGGCCGCAAATTCGAACTTGAGGCAGATGAACTTGGCGCGCGTAACATGGCACGGGCCGGCTATCCCCCGTCCTCGATGCTGGCGACAATCGAGCTTCTTAAACAAAAAGAGAAGTTTGAAATTCGCCAGGCCCGGACCGAGGGGCGCGAGGCGCGCGTTTACCACGGCCTGCTTTCCAGTCATCCGGACAACGACAAGCGTTATCGCGAAGTTATCAAAGCGGCGGAGAATATCGGCGACGGCGGTGCCGAAGAGCGCGCCGAGGAATATCTTGAGCGTATCAACGGGCTTAAGTGGGGCGAACGCGAACAGGTGGGTATCCTGCGGGACAGGCAGTTCTATCACCCGCAGCTCGGCATCAAGATGCGCTTCCGCGAAGGCTGGAGGCTCGACAATGAGGGCAGCCGAATTATGGCCGTATCGCCGGACAACGACGCTATCCTGCAGATCAATGCGTATTCCTACCGCAACGATACGCCGGAAGAAATGCTGAAACGACAGCTCGGCGAAAACAACGTGCGCGACGGCCGCAGCCTGACTATTGCCGGAATGCCGGCCTACATCGCCATTGCAAACCGGGCAGACAGCCCGTTTGGCCCAAAGCCGGTCCGCTATGTCGTAGTATTCGACCAACGCAGGCGCAAGGCCTACATCTTTGCCGGCGCCGGCAAGCGCGACCTCAGCAGGATCGCAGCCGATGAGGACTTTATCGCCATGATCTTCAGTCTGGACCGCATGAATCAGGCCGATTACCAGGTGGCCCGTAAACTTCAGGTCAGAGTCATCCGCGCGGATGAGACGACGAGTTTCGAGAGTCTCGCCGACGAATCGCCGCTGCCGAACTACCCGGTTGACAGATTGCGCCTCATCAACGGGATGTATCCGGATGGACAGCCAGAGCCCGGGCAGATGTTCAAGGTGATTCTATGACCAGGCATACAACAACAAACAGGCGCGTTCTTACCAGGCACGCTGCCGCCATTTTTATTGCAATGCTTTTCGCGCCCGCATTCGCCGAGATGCCCCTCATCGAAGCGACACGCGCCGATGACACCGAAACGCTAAGGCAGCTGATAAGCTCCGGCGCAGCAATCGACGCTGCCGACAGCGACGGGTTTACGGCGCTGCATTGGGCTGCAACTACCGGCAATGCCGCAATAACCCGAGAACTCATCGCAGCAGGCGCAGACATTGAAAAACGCGGGCCGCGCGGGGAGACGCCACTGATACTGGCGGCAGCAGGGGGCGACGACGATACGGTCAGGTTGCTGCTGGAAAGGGGTGCGCGAGTCGAGCGCACCCTGGGTACCGGGCAGAACGCCCTGCACGTGGCGGCCGGTCGCGGAAATACCGGGATAGCCAGGCTGCTCCTCGCTGCCGGCATCCCTGTCGATGAAGCCACCGAAAATTCAAAAAGCACCGCCCTGCATCTTGCGGCAGGCGCCGGAGCAACCGATATCGTCAACCTGTTGCTCGACAAAGGCGCAAAGATCGATCGCCCGGATATTTTCAGTAACACCGCCCTGCTGCTGGCAACCACCAGTGATCAGCGCGAGACCATCAGCGCCCTGGTTTCGAGAGGCGCCAGATTAAATGCAAAATCAGAAACCGGTGCCGGACTCATCCACGTCGCAGCGGCCAACGGTAATACCGACTTTGTGCGCCTCCTGATGGAAAACGGGATAAAGATCAACCAGCGTCATGGCAATCGCACGACGCCGCTTCACTGGGCGGCACTGGGCGGGCATGTACAGACGGCGACTTTTCTCGTCGCTAACGGCGCAAACATCGACGCCTTGTCAGAGTCCCGCGACACGCCGCTGCACGCGGCGGCAATCAACGGCAACGAAGATGTCATCGGGCTGCTTCTGCAAAACGGTGCCAAACTGAATGCCAGGGCCCTCGATAGCGCGACCCCGCTGGTCCGCGCCCTGGACAACAAAAACGTGGCAGCGGCCGCGTTGATGATTGAGGCCGGCAGCGATATCTCAGAGCGAGGCCAGAACGGCGCGACCGTTTTGCAGCGGGCCGTAATATCCGGCAGCTTTGCGATGGTCGAGATGCTGCTCGATATGGAACTTGATCCGAATGCGGCGGATGAAGATGGCGACACCGCGCTGCACTACGCTGCGTTCTTTGGGCACGTCGACATCGCATCACGCCTGCTGGCGGCTGGCGCAGACAAGAGTGCGGTAAACCGAGGTGGCTTCACTGCCGCCGCGCTGGCACGCAGGGCCGGACACGAAGATGTCGCGGCCATTCTCCAGAGTTCCTGATTTGCCGGCGAAATCTCAGGCGCTGCGATCAGCGCCCGCCGCTGCCTGAATAATCAAAGCTGAAATTCCCCAGCAACTCCGCAACGCTTCTGGCGCCATTGGCGTCGATCTGATCCCGCGTGATGATGGTCATTGGTGAGCGAACCGCGGGAATGGCGTCGCCCAGATCAACCATCTGGGGAATTCGAGAGCCGGCGAGCCGCACCAGGCGCTTCTCCGCCGCGCCGGCAAATTTCTTCTCCGGCGTGTAAGGGGACGAACTGCATGCCGCCACGATCGGGGCAACAAGGGCGAGGATCAGGATTTTTGGCAACGTCTTCATATCGCGCGCTCCACCCCGCCTGTATCAAAAGAAATCAGCAGCGGAGATTATTCTGAATGTCGGCAAGGGTGGCGGGCTGCCCGGGCATCTTGCCAATCATGTTCGGCATCATGCGCCTTAACGCCCGACACAGCGTGAGTTCGCCGGTTCTCTCAATATCATCCATCGTGATTACTGAAGTGGGCGTTGACGACCTTACATTCCTTTCGTTCATGTCGATCATTTGCGGAATGCGAGACCCGGTTACGACGACAAGCCTCGCCTCGGACGCCTCGGCAAACTTTTGCTCGGGTATGTAGGGGGAAGAGGTGCATGCCGCCAGGGCTGCAAAGCCCAGGAGCGCACAACTTGCTCGCCCTGTGAAAGCTCCGAATGTCTTGCCCGCCATGTTGTTACTCCCCGGTGCCCACCTTATTTCTGACCCCGGCCCGCGCCCGGAATTCCCGGCGAGAGCCCTCACTTGAGCTTAAACCCGTTGGGGAATTTGCGCAAAAGGTTTGTTTTTTTCTTAGGTTTCCGGTGCTTAAGCGCAAGAACGGGGTTTGCGCCCGGATAAAAAAAGCGCTGCGGGGGCGAAGTCTCCTGACTCAATTGCCTGGATCTGCCTCCCCGGCGGCCAGATCTTCGTCAAGCATGCGTGTCGCGGTCTTCGTCAGGATGACCACAACGAGAATAATCGCGACGGCTGCAACAACGGCGATGACGACGCCTGCCTGCCCGCTGTCAGCCTCGCCCCTTGCCAGCGCAAGTATGTCCTCCGCTGTAGCGCCGGCAAACACATACATCGCGATAACGGGCAGCATGCCCAGCCAGGTTGCCAGCGCATAGCGACCGAGGTCGATGCCGGTTACCCCATAAAGATAGTTGAGCAGATTGTAGGGAAACACGGCTGAGACTCTTGTAAGAAATACGACAGCGAAGCCCTTTTTCTCTATCGCCCTGTCGATGGCATGAAAGCGCGGAAACTTCTCGGCACGACCCGCAACCCAGTCACGCAGGAAGGTCCGGCCGGCTACAAAGGCTGCAATCGCACCCAGCAAGCTGGCTACCGAAACCACCGCGGTACCCGCGAGCCAGCCGAAAAGATAGCCACCGAAAACCGTCATAATCCAGCCCGGCGCCATCAGTACGGTAACCGCTACATAGGTAAAGACAAACAGCGGAATTGACTGCCAGGGATTGGCGCGGACCCATTCGGCTAGACCGACAAGGCGCTCTGCAACCGGGTAGTTAAGGGCGACCCAGCCGAGACCTATCGACAGCACCAGCCAGACAAAAAGCGCAATCTTCTTTGGCGTAGACATAAGCTGGCCTTACTGGCGCGTTTCCAGCCCGCCTGCCGCCTCTGGAATGGTGGCTCCGGGTTCGAGAATTTCCCAGCTGCGCCTGATCGCGAGCTCGGCAAGCTTTTTGTCCGGCATTACTGCGACCGCAGTGCCGACCTCCTCCATCAGATGCCGGTCAGCCCATGAATCCGCATACGCGATCGCCTGGCCAAAATCGAAGCCGCGTTCCCGGCAAAGCTCCCGGGCGATCTCGACCTTCGCCTTGCCGTAAGGGTGCACCACGGGAGGGCGTGCAGCGAGCAGTCCGTTCTTTATCACGCACTCTGTAGCACGCACGTGTTCGAGGCGCAGCACCTCAGCAAGACTGGTAGCGATGTAGCTCAGCGTACCGCTCAGCAACCAGACCTCGTCGCCTATCTGCAGATGATGTCGAACGCGCGCGCAGACTGGTTCAAAAAGCGAATGCGCGAGCCTGTCAGTTACAAATTCGTGAGCGAGTTCCTTTATCTCTTCCTCACTGATGCCGGCGAGATAGGCTTTGTCCTTGCGTAGAACGCCGGTACCGAACATCGGGAAATATCGCAGCGCAAACCATGCGAACGCCAGATTTTCGCGCATGCCTATGCGGCCAAGTTCACGCAAGTGCCCGGCAAAGCGCCGCTCGGAGCTCGGGGCTTTGATCAAAGTCCCGTCGATATCTAATAGAACGAGTTTCATTCGCGACCGCTATCCGGCGACATCGCATGCTCGGCCGCAAATTCGACGATCACCGGCAGTCCGCGAAGGACGCACAGAACAACCACAATCCATATCAGCGCGTCGCCAATGAGGCTTAGAACGAATCCCCACTGGCTCCAGATTTCCGGAATAAGCCCGGGCAGCGGGTGAATGAGCAACAACCAGCAAAAGAGGATCCCCTTCATTGCGGCATAGAAGCCGCGCATGAAACGCCCTGCGACCAGGAATTTCGCCACCGGGCTCTTCATCATGTCAAAAGGCGTACCGCCCTCTTTACCCGTCTGGCCTGCGCGTATTGCGTCTACAAGGCTGCCGCGAAGTATAAAGATCAACGGCGCCCAGAGCGGCACCAGGCCAAGCGGCAGGTAGGCGATCCAAAGCGACAGCTCCACAATCCGGTCAGCAGCGATATCGAACATGGCACCAAAGACGCTGGTCTCATTACGCTTGCGTGCCACCCAGCCATCAAACGCATCACTGACAAATACAAAAATCAGCAGCGCAACGTTGGCCAGATGCCACCAGCCGATGGGCTGGTAGGCGAAATAGATGACGACATAAAGCAGTGCCAGTCGGCCGGTTGTTATCAGGTTTGCCATTACTCGGGGATTCCCTTTTGTGCCGACGCATTGTTATGGATGCGGGCAGCGATCACAAGGCAAAGCCGCGTCAGGCATGATGCTGAGAACACTTGCGAGCCCGCGGTTGGCTCCCCTGTTTCCCTTGAAAATCAACCATCTCCGGGCCACAGACGAATCAAACCTTCCTGGGCGGTCGATGCCACCAGAAGTCCGTCAGCCGTGAATATCCGCCCGCGCGCAAGACCTCGCGCTCCTGATGCACTCGGGCTGTCGAGCGCATACAGCAACCACTGATCCAGCCGCGCTTGTCGATGGAACCACATCGCATGATCAAGGCTCGCCATTTGCACATTGCCCTGCAGGAACGAGATTCCGTGAGGCAATGTCGCTGTTCCGATGAGGTTGTAATCGGATACGTAGGCAAGCAGCACTTTGTGCAATTCAGGATCTTGCGAAAGCTCGCCAAGCGCCCTGAACCAGATGAACTGCTCTGCCGGGCGCTTGCGCGGAGCCAGGAGATCCGGCGGCTCCACATGGCGAAATTCAAAGGGTCGCCGGGTCGTCAGGTAGCGACGCATTTTTTCGGGAACCTTGCTTACCACTTCACGCTTGTAGTGACGGGAATCCGCAAGACTCTCCGGCCCCGGCACCCGCGGCATTTCTGCCTGGTGGTCGAGCCCATCTTCCTCGAGCTGGAAAGAGGCCGCCAGGTTCAGAATTGGTCGGCCATGCTGGATTGCCACCACGCGCCGACTCGTGAAGCTCCTGCCATCCCTGCTGCGATCGACCTCGTAGACGATGGGCGACTCAACGTCCCCTGCCCGCAGAAAATAGGCATGCAGCGAGTGCGCTGCGCGGCCGGTCACCGTTTGCCCCGCAGCTGCGAGCGCCTGGCCCAGCACCTGCCCGCCAAATACCCTCGGGCTGCCAATGTCCCGACTCTGGCCACGAAACAGGTTGTCCTCCAGCCGCTCGAGGCGCATCAGGCTGAGCAGGTCGGCAAGGACCTCGCCGTCGCTCTGCGACCCTGGTTCCGACGTTTTCATGGGCTCGGGACTCCGTGATTGTTCGCCAAAACTAACGCAGTGAGCACGCTGCACAAGCGCAAGCTGCGGTTTTGGGTAAAGTTTATTCTCATTACAGGATGTTCCCCGAATATTGCGCAAATCAACGGTTGTGCCGGACCCCGGCGCTCGCCCGACGGCCCGTCAAGCCAGCTTTGCCCGAAAATGTGATGCGAATCCGGTCACAAGCCGACGCCGACCTTAAAATCATATTTTATTCGGATAAGGCCATATCCGTTGTTTTTCAGACAATAAGATCAAGCGCTTACTTGGTATGCGAGACCATAATTGTCATAATCTGGTGCATTCATCTCCCATTTCATTTGGGAAGGGTTCGGGATAGTACATGAGCAGATTCTTTGTCGCCCTGCTGGGATTGATCGCGACCTTATTACTTGGCGCGGCATTCCTCGTTTTCCAGGCCAGGCTGACGACTACAGAACCCGCCGCGATCTCTTCGAAATCCGAGGCAGGCCCGACGTTACAGACTTCTGCACCCGCAACGAAAAGCAGCCTTGATCTTCGTCTGAGCACATCCCTTGCTGTTGTGCCCGCAACGCGCCAACCCACTGTGATTGCCAGGCCCGCAAAACCGGAACAGGGTCTCAAGCTGCCGCTGACATCGCTGCAGGTTTCTCCGCAGGTTTTGCTCAGCACTGTTTTCCTGCTGCTTGCCGGCATCATCGGCGGCTGGCTCGTCTGGGCACTCAGGGCTCCCCCCGCCACCGCGCTCATCGGCGACCACGAATCTATCAGTCAGCTGGGTGCGCAGGAAGCAGTTATCGATACGTTGCGCGACGAACTCGAAAGCGCGCGCTCGGAAACATTGCAACTCAGAACCGCTCATGATGAGCAGCTTGAGATTGCCAACCAGCTGCGTGAGGAAAACGACGCCGCGCTTGTGGAGGCGCAGCGCCTGCGCGAGGACCTTGAAGAACAGGCGCGCCTCGCAGCGTTGCAGGAAACGGAGACCCCTGTCAGCGAGGATGCCGAGAGGATTCGCTACCTCGAGGGCGTTATAGAGAGATTCAGTGACCAGGAAGAACGGCTGCAGTCCTGGCGCAGCACGCTGACAACGCTGCAGTCAGAGGTTCAGAAAAAATCTTCCCTGATTGATGAGCTGCATGATCGCCTGGGCGAAGCCGCCGAGGAAAGACTAAAAACCAGCGAACGCCTCGAGTTGCTGGATGCGGCCGAGTCCCGGGTAGCGTTACTCGAACAGCAGAACGAACAATTCGCAGATGAAACGAGCCAGCTCAGCGAAGTTATTGAGACGCTCAGAAAATCCGGCGAGGAACATAAAGCCAGTTTGCGCAACGCACTGACCAGCGTTGAAACCCTCGAAGCCGAAAAACAGATGCTGGCCGACAAGGTCGGAGAGCTCGAAGAACATAGCGAGACTGCGCGTACGGCAACGCAGGCGCTTGCCGAACTGGAAAGTGAACTGGACGTTACGCGCGCCGATGCAGAGCGCTACAAGACTGAGCTGAGCGAGCGCCATCAACGTATCGGTGAACTGGAGCAACTGCAGGAAGAAAAAGACCAGCAGCTGGCCAAACTCGAACAAAGCCGGGCAGCGGATCAGCAGGCGCTAAGGGAAGAGCTCACCAGCGTGCAGCAGGCTTATGCAGATGCACAGACCGAGCTCGAGCAGCTGCGCGCCGAGCTTACCAGCAGCGGTGAAAAACTGGCGGCACACGAGACGCAGCTGCGTGAACGTGACAATGCTATCGCCGCCCTTAATCAGCAGCTCGAAGGAGAAGAGCTTAGGCTGCGAGAGGCCGCAGCGGAGCGGGACGCAAAAATAATCGACCTGGAGCAGGAGCGCGAAAGCCTGCAGCAAAGTCTCAGCGCCGCAGAAGCGGCGGCGGACAGTGCAAATACAGAGCTTGAGACCATCCGCCAGGGTCAGGACGCGAATACCCACGACCTGCAGACGCGGCTGTCGGCGAAAAACGCCGTCGTGGTCGAACTCAGGGAAGAGCTGCAGAATTTGCGGCACGCGGCAGCAGAGGCCGAGCAAAGTGCGGCGGAACAGATTGCGAGACTTGAGCAAGCGCAGGCAACGCTTGGCAGCTCGGATCAGGATTCAGAGCTGCTGGAGCCGCTTAAAGAACAAATTGCCGAACTCGAAGCCGTTGCCAGCGCAAAGGAAGAGAGTATTCATGCGATGCAGGCTCAGCTTGCCGAACGCGATGCAGAAATCGAGGGGCTCAGAAGCGAACTCAGCGAATTTGTTGCGGCAGGTCCAGGCGCAACTGCGGACGCACAACAGCGCATCGAGGAGGCTGCGGCTCTCAAGAGCGAACTCGAAGATCAGATAATGATCAACAAGGCTCAGCAGGGTGAACTGCAGCGCCTTGCCGAACTCGAGCAGCTGGCGGCCGCCCGGGCGAAAAAGATCCTCGAGCTGGAGGGCGAGCTCAACAGCCGCACAGACATTATTGACACGCAGCAGATGGATCTGCTGCGCCTGCGCAGGGTAGAGGAAGAAACCGCACCCGAACTGGAAGCATCTGTCAAAGAGCTGGAAGGGCGCCTCACCCAGGAGTCGATCGACAACGAAGCCTTGCGCGCGCAGCTTGAGGAACGTAACAGGGCGCTTTCCGAGCTGGCCGAGCAGTACGCTGAGCTGCGCGATGGCAGTGAATCGAGCCAGGCTACGGCACAACAGCATGTTATCCAGGCAGAACTCAAAGACAAATCAGAGGCCCTCGCAGAGCTTGAGAGCAAGCTGCAAAGGCGAGACCAGGAGATCAGTGACCTTCAGGGCACGCTTGTTGAATACAAGGAAAGCCGGGAAAAATATGAACCGAAACTCGAGAGCCAGGGCAAGAAGCTGGCACAACTCGAGAACGAGCTGGATCAGGCCCGCAAGAATCTGCGCGACCTGTACCAGGAGATAGAACGCCTTTCAGAATTTGAACGCCTCGCCGAAAGCCGGGCTGAAAAACTCTCCGAACTCAAGGCGGACATAGATAAAACTGCCAGTCATTTTGGCGAGATGAAAAAGCAGGTTGAGGACGCGCGCAAAGCCAAGTTTGAGGTGCGCGAGCGAGAGGCACGACTTAGTCAGCTGAAGAGTGAGTTGATGGGTCGGGACCAGCGCATCAAGGCGCTGGAAGAACAGATCCAGGGCGCCGGCGAAATTCAAAACAAGCTTGGCGCCTGGGAATCAACGGTCGAGACCTATAAGAATGACCTGGCAACCAAGTCGCGCATTATCGACAAACAGCGGGAAGAGATCGACCAGCTGCGCAGCCTGCAGGCTGTCATTGATGACAAAGACAAGTCGATTACAACCTTGGTTACCGCACTTAAGCACGACTCGAAAAATATCGAGAAACTCAAACGGCGAGTGCTCAGGTGGAAAAGACGAGCCGCCATGCTGGAAAACAAGCTGCGTGGCACAGATCCCAAGATCAAGCGCGTTCTGAAGTCCGGCGAGGGCGAGCAAGCGTCGCCCGCCGACGGCGTTGCGGTGACGGTCGACAAGCCGACGCTCCAGTCTGCAGATCTGGCGGCAAGCTCGGATGACCCCGATATCAGCGGCGTCAATCCTGCCTTGATTGACTCTGAGTCCGGCTCGGTGCCGAGACCGGCCGGTGAGGCTCCCGTATGGCTGAACAATCCGCCGGAAGGTGAGCCCGACGACCTCACGGCGCTGACCGGCGTGGATCAGAAGCTGGCAGGACTGCTAAACGACGCGGGCGTATTTCACTACCGTCAGATTGCGCGTTTCGGCAAGCGCGATCTGGAATGGCTGAATTACGTGGCAAACCCCCTGCCCGAAGCCCTGGTATCTAACAAGTGGATTAGCCACGCCAAAGTCCTGCACTACAAAAAATACAAGCGCCCTGCCTGATCAGGGCAAGGCATACAGCCGAACGCCCGCGTGCAGGTAGCGGCCGGGAGCCGGCTCGAAATAGCGACCACCGAAGGCGTTGATGCGGAGATTGTCCGCAAAAACCCTGTCCAGCAAATTCTTGACGCCCGCGAAGGTCTCAAACCTCGTGGACCCAAAAGCCCTGCCCCAGGCGATACGCACGCCAACGTCCAGGTAGTCCGGGCTCCGCACGGCATTGGCGTTGTCCGCATACACCCTTTCGACACGTTCAAGATCAGCGCCAAAGCGCCAGTTTTCGCCCGGTTGCCAGTCAAGACTTCCCGCCAGCCTGAGCGCTGGCGTGCCGGGCAGAATGTTGCCGGAAAAATCGACGCCGCCGCTCGAAAATCGCCTGAATTCAGCGTCCGCCCAGGATGCCACCAGGCGCCAATCGAGGGTGCCCCGGGCTCGCGGGACAAATGACACTTCGGCACCTCGGCGCCGCGAAGCTCCGGCATTTTCAAAAAAGCTGCGACCCGGCTGCCCTGCCAGCTCAAAAGCGACCAGTTCGTCGCGCGTGTCGACCTGGTACAGCGCCAGCTGCACAGAAACGGCACCGCCCGCTTTAATGCCAGCCTCGTAGGAGAGCGAAGTCTGCGGATCAAGCTCTGTGTTAAAACCGCTGCCGAGGGGATTGGCCAGCTCGGTGGTCGTGGGCGTGTCATAAGACGATGCGAAGCGCGCATAAGCACTCAGGCCGCTGGCGAATCGCCTGCTCAACCCCAGGCCATGGCTCAGGCGCTGAAATCGACGGCGCCCTGAATCGTCGCCGTCGCCCGGAAATGCATCGCGCAGCTCTACGCGCAGCGAATCGAATCGCAGCGCCGTCTGCAGTGCATAAGGCCCCAGCGCGTGATCGCTGCCAAGGTAAGCACCGGCCGCCGTAACGATTTCTTCCTGGTTGAGGCGCTGCGTGCCGGGCACGCCAAAATCGTTGTCGAATCGTTGCCGCCGATCCCGCTGCTGGTCGGTCTCAATACCGGCAACCCAGTTTGCGGCAAGTGGCCCGGACCAACGGTACTGCGCACTGATTCCGCCGAGGCGCCTGTCAATCCTGACCGATCCGCCGGCCTGGAAAGGCAGGCGATTTTCGAAGTCCCGCCACGTGAAGTAGTTACTGACAGTAACGGCAGACCCGTCTCCTGCACCTTCATGCCGCCAGCGCCATGCAACGCTCTGCTGGTCGAGGGACTCGCCGGCGTTAAAACGCAGGTTGTTGGCGGCCGCCGCATCGGGTCTCGCGTAGAGATCGGACAAACCGAGCCCGCCCGGGTCCTCCGACAGGGGCGCGTCGGTGGCGCGAGCGCTCAAATCAAGCCGATCGCGTTCGCTGAGTCTGAAGCTGAGCTTCGCAGCCATGCGCCGGTGGTCGCTGCGCGCCTGCTCTCGATGACCATCGAGAACAAGCCGTGATGCCGTGAAATGCGCGCTAACAGGCGCACCCTCCCCCTGCGCTTTTACTGCCGCCGCATAGTTTTCAAAACCATTCTCCCCGAGACCAAGGGAAAGCTGCCAAGGCGGTGCGGCTTCTGCCGGAACGGTCTCGATAAGAATAACGCCGCCGGCGCCGTTGCCGTACTGGGCGGCAGCCGGACCGCGCAGCACCTCGATGCTGCTGATCTGTGACGCATCGAGGCTGTCGACCTGCACCTGGCCGTCGGGCAGGCCCGCCGGAATGCCGTCGACAAAAATACGGATTCCCCGGATGCCAAAATTCCCGCGAGCGCCGAAGCC
>JABDLF010000023.1 GCA_013003115.1 Gammaproteobacteria bacterium
ATGGACAAGGCGCTGGCATTTATTCTTGCCAGCCACGGCGTGGTCACCCGCGAGGATCTCGCCGAGCAGGGTGTGCCTGACCTGGAAGAAATTGCGGAAATTGATCCCGAGCGCGCCGCAGACCTGATTATGAAGGCAAGAGCGCACTGGTTTGAAGAAGCCGAAACCGAAGTCGGCGCCGAAGCCGAAGCTAAGTGATAGACGCTTACCGGAGCGATTAAATGGCGGAAGTTACTGTTGCACAATTTGCAGAAGTTCTGAAAGTACCTGTTGAGAGGCTGCTGACGCAGCTCGATGAAGCAGGGCTCAAGGTGTCTGGTGCTGAAGACAAGATCAGCGATGACGCCAAGATGGAGCTTCTGACCTACCTGCGCCGAAGTCATGGCAAGAAGGAAGCTGCGAGCGCCGGTCCGGGAAAGATCACCTTGAAGCGCAAACAGCAGAGCGAGCTGAGAATGCCGGGCGGGCAGGGGCGTGCGCGCACGGTCAACGTCGAGGTACGCCGCAAGCGCACCTACGTGAAGCGCGATGTGCTCGAGAAAAAAGCCGAGGAACAGAGGCTGGAGCTCGAGAAGAAGCGAGAGGCCGAGGCTGCTCTGCGCAAAGAAGAAGAGCAAAAGCTCGAGATGCAGCGCAAAGAGCAGGACGATGCCCGGCGCGTTGCAGAAGAGCTGGAGGCGAAGGAAAAGGCGGACGAAGCTGCGCGCAGGTTGGCAGAGCAGGAAAAAGCAGATCGAGAGCGCAAGCGCCGCGAAGAACAGGCGCGTCGCGAAAAGAAAGAAGCCAAGGCCAAGCCGACACGCTACGGTCGGAAGGAACTTCACGTCGCCTCAGGCAAGAGCGGACAGCGGCGGGTCAAGAAGCCGCGTCGTCGTCGCAGCGTCCAGGTATCTGGCGATTCGCAGCATGGTTTCGAGAGGCCGACTGCACCTGTCGTTCGCGAAGTCGCGATTCCCGAAGCGCTCACCGTGGGCGAGCTGGCCCAGCGTCTCGCAATCAAGGCGCCCGAGGTTATCCGCACGCTCATGAATATGGGCGTGATCACCACGATCAATCAGAGCCTCGACCAGGACACTGCGACCCTCGTTGTCGAAGAGCTCGGTCACATTCCGAAGCTGGTCAGCGAGACGGAAATCGAGGACAAGCTTATTGAGGCTCAGGTGGTTGAGGGCGAAGAGAATGCACGTGCACCGGTCGTTACGATCATGGGGCACGTCGATCACGGCAAGACTTCGCTGCTCGATTACATTCGCCGAACGCGGGTTACCGAAGGCGAGGCCGGCGGCATTACGCAGCACATCGGCGCCTACCATGTCGAAACCGACAAAGGTGTCATCACATTCCTTGATACCCCGGGGCACGAAGCGTTTACGTCCATGCGAGCACGCGGCGCCCAGGTTACAGACATCGTGATACTGGTCGTGGCGGCGGATGATGGCGTTAAGCCGCAGACCGAAGAGGCGGTGAAGCACGCGCGCGCCGCGGGCGTCCCGCTGGTTGTGGCGGTCAATAAGACCGACCTCGAGGCCGCTGATCCTGAAAGGGTTAAGAACGAACTTTCCGCGATGGAGGTCATTCCCGAGGCCTGGGGTGGCGACGTGATGTTCGTAAACGTATCGGCAAAAACGGGCGACGGTATTCCCGAGCTTCTCGACGCAGTGCTGCTGCAGGCCGAGGTGCTTGAGCTAAAGGCAGTCGATGCGGGCCCCGCCGCAGGCGTGGTTATCGAGTCCAGCCTTGAGAAGGGCAGGGGCGCAGTAGCAACCTTGCTTGTGAGTCGTGGCACCCTCGCTGCCGGTGATTTTATCCTTGCGGGCAAAGAGGTCGGCCGAATTCGTGCGATGTTCGACGAAAGCGGCAAAGAAGTGGATAAAGCAGGGCCGTCTATGCCCGTGGTGGTACTCGGCCTTTCAGGAACACCGAACGCCGGCGATGAGATGCTGGTTGTTGAGAACGAGCGCAAGGCGCGCGAGGTCGCAGAACTTCGCCAGGGCCGGCAGCGCGACGTGAAGCTTGCCCTGCAGCAATCGGCAAAGCTGGACGATGTCTTTTCGCAGATGCGCGAGGGCGAGAAGCATTCGGTGAACCTTCTTATCAAGGCGGATGTGCAGGGCAGCGCCGAGGCGCTCAGCCAGTCCCTTTCCCAGCTTTCGCATGACGAGGTGGAGGTGAAGGTTATTTCCTCCGGCGTAGGCGGTATAACCGAGTCAGACGTCAACCTGGCGGCGGCGTCTAGCGCCGTGCTGGTGGGCTTTAACGTGCGAGCGGATGCTGCGGCGCGTGCCGCAATCAAGGATACGGGGGTGGATCTGCACTACTACTCGGTGATCTACGAAGCTATCGACGAAGTGAAGAAGGCGATCAGTGGCCTGCTTTCACCGGAGATACGCGAGCAGATCGTCGGGCTGGCAGAGGTCAGGGAGGTTTTCCGCTCGCCCAAGTTCGGGCAGGTGGCCGGTTGTATGGTCGCCGACGGCTTTGTGCGGCGCAGTTTACCGGTCAGGGTTCTGCGCGAAAACGTAGTGATCTTCGAGGGCGAGCTGGACTCGCTGCGACGCTTTAAAGATGACGTTAACGAGGTCCGGGCCGGCACAGAATGCGGTATCGGCGTGAGGAACTACAACGACATCAAAGTAGGCGACCAGATTGAATGCTTCGAGCGCAAGGAATTTGCACGGACCGTCTGATGCCGAAGGAATTTCCAAGAAGCAAGCGCGTGGGGGAAGAGATTCATCGCCTGCTGAGCGAAACGCTGCAGCGCGAGTTCTCTGACCCGAGGCTGGCCCTGGTCGGCGTGACCGAGGTTGAGGTTGCCAGTGACCTGAGCATAGCCCGCGTTTTCTTCACCTGCATGAACGGACCCGAAAACGCCGAATCCGCGAGCAAGGCGCTGCGCTCGGCATCTGGGCGGCTTCGTCACCTGCTGAGCGGGCGAATGAAACTGCGGGCAATGCCCCAGCTTCGTTTTGAATACGACGACAGCCTAGATCGCGGCGAGAGAATTGCTGCCTTGCTTGCGGGCGCAAACCGGTCTGAGCCGGAGGGTGGCTAGCTTGGGTCGAAGAAGGCATACGAAAGGCAGGGCGATCGACGGCATATTGCTGCTCGACAAGCCCGTTGGCGAGAGTTCAAACCAGTCCCTGCAAAGGGTGAAGCGCCTGTTCGGTGCGCGCAAGGCAGGCCACACAGGCAGCCTCGATCCGCTGGCGAGCGGGTTGCTGCCCATTTGTTTCGGACAGGCCACCAAAATGTCGGCCTTTCTTCTCGAGGCGGGCAAGCGTTACCAGGTGCGCTGCCAATTTGGGGTAAGTACTGATACCGGAGATGCAGAAGGCAAAGTCACCGGTAACGATGCAACGACGCAGATTGACGAAGATCGTCTGTGCGAGGTTATGCGTGGATTTGTTGGCGAAATCATGCAGACGCCGCCGATGTACTCGGCGCTGCGCCACAAGGGCGAGCGGCTTTACAAGCTGGCGCGCGAAGGCATTGAGGTCGAGCGTGAGGCACGACCCATAAAGATATATTCCCTCGATCTGATTTCCCTCGATGGCGTGTTCGCGGAGTTTGACGTCAAGTGTTCCAAGGGCACCTATGTTCGAACGCTGGCAGAGGATATCGCGGCAGCAATGGGCACGCTTGCTCATGTGGTTGGCCTGCGTCGCACATCGGTTGGGCCTTATGGGGCTGAGGACATGTTGACGATTGATCAGCTGGAGGCGCTGGCTGGAGAAGGCGGTTTTCCGGCTCTGGATCAGAAGCTCAAGGCTATCGACAGTGCCGTATTCGACCGCCCGGAAGTCACGCTGAATAAGGACTGTGCTTTTTACATTCGCCGGGGCCAGCCGGTCAGCGTGGCGCAGGCGCCCGTTGCCGGTGAAGTAAGGCTGTATGGTGACAACCATGGCTTCCTGGGCGTCGGTGAAGTGCTGGCAGATGGCAGGGTGGCGCCCCGGCGCTTGTTTTCGGCATGATTGGCGCGCGGTCTCTGATCGCTGATGCCCGCCGGTGAGTGAATTGAAAGTGCGAAGCGGCTTGTCTGGCAAGCGCCTCGATAGATATAATTGATTGTTTATTCTCGAATTTGAGGAATCAGGAGCAGGAAATGTCGTTGTCAACGGACCACAAGAAACAGGTCATAGAGGAATATCAGAACGGTAGCAAAGATACCGGTTCTCCGGAAGTGCAGGTCGCGTTGCTGACGACGCGCATAAATGAGCTGTCGGCACACTTTGCCGAGCACAAAAAAGACCATCACTCGCGGCGAGGGCTGCTCAAGATGGTCAATCAGCGTCGCAAGCTGCTTGACTATCTTAAAGGCAAAGACCTGAAGCGTTATCAGGACGTGATCAAGCGGCTTGGTTTGCGTCGTTGATATCAACGGCGATTAAGGTTGCAGGAAATTATTTAACAGTAGGCAGATAAAGAGTAGGAAAAAGCAGTGGCAGTAGTAACAAAGAAATTTATGTATGGGGACCAGGAGGTTCGAATGACCACCGGCGAAATCGCACGCCAGGCAGATGGCGCGGTTATCGTTGATATAGACGACACGGTGGTTCTGGTGACGGCTGTTGGCAGGAAAGAGGCGGATCCCGGGCGGAGCTTCTTTCCGCTCACTGTCAATTACCAGGAAAAGACTTATGCCGCAGGGCGTATTCCCGGTGGTTTTTTCAAGCGTGAAGGGCGGCCCAGCGAAAAGGAGACGCTCACGTCACGACTGATCGATCGTCCAGTTCGCCCGCTTTTTCCAAAGGGCTTCAAGAATGAAGTTCAGGTTGTCGCAACCGTGGTTTCGCTGAATCCGGAAGTTGATCCTGATATTGCCGCGATGATCGGCGCCTCCGCTGCGCTGGCTATTTCCGGCATGCCTTTTCAAGGCCCGATCGCGGCGGCTCGAGTAGGATATCTTGACGGCGCCTACCTGCTTAACCCGACGAAAACCCAGCTCGAGACTTCAAGCCTGGAGCTTATAGTTGCTGGCACGCGCGATGCCGTGCTTATGGTGGAGTCAGAAGCCGATATGCTGGCTGAAGATGTAATGCTCGGCGCCGTCATGTTCGGACACGAGCAGCTTCAGGTTGCTGTTGCCGCGATCACCGAGCTGGCGGCAGAGGCCGGCAAGCCCTCTTGGGACTGGAGTGCGCCCGAGGCAGATCCGGAGATGGTGGCCGCAGTGGCCAGCGCGGCAACTGCCGGGTTGACCGAGGCTTACCAGATCACCGACAAGAAGTCGCGCCAGGATCGCGTTGGCGAGGTCAAGGGCGCCGCTTTAGAACAGCTGGCCGGCGGCGAAACGCCCCGCTGGAGCGCCGATGAAGTCGGCGGCGCGCTGAAGAAGCTGGAAAGTACAATCGTCAGGGGCCGGGTCCTTGACGGCGAACCGAGGATTGATGGCCGCGATACGCACACCGTCCGTCCTATTCATGCTGAGGTCGGGGTGCTGCCACGCGCCCATGGATCAGCGGTTTTCACGCGCGGCGAAACCCAGGCGATTGTCGCCACGACGCTGGGTACGGGGCGTGATGCGCAGCTTATCGATGCCCTTGACGGCGAGCGACGCGAATACTTCATGCTGCATTACAACTTTCCTCCCTACTGCGTTGGCGAAACCGGTTTCATGTCAGGCCCGAAGCGCCGCGAAATCGGACACGGCAAGCTTGCCAAGCGCGGCATACAGGCAGTTATGCCAAGTCAGGAAGAATTCCCCTACGTTCTGCGGGTCGTTTCAGAGATTACCGAATCAAACGGTTCGAGCTCGATGGCAAGCGTCTGCGGTACGAGCCTTGCGCTGATGGATGCGGGCGTGCCCATCAAGGCACCCGTAGCCGGTATCGCCATGGGTCTCGTCAAGGAACAGGATCGCTACAAGGTTCTTACTGACATCCTGGGTGACGAAGATCATCTGGGCGATATGGACTTTAAGGTAGCGGGATCAGAGGCCGGCATCACGGCACTGCAGATGGATATCAAGATCAAGGGCATTACGCGCGAGATCATGTCTGATGCGCTGACCCAGGCCCGCGAGGCAAGGCTGCACATCCTGCGGGAAATGAATTCTGCACTGCAGAATCCGCGCGAAGAAATGTCACCCTATGCGCCGCGCATTATTACCATGAAGATCGATCCTGAGAAGATTCGCGATGTCATCGGCAAAGGCGGCGCCGTGATTCGTTCGATCACCGAGGAGACCGGTGCAACGATCGATATCGATAATGACGGCACGGTGCGTATCGCGTCAGTAGACGGCGAGTCGGGGCGCGAGGCGCAGCGGCGCGTTGAGCTGATCACCGCAGAAGTGGAGGTCGGTCATGTCTACGAGGGCCGCGTGGCCCGACTGATGGACTTCGGAGCATTCGTGACGATTCTGCCTGGCAAGGATGGCCTGGTGCATATCTCGCAAATCTCGGAGGAGCGCGTTGAAAACGTCTCGGACAAGCTGAAAGAAGGCGACGTAATCAAGGTGAAGGTCCTTGAGGTAGACAGGCAAGGGCGGATTCGCCTCAGCATGCGCGGAATGGATGCGGCATAGCCTGCTACACCGACGCCGTTCGGACAAGAAAAAGGACCCGAGAGGGTCCTTTTTTTTGTTAACTGAGCTGTTCGCTTATTTTGTGCGTTTGCGCCCTGGCTTCTCGTTCTCGCGGCTTCGCTGGCGATTCAACGTTTTGAAAATATCGTCCTGCACAGATTTCCAGCGTGCGTAGTTTTTTTGCGCCATTTCGCTGACCATGCCGACCGGGTCGACGCCAACCACGTCGCGCACCTTTTCCCTGACCTGCTGCTGCTGATTTACAAATAGCTTCAGGCTCTGTTCAAGGTAGCTGGAGACAAAGTCAGGCATCATGTTGCCGTACGAGCGGATGACCTGGGACAGGAAATCGCGGCTCATCACGGGCTCGCCTTTTTGCTCCTGGTCGGTGATGACCTGCAGCAGAATGCTGCGGGTGATGTCCTTTTGCGATTTCTTGTCGATGACGATGAAGTCGACCTTGTCCAGCACCAGACGCCGAATTTCCGCCAGTGTGATGTAGCGGCTTTCCTCGGTGTCGTAAAGACGCCGATTGGGATACTTTTTGATTATTCTGGTTGTGTTCTGGCTCATTTCACGGACTCCGTGTAGCAGCGGCGATGCCGGGTTCATCCATGAATCGGGACTGGCAACCGTACCCTTTTGGTCCACGCCTTCGACCTTGAGTATAACTGAACCGCCGCAATTTTGTTGCACTGCATTCAGTTCACTTCGGCGCCAGCTGCAGCAATTTTCCGGCGGCCGAGGAGGGGCTTCAGATCCCACCTTGGCACCGCCCATGCCCAAAAATCTGCGACGCTGTCGAAATCCTTTTCTTTGGCTGGTTCCTGACCGAGCAGGCGATGTGCAGCAATCAGGTTCCCGAGAGCCCTGGCATCGTCTAGTCCAGCGGCGCCGTTTTGCTTGGAGATTTTCTCGTCATTTCTTGCCACTACGAGGGGCAGGTGGATGTAGGCAGGGGCAGGCAAATCCAGCGCTTGCTGCAGCTGAATCTGGCGCGGTGTGGACTCGAGCAGATCACAGCCCCTGACTACCTCGCCTATCATCTGACTCGCGTCATCGACGACGACGGCCAGCTGGTAGGCAAAGAGGCCATCCTTGCGCCGAACCACAAAGTCGCCGCATTCTCTGGCAACGTCTTCGCAGATGCGCCCTTGCAGGGCATCCTCAAAGCACACGTCGCCAGGGCGGGTGAGGAATCGCAGTGACATTCCGGATTGATCTCTCAAACCCAGGTGCCGGCAGGTGCCCGGATAGGCTGGGGTTCCCCGTCCGGCGCTGCCGCTCTCTCGCAGGGTGCGTCTCGAGCAGCGACAAGCGAAAAGCCGGCCGGTCTTGCCCAGGTGCATAAGCGCTCGCTCATACAGCTTGCTTCGCTCACTTTGCCAGGTGATTTCCTGATCCCACTCAAAGCCGTGGGATTCAAGGCTGTTGATTATCCAGCCGCTGGCGCCCTCGACTTCCCGAGGCGAATCCAGGTCTTCTATTCGCAGCAGCCACTCCCCGCCGTGGTGACGGCTCTGCAAGTAGCTGCCCATGGCAGCCACCAGCGAACCGAGATGCAGGGGTCCGGTTGGGCTCGGGGCAAAGCGCCCCCGGTGTGGCCTGAGGTCGGCGGTAGTGCTCACGGATACCCGTCCGGGTATCAGCGATCGTCGCGGTACTGTTTCTCGGCAAGCTCCCGGCGTTCCTGGGCTTCCAGCGACAGCGTGGCGACCGGGCGAGCTTCAAGCCGCTCGAGGCCGATTTCCTCTCCGGTTTCTTCGCAGTAACCGTAGTAACCCTCTTTGATTCGCTGCAGGGCGGAATCTATCTTGCGCAACAGCTTGCGTTCGCGATCACGGGTCCTGAGTTCAAGGCTGAATTCTGATTCCTGCGTTGCACGGTCGTTTGGGTCAGGGAAGTTGGCGGCCTCGTCCTTCATGTGGTGGACCGTACGATCTACCTCTTCCATGAGTTCCCGCTTCCACGACAGCAGCTTCTCTTTAAAGTGCCCAAGCTGAGAGTCATTCATATAGCTCTCGCCCCGGCGTCTTGCGTAGGGCTTGAACTCGGTGCTGGGGCCCGACAGCAGACTGCCGCGGCGTTTAACCGGTTTCCGCTTCGTGACGGGCGGCATTGGCTTTGCTTTCGGCGCGGGCTTCGATGCTATGGCGGGCTTGCGCACGGGCTTGCTGACTTTCTTAATGGCCTTTTTCGGCGTCGGCCTGGCGGCTGGTGCTTTCGCCGGGGCGGCCTTCGTGGCCTTTGATTTCTTGCCAGCGGCCTTTTTACTGCTCGCCTTTTTTGCGGGCTTCGCCTTGACCTTGCGTTTCTTGCTGGCAGCCTTTTTCCTGGCCGGCGCTTTCTTTTTCGCTACCTTCTTTTTCGCCGCTTTTTTCCCGGCGGCCTTTTTCCTGGCAACTTTTTTCTTAGCTATTTTTTTCTTAGCTACTTTTTTCTTAGCAACCTTTTTCTTGGCGGCTTTTTTCCTGGCCGAAGATTTCTTCTTCGCCGGCGCCTTGCGCGTTACCTTCCTGCTGGCTTTGGCCGCAGACTTTTTCTTCGCCTTTTTCTTTGCCGTCGCGCGCTTGCGCGTGGCGCTCGCCTTTTTGGGTCTTACAGTTTTGCCCGCTGCTTTCTTGCGCTTGCTAGCGGTTTTCTTCCTGGTAGCCGATTTCTTTTTCGCTGCCATGGTCAGTGCATGCCTCCCGAAATGTGTCTGCCGAGGAGCCCGGATAAAAGTTGCTGCGCCGTGAACCCCGGGTCGAGCCGAAGCGGCTGTCGGTGGCTCGCCGCGCAGCTGGCTCGCGGCAAATCAGGGCATGATACATGCATTTTTCCCGGGAGCAAGAGCGGGATGGCCGCGGAATTCAGGGAGCGAGCCCTATGGGAGCTGAACAGGCTGGTCGGGTTGCCAGCCCGCCGCCCTGTGTTCGGCGACGACTGTTGTGTAAATGCCGCCCCGAACGTTGAATTCGGCTGTGATGCGCATGAATCGCGGGGTTACGGCGGCCACCAGATCCGCAAGCATGCTGTTAGTAATCGCCTCATGAAAGGCGCCTACGTCTCTGAATGACCACATGTAGTTTTTGAGCGCCTTTAATTCAACGCATTCACGCTCCGGCACGTATTCAATGTGAATTGTTGCAAAGTCCGGCTGTCCGGTCTTTGGGCACACGCAGGTGAACTCCGGAATGCGTATGCGGATGGTATAATTTCGGCCTAGAGCCGGGTTTTCGAATGTCTCGAGCTGCCTGTTTGGCTCACTGGGCATGGTGCTTCGGACTCCCTGGTTTCAGCATCGTTATTGGCGGCCAAATACTTTACACTACGCGGCTTAAATCGACTATCCCGTGCCACGCCAGGTGGCTCAGGCAGGCAAGGAAAAAGATGCGTCTATCTCGAATCAAACTGGCCGGTTTCAAGTCTTTTGTAGATCCGACCACTTTGCACTTCCCAAGTAATCTTTTAGGGGTTGTCGGGCCCAACGGCTGCGGCAAGTCGAACGTAATCGACGCCGTGCGCTGGGTGTTGGGAGAATCGTCTGCCAAGCATCTGCGCGGCGATTCAATGGCCGACGTTATCTTCAACGGCTCCAGTTCACGCAAGCCGGTCGGGGCCGCTTCCATCGAGCTGGTCTTTGATAACTCAGACGGCAGCATTGGCGGCCAGTTTGCCAGCTACAACGAAGTCTCTATCAAGAGGTCGGTAACCCGGGATGGTATTTCCGCCTATTACCTTAATAACACCCGCTGCAGGCGCAAGGACATCACTCATATCTTTTTGGGTACCGGTCTCGGTCCTCGCAGCTACGCGATCATCGAGCAGGGCATGATATCTCGCCTGATCGAGGCCAAGCCTGAAGAGATGCGCTTCTACCTGGAAGATGCCGCAGGCGTCTCGAAGTTCAAGGATCGCCGTCGTGAGACGGAAAACCGCATGCGCCATACGCGTGACAACCTTGATCGACTGAATGATCTCAGAGAAGAAGTCGAGAAGCACCTGCGCCACCTCAACCGCCAGGCGGCGACGGCACGGCGATTCAAGAAACTCAAAACCGCAGAGAGGAAACTTTCTGCCGAACTGCTGGCTCTCAAACTGCGCGAGTTGGAGGACAAGTCCAAGGCCGAGGAGCGACTGGTTCGCGAGCGCGAGACAGAGTTAGAAGCGGCCATTGCGAAACAGCGCGCCGTTGAGGCCAGAATTGAGAAGGGCCGCGTAGAGCATACGGACAAAACCGAGGCCTTCAACGCCGTCCAGGCGAGGTATTACAAGGAGGGCGCGGAGATTGCCCGGCTCGAGCAGGCTATTCAGCATGGCCGCGAGCTGCGCCAGCGGCAGGAGCGCGACAGGGATGAGGCAGCCGGCAGCTTGCAGGAGATCATCGGTCATATTGAGCGCGACGAGGGGGAGCTTAAGCAGCTTGCCGCATCGCTGGATGAACTATTGCCCAGGCTCGAGGCGGCGCGGGCCCGCGAGCATGATTCGGGCGAGAGGCTGAACGCGGCCGAAACGGCTATGCAGCACTGGCGCGAGGGCTGGGAGGCGTTTAATTCGCGAGCGGGTGCGGCCCAGCAGGTCACGCACGTTGAACAGGCGCGAATTGAATACCTCCAGGGTCAAATTGACAGACTCAAGACGCGAGGCACGCGACTGGATCAGGAGTTGACCAGCCTCAGCATTGATGCGCTTCGAACAGAAATCGAACCGCTGGTCTCGGCACAGCGCGATCATGCCGCGCATCTGGATGTCATCGAGGCGCGGATTGGCCAGTCGCGTGAGCAGGTGCGGGTCGCGCGCACTGACGAGCAGAGCCTTGCGGCAGAACTGGATAAGGAGCGCGGCGAGTTGCAGCAGTTCGCTGGCAAGCTGGCAGCACTGGAGGCATTGCAGAGGGCCAGCAGCGGTGAAGCCAGCGAGCTGGCGGAGGAGTGGCTGCGCGATCGCGGCATCGAGAGCAGCCCAAGGATTGCGGAAGCGATTGACGTGGATCCGGATTGGCAGCTCGCAGTGGAGACAGTGCTCGGTGGTTCACTCGGCGCGGTTTGTGTCGAGGGCCTGGAACGCTTCGCGAGAGCGCTTGCAGACCTCAAGAATAGTGACCTTACTCTCGTGAGCGGCGAGAGTAACCAGTTAGCGGGCATAGCTCCCAATAGCCTTGCCAGCCATGTGCGTGGCCCCGACGCCGTTCTGCGAAAATTAAAAAATGTCCGCGTTGCCGCTGATATTGAACAGGCGCTGGAGCAGCGTGCGACCTTGAGCGGCGACGAATCCGTCATCACACCGGAAGGCGTTTGGTTCGGGCTCGACTGGATTACGGTTGACAGGGCGGCATCCGGGCAGAACGGTGCCCTGGAGCGCGAGCAGCAG
>JABDLF010000024.1 GCA_013003115.1 Gammaproteobacteria bacterium
TGTCGCCTGCCTCACTGGTCAGCAATATTTCGGTCGTCTCTGCGAGCCTGTAGTGAGTCTGACTATGGTCCATGGGCAACGCGGCTCTCCGAGATTGTTGATCACATGCTGACAATGCAGCCACGGCGAAAACCGCGAGGCAAAAATATCTTGTTTGTTGTTTCATTAACTCAGCTCCGTTTTCGTAATGCAAATTTTACGAAGGGCTTACTTCCGTTGATGGTATAACGCTGCATCGCGAGTTCAGCGGACTCCCACTGGAAAACTTATGCATGAATGGCCAGACTGGGGACGGCGATAAGTTTTGACGGATTACAAAAGGTTGCATTTCAGATTCACACTCGCGGCCCGTTCGATGCGATAATCGCGCGCCCTGCATTGACGGCCCCGACAACATACTAATGAATATGACACCCGAAATCGCAAGTCTCCTGGTAAATATCGGCACTATCGGTGCCGAAGTTTTGGTCATCATTCTGGCGTTTACGATTCTCAACGTCGTGCTCAGGCGCGTCATTGCCGGCATTATCAAGGCGCCGGCGCTCGCGCGCTGGAAGAAAATCGCAGTCGTCGCTCAGAATAACCTGAGAATGCTCCTCGCGCTGCTGGCCACTGTCAGCGTATTGACCGTAATCGGCATCAATCTTTACTGGATTTACCTCGGCCACGACCTGCCCGAGCACACGCTGGCTCTGGTTCGCGGCATCCCAAGAGAGTTTTGGATAAACACCGGCATCGCGCTGGCCAAGGTTGTTGGCCTGATCATAGCCGCCTCGATTTTACTTCGGGTCCTGCGACGGATTGTCAGCACGTTGTGCAAAAAAGCAAAGGACTATGAGGGTCTGCGCGCGAATGATGAGAGCATCGAAAAGCTGTTCGGCAGCGTTCGCCTGACGCTGGGGGTCGCCGTCTGGCTGATGGTTTTCGCGCTGGCCGCGGCCTGGCTCGGGCTGCCAGCCATCGTGTACTCCGGTTTGTTGCTGGTGCTGCGCATTTTTCTGATTGTCTCCATAGGCATCCTGCTGCTGAGGGCACTGGGTGCCGTGATGGACAGCGTTGATGCACTCAGCAAGAAGTATGTCGCGAAAACCAATTTTCTGGAAACCTACGAACGCCTTCGGCCTCTGATCCCCCTGCTGCGCCGAAGCATCGAGTACATCGTCATGGTCACTGTAGCGACGCTCGTGGTCATGCAGGTAAAGGCGATCGCGGCATTTGCGGAATGGGGGCCGCGCTTTATTCAGGTTATTGGCATTGTCTTTATGGCCCGGGTGGTAAAGGAACTATCCACCTTCCTGCTCGAAGAAACGATGCTGCGCAAGGGTGGCTTAAGCAAACAGCAGCAGCAGCGCCGGGCAACCCTGGTTCCCCTCTTTGGGAGCATTGTCACCTACGCGATTTACTTCGTGGCCGGCGTGATGATCCTCAAGGTGTTTGGGATCAATCCCACGCCCATTCTTGCCGGTGCAGGTATCGCTGGGCTGGCCGTTGGCCTGGGGGCGCAAAACCTTATTAATGACATGGTGTCGGGTTTTTTCATCCTCTTCGAAGAGCATTTCCTGATTGGCGACTTCATCAGGATCGGAGAGGCCGAGGGCTGGGTGGAGTCTATCGACCTCAGAACAACCCGTATCAGGGACAATGCGGGCCGCCACCACATCATTCGAAACGGACAGATTGATGATCTCATCCATTACTCAAAGGAATATACCAACGCGGTGGTGGATGTCGGCGTGGCCTACGAGTCGGATCTGAACGCGGTCTTTGCGGTGCTCAGGAAGGTAGGCGAGAGCATGAAGGGCGAGAATGAAATGGTTCTTGAGGCCACTGCAGTGAAAGGTCTGGAAGACTTTGGCGAGTCCGAAATGCTGGTGCGGACGGTAACGCGTGTAAAGCCAGGATGTCATTTGCCGGTTGAACGTGATTTGCGCAAGCGTATCAAGGACGCATTTGACGAGCATGGCATTGAAATTCCGTACGCGCGTCGGGTAATGATCACGCAGAAGGACGCGGGGGAGAAAGCGGCCGGGCAAGATGACGGCGCGGCACCTGAACCGGCATAAGCGCCGCTGACCTGGCTGGGCAGCGTGCCGCCTCTCTGCGGGCGCATGGTTTCAGGCGTGCGCATCGGGAAGAAACGCGCGTCCCAGGACGGCCGCAACCGCCCAATGAATTCTCGTGGTCAGGCGTCGGGTGCGATGACTGACAGGGTGTTGCTTATCTTCTGGATCAGCGCCTGCTCGATTTCGGGCCACCGCGAGGCGCTTGCGCCACCCTCCTGAAGGTCGGCGGCTGTTAAACCCTGCAGCGCGAGATCATCCATGAAGATGATCATCAGTTCTTTGTTACGGGCCTCGTCAGTCAGGTAGACCAGCCGGCTATACAGCACCTCGCTGGGATATGCGTAGCCCTTGCTCGCAAGAAACTCGCGCACCATGGCGCCGTCCGTGCCCCGCTTTCGCTTTTTCTCCGGGTCAAAATGAAAGGCCTCGGCGTCAGTAAAGAACTCATACTCGCCAAGGTTTACGCGTAACGGAGAGTCTTCGTAGTCGTAGGTATACGGTTTGTCCGGCAGATAGGCTTCAAACTGTACCCAGTAGATGCTTTGCAGTTTGCCTTCGGCATTCTCCTCAACAAAGAAGTGCTGCTCCGTAGCCGCAACTCCGTAAAGAATGAATTTCTGCCCACCGATATATTGGTATTCCGGGTCGAATCGCAGCGTAACGGCAGGGTCGTGACCGGAGACAAGGTCGTTACCTGAAACACTGCGGGCAAGATTCGTGTATTCGGCGTCAGTTGTAAAGCGACCTCGATCGCCGTAATACCAGTGAGCGAGAGCCGCGCCGGCGATTGCCAGGATTCCTGCAACAAGCGCAATTTTCTTCATGACTCCAGCCTCGCCTGATGGGGTGACCAACGCAGTTGAGTATTGGTCGACAGCAAGTATTCTAGCAAATGTGCTGCTCAGGCCTGCCCGTGACGGATCCTGCGTGTGCCGCACTGCCCTGCCGCGGTTGCCAGGCAAAAAAAAGGCCGGCGAAAATCGCCGGCCAAAAGTTGGAGGTATCTGAGAGAGCCTCCGGGGGACAATCCTGGTTTAACAACCAAAAGGGGTCCTTCAATCAGGAGTTCGGGGGCAGAACGACCTCGTCAATCACGTGAATGATGCCGTTGCTGGCCTTGATGTCAGTCTTGATAACGTTTGCCTGGTTCAGACGCACCCCCGAATCCGATACCGCAATCGCGACGTCACTGCCGTTCACGGTCGTGGCGCTATCAAGCTTGATCACGTCCGCGGCTTTCACTTCGCCGGAAACTACGTGGTAGGTGAGGATAGCGATGAGCTTGTCCTTGTTCTCAGGCTTGAGCAGCGTTTCTACCGTGCCTTCAGGCAACTTGGCAAACGCGGCGTCGGTCGGGGCGAACACGGTAAACGGTCCGTCGCCTTTAAGCGTGTCCACGAGGCCTGCTGCTTTCAGAGCGGCGGCCAGCGTGTTGAAGTCGCCGGCACCGACGGCCACGTCGACAATGTCCGGGCCAGCTTTCATCTTCTCGGCTTTGTAGCCGTAGCCGCCGGCGTTCGCAACGCTGGTCAGGCCAACCGACATCATGAACATGGCAGCGATGGTGGCTACCGGGCGAAAAAATACAGTTTTCATAACAATCTCCATTGAGGTGAGGTTTTAAGCACGGGGAGGAGGTTACGAAAGCTGCTGTGTACGATGTGTGAAGAAACGGGAAAAATTTCGGGGTTTTTATATCAAACTCTTAATACACGGCCCTGCACGGGCAGGCTTGTTCGCTGGTTCGGCCGGGCAAGCTGCCTGCTGGACGTTGTCAGCCGACCATGGGTTGTTCAGCAAGCGCCTTTGCACGAGAGCGGCAGTGGCGGGCGAGACTGGCAAGCATGGCTTCCAGAGGCCATGGCTTCGAGGCGAAGAAACCCTGCAGGTAGTCGCAGTCGAGATGACGAATTTTGTTTAAAGTTTCGAGGTCTTCTACGCCTTCGGCGACAACCTGCATGCGCAGGGCCCGCGCGAGCCCGATTATGCCCTGCACGATTTCGAGCCCTTTCTCTTCACTGTTTACCGCGTTTATAAATGTGCGGTCGATTTTAAGCACGTCCAGAGGGAACCTGTGCAGATAGCTCATGCTCGAATATCCGGTGCCAAAATCATCCAGCGCGAGTTCCACGCCGGTGGCCTTGATCTTATCGAGCGCCAGCACAGCAAGTTCCGGAGAAGTAACAAGCAGGTCTTCGGTTATCTCGAGTTTGATGTTGCCGGGGTCGGTGCCGTGAGTGTCGAGAATGGCCTTGAGGCGATCCAGCTTCGATAGTTTGTCTATTTGCTTCGGTGACACATTGACACTCATAAAGAGTTCAGGTTGCCCCAGAAAATTCTGGTTAAAGACGTCCTGGAAACGGGGCAGATCCTCGCAGGCCTTTTCTATCACCCACGAACCAATGGGTATGATCAGACCTGACTCTTCCGCAACGCCGACGAATTCGCCGGGCGCGATGATGCCGCGTTCCGGGTGATTCCAGCGAAGCAGAGCCTCGAAGCCGGCTATGACACCGGTGGTCATGGTGACAATGGGCTGATAGTAGACAACGAACTGGTCTTTCTCGATGGCTTCCTGCAGGTCCTGCTCGATTCGCAGGCGGCTTATTGCTGACTCGCGCACGCGCATGTAGCGAGTATCCATGCCGCCCATCATCATGGTTTTGGACGAGTTGATGTTCTGATTGTCCAGTGCGCGGCGCAATGCCCAGCGATAGCGGCCTGCTATCACCCTCAGAAACATATAGGCCATCGGGTCCGAGCTGCCGAGCTTCTCCTGGAACGTTTCGGCGTCAATGGGAATGACCACAGTGTCTTCGAGCGCCATGGCGGTTGAGGTCCGTGGGCTGTTGTCAATTATCGACATTTCACCAAAAAGGTCGCCCGCGCCGACTGTGGTTATGACAATCTTTTGCCCCTCGTCCTCGGCGGACAGTTCTACTTTGCCGGACTCGATAAGGTAGGCAAACTCGCCCGCTTCATGCTCACGGAAAATCGTCGTGCCTGCACGGAAAGACTTTCTTTTTGCATCGGAAATAATGTTGAACGTCCTGCATTAAGTAGCACAAGCACCGGGTACGGCTTCCCGCCCGATCACGTAGCGAGATGCGCCGAATAATACTAATGGCAATGACGATGGAATTCCGGTTCTTTAAGGCGAAACTGTGACGTGCTTCTCGTAACCCGGGTGGAAATGCAGGGGCCGGCGTAAGAAATGGGTGAGGGTCACCGGGGGATCACTATTCGATGGCAATTGGCTTAAGGTCGTGGCCGGAAATCTGTTTCGCCCGTATGCCCATGGTGGCGAAGTTGTCGCGGCGCCTTGTGCACTAAAGACAAGTCCTTTTACGGATAAAAAAAGGCGCCAGAAATAAATTCTGACGCCCTCTCTTTTTGCAGGCATTTCCCGGCCTCTCTGCCGGGTCCGTGAGCAGGCTCAGGCGGCCTTCTTCCTGCTTGTCTTTCTGGCTTTCGTTTTGCGCTTCGCTGCTTTCTTCTTGCCTGTCTTGCGGGCCGCCGGCTTACGTTTGGCCGTCTTACGTTTAGCCGTTTTGCGTTTAGCCGTCTTACGTTTAGCCGTCTTGCGTTTAGCTGTCTTG
Source organism: Gammaproteobacteria bacterium (assembly GCA_013003115.1). Taxonomy (GTDB): domain Bacteria; phylum Pseudomonadota; class Gammaproteobacteria; order Steroidobacterales; family JABDLF01; genus JABDLF01. The sequence goes on from JABDLF010000024.1 coordinate 5,663, forward strand.
CGCTTCGCCGTCTTCTTGCGGCCACCTGCCTTTTTCTTTTTCTTTTTCTTCTTCGTCTTCTTCTTCATGATGCCGGCAATTTTCTTCTCAACAGCGCTCATGGCCTTGTCAATGTGCAGCGCATGCATCAGGTGTTCCTGTGCGTTTTTCAGGTCATTACCGACAACCGCAAGGTCGGCGCGCATCTTCTTTGCTTCTGCCTGCGCGGCATCCCGTGTTTTCTTGAGGCTCGCCATCTGCGCGTTAATTTCTTTCTGCGCTTTCTTGCTGCTTGCCTTGGCCATTCTGCTGGCTTTCTTCTCAAGCTGAGTGCGTGCGCGTTTAGCTTTTGCGGTGGCCTGTTTGATCTGACGACGCAGTTTATCGCGTTCCTTTTTCAGGGCGGTGGTTGTGCGCTTCGAAGTGGCAATAAATTGTTTTTTGGCATCGTCAAATGCCTTGCGGCTCGCAGAGACTTCTTTAGGCACGGTCTGCTCCTTGGTTAGTACTGATGAGGCAAGGGAGTATAGCGGAAATGAATCGGCTTTTGTCACCGCGACCGTGTCACAATGCCTTGTCCCACGGGGCTCGACAGCGGGGCGACAATCGTTGCCGGAGTTTTAACGCGGGCGCCTGAACCTCTCGGGCGGTCCTTGCTTTGCGGCGACCCGCCACCCGGCTGCGATAGATCAGCCGGATTCTATTGCCAACTCAAGGTGGCACCGGGCGTTGAGAGAGTTGGTGATCAGGCAGCTCTGCTCTGCTTTTTCCAGCAGAAGTCGCGCCCGCTTCTCATCGGTGCCGCTGGGGACACTGAGTACCACGTTAAGCTGGAACTCGGTGAAACGGGTGACGCGGTCGACGCGTTCCAGAACGCCCTCGGCATCGCAGGCAAGCGTCAGCCATTCGAATTTCGAAGCTCGGGCAATAGCCTTGAACGAAAGCACGAAGCAGTCGGCCACGGCGGCTGCAAGAAGCGTCTCAGGTGACCAGAGGTCGCCGGGCCCGCCAAACTCGGCGGGTGCCGCAGATGCGAGCGAGGGCAAACCGGAGCTCGCCAGTTGAACGTCGGTATCCGTTGTTGCGGTGGCCTTTACGCTGTATCTGTGTGGCAGGTTTTGCATTGTCATTTCCTTTATTTCTTCTTTCCAATTCGTGTCATTCGGATACTTAAGGTGAGATCGCCGTCCTCAAGCACAAAGCTTGCGTCTTTCCATTTGGCCGGCCCAAAGCGGCGCCAGGCGTTGTTCGAGAACGCGACCTTCTCCTTCGGAATTCTGAAGAGCGCGGTATCCAGCTTTCCGTTATCGTTCTCGTCGTAATAGAGTGTTATTGCATATTCACCGGGGGGCAAATCGTCGAAATCGATTGTGACCGTATCCTTTAAACCGACTTTAGCAGAGTGACTTGTCAAAGGCTCGCGCATATAGCTTTCCTCTGACGAGTAAAGCGCGGCGCGCACGGTACCCTTGTTGGCTTCCACGCCGTTGACTTCAAGCCGTATCGAGTAGCTGCCGGACTCACCGGCAGCGGCGAGCGCTGCCAGGCCGACCAATAACAGACCAAATCCCAATGCTTTCACGTTCGCCTCTCAGTTGCGAAATATTGCTGAAGCGCGGGTTGTCGCCAATAGCTTCAGCAGGCCTGTAGTTTAGATGCATATTTCGCAAAATGTTTCCCATTTATTGTGACGGATTTGAAGGCCGGTATCGATCGGCATAGCATGGTGTCGACAGAAGGAGGGGGGCAAGAATGATAGTAGTCAATGAACTGCGCAAACAGTTCGGGCAGCTGGTAGCGGCGGAAGACGTCAGCTTCACGGCAAAGGCCGGGCAGATATTCGGGCTGCTCGGGCCTAACGGTGCCGGTAAGTCTACGACCATTAACTGCATAGCGGGACTGCTTACTCCTACGTCGGGGACCGTCAGTGTGAAAGGTCATGACGTCGTCAGCGACCCGCTGGGCGCGCGCCGCACCCTCGGCGTAGTGCCGCAGGAACTTGCGCTGTACGAAGATCTGAGTGCACGGGAAAACCTGCGTTTCTGGGGAGGCGCTTACGGTCTCAGGGGCCAACAGCTCGAGGAGCGCGTCAATACCGTGCTATCGCAGATCGGGCTTCAGGATCGTGCCGGAGACAAGCCTGAGAATTACAGCGGTGGCATGAAGCGCCGTCTGAATTTTGGTTGCGGCATCGTGCATCAGCCTGACGTGCTCTTGCTCGACGAACCCACCGTCGGTGTCGATCCTCAGTCCCGGGAGAGATTGCTGGAGCGTGTTCGAGACCAGGTGGCTCGGGGCGCCTGCGTGCTTTATACGACTCACTACATGGAAGAAGCGGAAGCGCTGTGTGATCAACTGGTAATTATGGATCACGGCAAAATCATCGCGAGCGGAACCATGGACGAGCTTCGCGAAATGATGGGTGAGCGCGATGTCCTGCGGGTGAGCGGACGTTTTGATGGGCAGGCCGTGCGCAAGGCATTTGACGGCATGGCGGGTGTAGAGGTGTTGCAGGTCGATGCCGATGTCGTGCAGCTTTCGGCCGAAACGGCCACCAGGAGGCTGCCCGAGCTGCTCGGCGCGCTGGCGGAAAGCGGCGCAGACATCCAGGAAACGACCCTGGCGCGCCCAAATCTCGAGTCACTGTTTTTACTTTTGACCGGCAAGGCGCTGCGCGAGTGAAAAGCGGGGCACTGCACTGCGCCGGCAAAGAGCTGCGCGTTCGCCTGCGGGATCGTTGGGCCCTGCTGATGTGGTTGCTGGTGCCGCTAACCATCGGCGGGATGATCACGGCGCTGAGTGACGGCGGCCAGCCGCAGCCGACGGCGCAGCTATTAGTTGTCGACGAGGATGACAGCCTCATCTCCGGATTCCTGATCAGCGCGCTGGGGCAGACCGGCGACGCCGAGCTGATCCAGGCAGAAAGTGTCAGTCGCCAGGAAGGCCAGGAGCGTATTGAGGCCGGTGACGCAAGCGCGCTGCTGATTGTGCCTGAGGGATTTGGTGACGCCGTGCTCAATGAGCAGCCCAGTGTCCTGCAGCTGATAACCAATCCCGCCCAGCAGATTTTGCCATCCATCGTGGAGGAATTTCTCAGTGTTCTGACCGATGCCGTGTTTTATCTGCACCGGGTTTTCGGCAACGAGCTCAAGATCATCACTGCACAGATAGATGCCCTCGCGCCCGGGGAGAGTGAGGTCTTTGCCGATCCGATGATCGCGCAGCTGGGAGTTGCGATAAATAATGCCGCAGAGACGCTGGTTGAATACCTCGACCCCATGGCGCTCGAGCTCGCCGCAGCCGAGGATGAGGCGGAGGAGGCGTCCGGTCTTACCTTTGCGCTGGTGTTTTTTCCCGGCATTATTTTTATTGGGATGCTATTCGCGGCGCAGGGGCTGAGCGATAGCTTCTGGAAAGAACGCGAATCAGGAACACTGCGTCGGACCCTTGTTTCTCCCCTTTCCCTCACTGAAATTTTTCTGGGCAAGCTGCTTTCCGGTGCCGGGCTGTTGTTTTTGCTCAGCGCTGCTATGACGACGATCGGTTTTGTCTATCACGGCCTGAGTCCGGCGAGCTGGCTGCCGGCGGTCTTATGGCTGACGCTGTCAGGGCTTGTGCTTTACGGCCTGATGTCCCTGGTGCAGTTGATTGCACCCACACGCAAGTCAGCGTCTTTGATTACCAGCATTCTTATTTTTCCCCTGATGATGATAGGGGGCGCTTTTTTCCCCTTTGAGGCCCTGCCGGACTGGCTCAAGACCATTGGTATATGGGTACCAAACGGCTATTTGCTCGAGCGCTTAAAGGCCTATCTTTTCTACGATGGCGGGATAAATGCGCTCGCGACCAGCCTGCCTTATGCGCTTGCCATGGCCGGGCTGCTGTGGATGCTGTGTGCGTGGCGCTTAAAGGCGTTCGCCGGGAGAGCGGAATAATGCGACTTTCCCGGGCCTTGTTCATCGCGCGCAAAGACATCGCATACACCCTGAAGGACAAAACAACGCTGGCGTGGCTGATCCTGATGCCGGCCCTGTTTTTTTATTTCATTGGCACGGCGACCGGCGGCTTCGGCGGTGGTGGCAGCGATGCGCCCGACAACATCGCGATATCCGTTCCCGCAGATGCCGGGTTTCTCTCGGGTCAGCTGGCGCTGCGTCTCTCCGACAGCGGCTTTAACGTAGTTACCTTCGCGGCGGATAATCTCGAGGTGCCCGTTTCCGGTGGTGAGCAAGATGTCGCTTTCGATGGCTACTGTCGACGCCTCGTGATTCCCGCAGGGCTAACGCGTAGCGTTCAAGACGGTGATGGCGCATTACTCGACTATTCAACCTGCACGGATGAACTCAACGCGCAGTTTGACGAAGTGCGCGTGCAGCGCGCCGTTTACACGACGCTGGCAGACATCATCGCGGCGAGCGTAGCGGGCGGGTTAAATGAAACAAATATTGCTGCCCTCAATGCCATTGAGCGCGTGGTAACCCTTGAAGTCCGTCCGGCAGGGAAAAAACGCGAGATTCCCACTGGGTTTCAGCAGGCGGTGCCCGGAACCATGGTGATGTTTACGCTGCTCGTATTGCTTACCTCAGGCGCTATCACATTGTATCTGGAGCGTACCCGTGGCGTGCTGCGTCGGCTCGCGTCAGCGCCGCTCAGTCGCGGCGAGATTGTATTTGGCAAATGGATGGGCAAAATGTTTCTCGCAGTCATCCAGATCGGCATCGCCATGGTCATGGGAAGCTTGCTTTTCAAAGTGAACTGGCAGCCGGATTTCCTGATGATCGTGGCGTTGCTTCTGGCCTGGGCGGGTGCCTGCACCTCGTTTGCAATCGTCCTTGGAAGCGTAGGGAGGACGGAGGGTCAGGTCAGCGGCATCGGCGTTCTGTCATCGATGCTGCTCGGCGGCCTCGGCGGCTGCTGGTGGCCCATAGAGATTGCGCCGGCATGGATGCAGCAGCTTGCCTCACTGCTGCCCACGGGCTGGACCATGAATGGCCTGCATAGACTGATGTCTTTCGAGGCGGGCGCCTTATCCGCTTTACCGGAGCTCATGTTGCTCGTTGCGACGACCGCCATTGCAGGCATCTTTGCTGTCAAAAGTTTCAGATTCGAGTGAGCTAGAAACATTCCACGTTGGTGTATGCAAAGACGAGCCGCAATCTTACTTCTGTTTGGCGTCTGCGCAGCCTTTTCTAATATCGGCTGCGCTTACTCGCCATTGCCCACACCTTTTCAGCCGAACTCCAACGCACCGTTTCTCCTTGTGCTGGGAATTGCCCAGGACGGGGGCGTCCCGCAGACGGGCAGCGGTCCGGCGGCGGGCATTGGCGGAGGAGCGGGGCATCAAGATCTGATATTTCAGAGACTGCGGGCCCCCGAGCCTGCTTTCAGGCGACTTGTCGTCTCACTGGCCGTGGTCGACCCGCAGTCTCGCGAGCGTTGGCTCTTTGAAGCGACGCCAGACATCAAGGAACAGCTTTTTCGCCTCGATATCTGGGCGCCCGTCCCGGGGCCGGCGCCGCGGCTCAACGGGATATTTCTGACCCATGCCCACATGGGGCATTACACGGGCCTTGCACAGTTCGGTCACGAGGCGCTGGGCGCAAAGGACCTGCCGGTTTATGCCATGCCGCGTATGGCTTCTTTCCTTTCAAGCAGCGGGCCGTGGGATCAGCTGGTGCGTCTCGGCAATATAAAGCTGAAATTGTTGGATGACGGCAAGCCCGTGCAGCTCAATCAGCGCCTGAGCGTGACGCCTTTGCGTGTACCGCATCGGCAGGAATATTCGGAGGTCGTCGGCTTCATTATCGAGGGGCCCGAAAAGCGGGTGCTGTTTATCCCGGACATCGACAGCTGGGAAGAACTTGATGCGCAGGGCACACGCATTGAGGACCTGATAGCGAGTGTCGATGTGGCCTATCTCGACGCCACCTTTTACGCGGACGGCGAGATTCCGGGTCGCGACATGTCGGGCTTTCCACATCCCTTCATTACAAATTCAATGCGTCGATTTGCGAAGCTGCCGATGAGCGAACGCGCGAAGGTGCGATTTATTCATCTTAATCACACTAATCCGGCGCTGTTGCCGGGCAGCAAAGCTCGACAGGCTATTGAGAGGGCGGGACTCAAGGTTGCAGAAGAAATGGAGCGCGTCGAACTGTAGCGCGGCTGACAGGTTGGGCTCTGCCATTGATCAGTTTCGAGGCTCTTACTCGTCCCCGTTTAAGATTCCGTCGAGATCCCGGTCGAGGCCAATGCGAACACCCGAGCCCCATGGCACGCACATAAATGTCAGGCTTTCATCGGCGGTATCAACCTGACTCTCGAGCTCTGCACGAGTGAGTATTTCGCCGCTTGCCCTGTCCGGCAAAAAGTCGCCGCCCTGATCCATCAACCATCCGCGGCGTTCACCGTCAATGACACCCTGCGCGACGAGGTCGCATTCCCGCACTGGTGACTGAACAAGCCCGCGCTGTATGAGCAAACTGACTCTGGAGGTGGTTTGTGCTGCGTTGGTGGCCGTAAAAGTAAGCTGCTGACCGAGTATGGGTGGCGACTCTGTAGGGAAAGCGTAAAGAAAGGCCCGCAGGGCAAGCAGGTCGTCCTGGGGCATTCCCAGGTCCGCGATAATGAAGTTTGAACTGGTTGCGCCATTGTGATTGAACGAGAAGCCACGCACCTGGGGCCCTCTCTCCGGGGCAGTGTTAAACCCGAATCCGAACATGCCGACTTTCTGGTACTGATCACGAAAATGGGGAATTTTGAAATTGCGTTCGCCGGGCTGAGAATTGTCCGAGCTCAGTCCGCGCGTGCCAAACAGGCCGGCGGCGGGGTTGAGGGTGTGGCACTGCCTGCAGACTTCCAGTTGACCGGTTTGTATTCTGACGACGCCATTATTAAAGAGTTCTTCACCACGAATCTGATTGGCTATCAGGCCGTTGTCGAGCTGGCGAATGGGGTTGGGCGGATAGTTGATTCCCATGGCAAAGTCGGTGAAGGTCTGCATGTCGTCGGCATTCAGTTCGCCACCTAATGCCGCAAATGCATCAAACGCCGCGTTAAACTCCTTGAAAGCTGCTTCCTCCAGCGTTTCACCGCCAACGCGGTTATTCCCGGTTCGGTCACCGCGCCAGTGCATCGGTCCGTGGCCGCGTAAACCTCGCATGGACTGCGTGGTCATGGGGCCTTTCAGAGGATGAAACCGGGCGGGGGTTGCGGCAGGGGAGATGGGAATAAACACGTTGGGAATCGGTTGCGTAGTTTCATCCGGCTCGCCGAGGTCCCAGGCCAGGCCGTCGGTGTCTCCGAACACATGACAGCTGGCACAGGAGTCGTTACCGTTGCCGGACGTCAGCGTTGCGTCATAGAGAAACTTTCTGCCGTCCCGCACCGCGGCAGGTTCCGGGTTGTGCAACTCAAGATGCAGAACCTCGGTCTTCGCTGCGATATCGATGACCGAAATGCCATTGTCGAATCGCGTGTGCACGTAGGCACGATCGCGGGCCTCATCGAGAACAATGCCACTGGGGCCGCCACCGCTAACGGCGATCTGCATCGTGGTGCTCGGCACGAAACTGTCGTCTTCAAGCGTCTGTGTGTTGTAAACAGCCAGTTTGTTCGAGCCAAATGCCGTTGCGTAGAGGCTTGTGCCGTCGTTGCTTACCGCCATGTCAAGTACGGTAGAAACGCTCAGCGATTTGTCGACGTTGCTGGCAATGGGCACGGAGAAATCCAGATGTTTGTTGAGCCGCCGCTTGCTCACTGTGGCCGAGTCGATAACGGAAATTTGCTGCTCTGTAACATGCCCGCGCACTGTGCTGTCAGCGCGGCTGGCAACGCCGGCAAAGCGTACGGAATTTCGCGAGTCCAGATTCGATACATACAGTTTGCCGGAAGCCGGATTAACAGCCATGTTGAACAGAATGGTGCCCACGTGTGGAACGCGCCGCTTTTCCTGGAGCGTGACGGCATCGATTTCGAACACGTCATAATCAGGCAAAGTAAACGGCACATACGCGCTGACGTCGCGCAGCTGGTCATCGACCCAGCTTAATCCGGCAAAGCGGGCGATCAGCCCCGTGTCCGGCTGTGCGATGCCGTCTGCGCTGGTGGTGGGCGGAGATTTGATGAAAGTATCCGGTGCGATGGATGTGGTTTGATTGCCCGACAAGAATATCCCGGCATAGACATTCAGCCCGTCGGGAGACACGGCGAGGGGGCGCGGACGGTCTCCGAACAGCGTCAGAATGGCGAGAGGAGAGCCGCCCGGCGTGTCATCCACGTTAGTGCTGTCGAACACCCAGACATTGGCGCGACCAATGCCCGGAGTGTTGAGACCGGGGTCAACCGGGCTGTTCTGGCCACGCCGCGCCGTTGTTACGAACGCACGTTCTCGTGCGGCGCCCGCAAACACGATATCGCGTGGTTCATCGCCAACCCACAGAGTCTGTTCGACCCGCGCCGGCGACGCAGTGACGTTGACGACACTGACGCTGTCGGAAAGATGATTGACCACCCAGACGCGGCCCGCCGGGTCTTCGGCCACGGCGACAGGTTCGAGGCCCACGGGTACTGAATCCACCTGGGTAAGGGTCGCACCCACCGAAAAGATTTCGAGGCGGTTGTCAGGTGTGTTGACGGCATAAAGCCGGGTGCCGTCTCGTGACAGGGCCAGCGGGCGCACTTGCCCCGATTCGAAATTAACGAATGTCTGCGGCCCGATGGTGGGGCGTGGGCCCGGCAGCGAGTTACCGGTTGGCGGGCCACCCGCCATTGGCGGTGGGCCTGGAATCGGCGGCGCACCGCTGCTGCCGCCACCACCGCAGGCCGCAAGTGCCAGCATGCAGCAGGCGGCCCCGAGAGAGAATGTTGCTCTGGCGATCATGCTGTCCTGGAGTCTTCGCTTTGCAGAATAACATGTCACGGCGGAACACCGGCGCGCCAAGCGCGCAGACAGGGATTCTGTACAGGTGCTTGAATGGAAACATTGGGCGGCAACCCGCCATTTCAGAAATATTGCATGTTACAAAACGACAATTGGCATAAAATGTGTCGCCTTTGCAGCACGAGGCTTGTTAAATGAGTCCGACGCCTAAACGCCGTCTTGCCCGCTTTCTCGTTATTGTCGCCATTATTGGCATCGCGGGGCTTATCGCGGTTGCGCTGGTGAAAGCCAAGCCCCCGCCCGAGAAGAAGGAACTCACGAAGACATCGATGCTCGTCGAGGCGATGCCGCTCGAGCGCACAACGGTAACTTTTTCCATTGACAGTCAGGGTAACGTGCAGCCGCGAACGGAAACGGTGCTGAGCGCTGAGGTGTCTGGAAGCATCGTCGGGGTAGCTGATAATTTTGTTGCGGGGGGCGTATTTCGGGCGGGCGAAGTTCTGCTGCGCATCGATCCCAGCAATTACACCGTGGCGGTGGAGCAGGCAAAGGCATTGCTTGCCCAGCGGCAGATCGAATATGACGGCGCGCTGAAGTTGAAGCAAAGCGGCTACCAGGCGGATGCAAGCGTAGCGTCGGCGGCCGCGGCCCTTGCTTCGGCGCGGGCGGGACTGACACGCGCCGAGCGTGATCTGCAGCGCACGAAAATCAGCCTGCCGTACGATGGCATGGTAAAGGCCAAGGACGTTGACCTCGGACAGTTTGTTAACCCCGGTTCGCGGCTTGGCGTCACCTTTGCAACGGACTATGCGGAGGTGCGGCTGCCTCTGTCGGATCAGGACCTGGCTTTCCTGGACCTGCCCGAGCCGGGTGAAAAAGGCGTAGCGCCCGTCCTTCTTGAGGCCACTCGGAAGGGGTTGCGCCAGACCTGGGAGGCGGTCATTACGCGCACCGAGGGTGTGGTGGATGAGAGCACGCGGGTTACCTACGCGGTAGCCCGTCTCGACGATCCTTACGGGCTCAGGAGTGATGCGGCACAGCCGTTGCCCGTTGGCTCTTTCGTATCAGCCCGGATAGAAGGCGTCACCATGGCAGACGTGGTCCGTGTACCGCGCTCGGTGCTTCGCGGGCGCAATGAGCTGCTGTTTGTTGAACAAGACAATACCCTGCGACTGCGCAACGTGGCAGTCCTGAGAACCGACAAGGATTATGCCTACATCATGAGCGGCACCGAGCCCGGCGAAAGGGTGGTGCTCACTGCCATCGAGTCGCCGGTGAACGGCATGGTGGTGCGCGTTGCCGGCGATGAGCCTTCGACAAGAGTGGTAGAGACTGCGACAACCGCAAGTGAGCCCGACAGCGCAGGCAACTGATGCAAGCAGAAAATAAAACCGAGAATCAGAAGGGGCTGATAGCCTGGTTCGCAGGGAATTCCGTAGCGGCAAACCTGTTGATGGTATTCATCCTTGCCTTTGGCATTTACTCCTCTTTCACCATTCGCAAGCAGACGACGCCCGACTTTGAGCTCAACGTCGTTCAGGTGCAGGTGCCTTACCCCGGTGCGGCCCCGCAGGAAGTCGAAGAAGGCGTGGTGGTCAAGGTCGAGGAAGCTATCCAGGATGTGGATGGAATACTGCAGATAAACTCTACCGCCTCGGAGGGAATAGGCGTAATCAGCGCCGAGGTCAGAACCGGCGAGAGTCTTGATGACGTTTTGGCCGATATAAAGACTCGCGTTGATGCTATTGCGACGTTCCCGGGTCTTGCCGAGAAGCCCATTATTTCCAAACAGGAAATTCCGGTTCACGTTTTGTTCGTAGCGCTGTATGGCGACATTGACGAATTCGGCCGCAAAGCCATGAGTACAGAGATTCGTGACGAGCTGATGCTTATTCAGTCTGTCAGCGAAGTACAGATTCTTGGTGGCCGCTCCTATGAGATCAGCATTGAGGTGTCGGAGGACACGCTGCGTGCCTATGGGCTGACGATGAGTGAAATCTCGCAGGCCATTAACAATTCGTCGGTGGACCTGCCCGGCGGGCAGATAAAGTCCGAAGGCGGAGACATTTTGTTGCGCACCGAGGGGCAGGTGTATACCGGTCGCGAATACGCCGACCTGGTTTTGCGTACTTTTCCTGACGGTACACGGCTGACCATAGGCGACATCGCCAACATCAAAGACGGTTTTGTCGAGTCCGAGGACTTCGGGCGATTCAACGGCGAGCCGTCAGTAATGTTGCGGATCATGGCCAGCGGCGGGCAAAGCGAACTCGAAACCGCAGACGACGTGCGCGCGTACATCGCAGAGAAGGTCAAGACTCTGCCTGCCGGCGTGATGCTTGAAACCTGGGTGGACCGTTCGCACTATCTGCGCGGCCGGCTGGACATGATGGTCAGCAATATGCTGCAGGGAGCATTGCTGGTGTTCGTCGTGCTGTCGCTTTTCCTGCGCCTCAAGGTGGCCATGTGGGTGATTGTCGGCATTCCTATTGCCTTCTTTGGCACCATCTGGTTAATGCCCCACGCGCCGTGGCCGATCACGATCAATGTAATCAGCCTGTTTGGCTTTATCCTGGTGCTGGGCATCGTCGTCGATGACGCCATCATCATCGCGGAGAGTATCTATACAGAGGTTCGCGCCAGGGGGCACACGCTCGCCAACGTGATCAGAGGCGCTAACAGAGTTGCGGTTGCCGCGACATTTGGCGTGCTCACGACCATTGCGGCGTTTACGCCTATGCTGTTTGTGGGTGGCATTGCCGCGCCATTTTTTGAGGCACTGTCGGTGGTGGTCATCCTGGCCCTGATCTTCTCGCTCATTGAGTCCAAGCTGATCCTGCCCGCCCACCTGGCGCACGCGAAAATAAAGCCAGTTGACGAAAAGGCGCTGTTTGACCCGGATGTGCGTGTGAGTCTTGTGCGCGTCATTCCACGAACGCTGCAGCGGTTTCAGCGCAGGTTCCAGCACGGGTTTAAGTGGCTGACGCACAACGCCTATGAACCCCTTTTGAACAAGGCGCTGGACTACCGGGGGTTTACCGTAAGCCTATTTATCGCAATGCTGATTATAACCGGTGGCGCCATGGCAGGTGGGGTTTTGCGAGTTGTGATTTTTCCGGATGTACCCGGTGACTTTATCCAGGTGCAGCTTGCTATGCACAACGGCACGGCGCCGCAGGTCAGAAACGAAGCGGTAGCCCGCCTCGAACGTGCGGCACTGGATCTGAATGCTGAGTATGTGGCCGATCATCCCGGCGTTGATGACCCGGTCAATCACATTGGTGCGTTTAGCAATGGCGACACGGGTGCTGTGATATTTGTGGAAATGCCGCTGGATGAAAACCGCCCGCTGAACGGTGATGACATAACCGGCATGTGGCGTGACCGCGTCGGCGAAATCGCAGGCGTCAAAGATTTGAGCTTTTCAGCGGGCAATAACATTGGCGGCGGCGATCCGCTGAGCTTCAAGCTCACGGGCGACGATCTGGATTCGCTGGAGGCGGCCGCCAAGGAATTACAGGAGCACCTCGGGACCTATGACGGCGTGTTTGATATCAGTAATTCCATCAGTTCCGGTGGCCAGGAGATTCGTCTCAAGATCAGGCCCGAAGCCGAAGCGCTGGGCCTGACGCAGGCCATGCTGGGTCGTCAGGTACGACAGGCGTTTTATGGCGAAGAGGCGCAGCGAATTCAGCGTGGCAAGGACGAGCTCAAGGTCATGGTGCGCTATCCCCTTGATGAGCGCAGGTCCATCGCGGATCTGGAGAACATGCGTATCCGAACGCCTGCGGGTGATGAAGTGCCCTTTGATGCAGTCGCCGAAGTGTTTTTTGGCAGCGCCTATTCAAGTATCAGCCGGCAGGACCGCAAGCGCACGGTGACGGTATCGGCAGACATCGATCCCGAACAGGTGGAGCCAGGGGAAATTCTTGAGGAAATTCGCGAAGAATATATACCTGAGCTGCTGGCGCAGTACCCGGGCGTCGGGTTTAGCCTGGAGGGGGCCAGCCAGGAGCAGATCAACCTGCTAAAAAATCTCGCGCTTGCTTCACTCGCAGCCCTGTTTCTGATGTTCGCTCTGATCGCCATTCCGCTGCGATCCTACAGCCAGCCACTAATCATTATGTCAGTGATTCCTTTCGGCCTGATCGGGGCAGCGGTCGGGCATCTGCTTATGGATCGCTCGATCAGTATGTTTTCGCTTTTTGGCCTGGTTGCCCTGTCGGGCGTGGTGGTTAATGACAGCCTGATCATGGTCGACTTTGTAAACAAAGCACGACGGAGAGGCGTGGCGCTGCGCGAAGCGGTGGTGCATGCGGGCGTCAGTCGCTTCCGCGCAATCATACTCACTTCGCTCACTACGGCGGCAGGGCTTATGCCCATTCTTATGGAGAAGAGCGTCCAGGCACAGTTCGTCATTCCCATGGCCATCTCTATCAGTTTCGGCATCATTTTTGCGACCGTTATCACGTTGTTCCTGATTCCAACGCTGTACGTCATGCTTGAGGACTTCTCAAGGTTTCGTAAACGTGCCCGGAACTTCCTTTTCGGGCATTCGCCCCTCCCGCAGGATAGTCGCTGAAAAAAGGCAAGCACTCGATGGCGCAGGATGGCGATAATTAGCTTGTATTCCCGGCCGACTGGTCTATAAGTTGAGATTGGAGGGCGTGAAGCCTGATCGCGCGCTTGTCCCTTGTTCTTCTGTCGTAGTGTTTTTACACCAGGCGTGACGGGGGTGTTCGCCATGCGGATTTATTCCAAAGCGTTTGTTTTCACTGTAATTGCTGTTCTTGCCGGCTGCGGTGGCGGCAGTAAGGTTCTCAAGGAGCCGCTGCCTATGCAGGTGGTGCAGCCACTTGCCATGGCATCGGATGACCAGTTGGCGGCGACGCTCGATTGGATAATCGTTCGGAATAATCCGGGCACCTGGGCCAGGAATGCCGATTGGGATGAGTATCTGGTGCGGGTGGCAAACAAGTCCGAGGAACCCGTCGAGCTCTTGAGTATTGTTATTTTTGACTCTTTGGGAACGGAGCTTGGGCCCGAGATGAGCCGAAAAGCGCTGGTGAAGGCCAGCAAAGAGACTTACAAGCGCTATAAGAAAGCCAGCACCAAGGTAATGGCAGGGCGCAGCGGTGTTGGGCTCTTCGCCACCGGTTCGGCCATGACGGTAGTTGGGGGCGCCGCCGCCATCGCTGCGGCGTACGGCTCAATATTAAGCGGCACAAGCAGTGCAGGCGCGGCCGGTGCAATTGGGACTGGATTATTTCTGGCGGGTCCTGCGATTGCTATCGGCGGAATTGTACGCGGCGCTAACAACAGTGCAGTCGATAAAGAAATCCAGCAACGGCAATCAGTGTTGCCAATAACCCTGGCGCCAGGTGAGCAGCCTGTCCTGGATCTTTTCTTTCCCATCGCTCCGTCTCCGACGCATCTCGAGATCACCTATCACGCAGCGA
>JABDLF010000041.1 GCA_013003115.1 Gammaproteobacteria bacterium
CCCCGTCGCAGATCGTCATCGTCCATCGCCGGGAGGTCATCATGCACCAGGGAGTAACTGTGAATACATTCTACGGCGATGGCCGGGCCGTCCAGGCGTTCGGCCGGTGTACCAAGGGCCTGGCCCACCGTGTAAACGAGCAGGGGCCGCACCCGCTTGCCATTGCCCAATACGGCGTAGCGCATGGCGTTTTGCAGCTGCGAGGCGCTGCGGGAATCCTCGGGCAACCTGCGGTTCAGGGCTTCATTAATACGCGTGCGCCACTTTTCGGCGGCAAAGCCTGCAGCAGCTCCGGACAGGGCAGGTTCGGTCATCAGTCGTCGTCAGTAAAATCGGCGAGGTCACCGAGATCAGTACCCCCGGCTTTCTTCTGCAGTACTTTGACTTTCTGTTCGGCGTCTTTCAGCGCGTTGCGACACAATCTCGTGAGTTCAACGCCGCGCTGGAACTCCGCCAGCGACTGCTCGAGGGTCAGCTCGCCTTCTTCCATTTTTTCCACCAGCTCTTCAAGCTGCTTGAGGGCTTCCTCAAGGCCAGGGGCGGCTTTCTTGCGAGTAGTTTTCTTGCTGGTTTTGCTCATAAGGCCTCCGCAAAGGGGATGGACACGGTACACAGGGCTATGCGGGCGGTCAATGCGTCTGAACTGAGTGGTATTTGTGCGTCCCTTTTCGCCCTGCGGGTTGTCGGGCCGTGCCCGCGGAAATCACTATTTGTCGCGGGGGCAATCACCTTCGGGTCGCGAGGCCAGCGTCCGGAGCGAGGCTGTTCTCGCAACGCCATCTTGCAGACGTTAGAATGCGCCGCACCATTACGGCGCCTCTTTTTTGTGTGGGAGTTTCTGCAATAGCTATGGCAAAAAGTTACAAGGCGTCTGACATTGAGGTGCTAAGCGGACTGGAGCCGGTTCGGCGGCGCCCGGGTATGTACACCGACACGTCCCGGCCTGATCACCTCGCGCGCGAGGTCATCGACAACAGCGTCGACGAGGCGCTGGCGGGGTACTGCCAGAAAATCGAGGTCAAGGTATTTGCTGACGGGTCCATGGAGGTCCGCGATGACGGTCGCGGTATGCCCGTAGACATCCATCCGAAGGAAAAGCTGCCCGGGATCGAACTGATTCTGACCCGGCTGCACGCGGGGGCCAAATTTTCAGATCAGAGCTATGAGTACGCCGGAGGGCTGCACGGCGTCGGCGTTTCGGTGGTCAATGCCCTGTCGACTCAGCTCGAGGCCTGGGTGCGACGGGGAGGTAAGGAATACAACCTGTCATTCAAAAATGGCAAGCGGGCATCGAAACTCCAGGTCATCGGAAAAGTGGGGCAGGCAAACACCGGTACCACAATCCGTTTCTGGCCCGACGAGAAGTACTTCGACTCCAAACGATTTTCCGTAGCCCGGCTGAAGCACCTGCTGCGGGCAAAGGCGGTACTTTGTCCCGGCCTTACTGTGCGGCTCGAAGTTGAAAAGCCTAAGGGAAAATTTGAATGGCGATACCAGGGCGGCCTCGATGATTACCTGGCGGAGGCGCTCGGCGATGTGGAAACTCTGCCGGACAAGCCGTTTTCAGGATCGGTCAAGGGCAATCGGGAAGAGGCGGAGTGGTCGCTTTGCTGGCCGGGAAGCGGGAGTGAGCCGCTTAACGAGAGCTACGTCAACCTGATTCCCACCGCCCAGGGCGGGACGCATGTCAACGGCCTGCGAACGGGGCTCACGGAGGCCGTACGAGAGTTTTGCGAGTTCCGAAACCTGTTGCCCAGAGGCGTGCGAATTGCCCCGGACGACGTATGGGACAGGATTGCCTATGTCCTGTCCGTAAAGGTTCAGGACCCGCAGTTCGCCGGCCAGACAAAAGAACGGCTAGCGTCGCGCGAGTGCGCCGCATTTGTGTCAGGCGTGATCAGGGACGCTTTTGGCCTTTGGTTGAATCAACATCCCGAGGCGGGTGACCAGATCGCTGCGCTGGCGATTGACAACGCCCAAAAGCGTATCAAGGCAGCCCGCAAAGTGGTGCGCAAGCGCGTGGTTACTGGTCCCGCGCTGCCTGGCAAGCTGGCCGACTGCATCAGCCAGGACCCCGGCAGGACCGAGCTGTTCCTGGTCGAGGGCGATTCCGCCGGTGGTTCGGCCAAGCAGGCTCGCGACAGGGAGTTTCAGGCGGTCATGCCGCTGCGCGGCAAAATCCTGAACACCTGGGAAGTCGATGCGTCACAGCTGCTTGCCTCGCAGGAGGTGCATAACATTGCGGTGGCCCTCGGCGTGGATCCGGGGTCGGGGGATCTCGGCGGCCTGCGCTATGACAAGGTTTGCATTCTCGCCGACGCCGATTCAGACGGGCTGCATATTGCCACTTTGCTGTGCGCGCTCTTCCAGCGGCATTTCAACTCGCTTGTCAGCAACGGTCATGTCTTTGTGGCCATGCCGCCGCTTTACCGGATCGATGTGGGTAAACGAATTTTCTACGCGCTGGACGAGGGAGAGAGGGCCGGCGTTCTCGACAGGATTACGGCAGAGAAAATAAAAGGCAAAGTGTCGGTCACGCGTTTCAAGGGACTTGGCGAGATGAGCCCGATGCAGCTGCGCGAAACGACGATGGCGCAGGACACCCGTCGTCTCGTAAGACTGACCATCGGCAAAAGCGACAAAACCAACAGCACGCTTGACATGCTGCTGGCGAAAAAACGTGCGCAGGACCGCAAGGCCTGGCTTGAGAAAAAAGGCAACCTCGCAGAGATTTAGACGAACGGAGCAAACAGGAACCCGGAAATGGCATCGACGACAAACCCGACAGAACAGAATATCGAGTCACAGCCGCTGCGCGAGTTTACCGAGAAGGCTTACCTCGACTATTCCATGTACGTCATTCTCGATCGTGCGCTGCCGAAGTTGAGCGACGGGCTCAAGCCAGTGCAGCGCAGAATTATCTATGCGATGAGCGAACTGGCGCTGAGCTCGGGAGCAAAGCACAAGAAGTCGGCGCGAACCGTAGGCGATGTCATCGGCAAGTTTCACCCGCATGGCGACTCGGCCTGCTACGAAGCCATGGTGCACATGGCGCAGCCGTTCGCGTACCGATATCCGATCGTCGATGGTCAGGGCAACTGGGGTTCGCAGGACGACCCGAAGTCTTTTGCTGCCATGCGCTACACAGAAGCAAGATTGACACCCTACGCGGCGGTTCTGCTGTCTGAGCTGGGCCAGGGCACGGCGGACTGGACGCCTAATTTCGACGGTACTTTAGAAGAGCCCACCTGGCTGCCTTCCCGCTTGCCCAACGTGCTTTTGAACGGCGCAACAGGCATCGCCGTCGGCATGTCGACAGATATTCCGCCGCATAACCTGACTGAAATCGCCAGCGCATGCATCAGGCTCCTGGAGGCGCCGAAAACGACAACCCGTGAACTCATGAAGCACGTAAAAGGGCCTGATTTCCCGACCGGCGCAGACATTATTTCCTCGCCGGACGACCTGCTCCAGATTTATGAAGCGGGGGGCGGATCCCTGCGCATGCGCGCGACCTGGGAGAAAGAGGGTGGCGACATCATTATCACCAGCCTGCCGTACCAGGCGTCCGGTGCAAAGATCCTCGAACAGATTGCATCCCAGATGCGCGCGAAAAAACTGCCCATGGTTGACGACCTGCGTGATGAGTCCGATCACGAGAGCCCGGTTCGCCTTGTAATTGTGCCGCGGTCGAATCGTGTTGACATTGAGGGACTGATGTCACACCTGTTTGCAACAACGGATCTCGAAAAGAATGTTCGCGTTAACATGAACATGATCGGGCTCGACGGTCGTCCGCGCATTTATCCGCTGAAGGCGCTGCTTCTGGAGTGGCTCAAGTTCCGGATCGATACCGTCAAGCGGCGCCTTAACTTCCGGCTCGATAAAGTAGAGCAGCGACTGCATATTCTCGAGGGCCTGCTTATTGCCTACCTCAATATTGACGAGGTTATCGCGATTATCAGGAAGGAAGACAAGCCAAAGCCGGTGCTTATGAAGCGCTTCAAGCTTTCTGACACGCAGGCCGAAGCGATACTCGAGATGAAACTGCGGCACCTTGCAAAGCTCGAAGAGACCAGGATACGTGGTGAGCAGCAAGAGCTGGATACCGAACGCAAAGCACTCACCGCGCTACTCAGGAGCAAAGCACGACTGCGCAAGCTGGTGCGCGAGGAGATCGCTGCTGACGCCAGCAAGCACGGTGACGCGCGGCGTTGCGCTATTTCGGAAAAAGAAGCAGCGAAGGCAATGGATGAAACCGAGCTGGTGCCGTCTGAGCCGCTGACCGCGATCCTTTCGGAGCGCGGCTGGGTGAGAGCGGCGAAAGGTCATGACATCGACGCCCGGGCCCTGGCGTTTAAGTCCGGCGATGGCTTTCAGAGTGCGGCATGCGGACGCAGTAATCAGCTTGCTGTGTTTTTAGATAGCACCGGTCGGGCCTACAGTCAGCCGGCTCACACCCTGACGTCAGCGCGCGGGCAGGGCGAACCGCTGGCCGGGCGTTTTAATCCGCCGGATGGCGCCAGCTTTGCCGGCGTGCTGCTTGGTGACCCGGATGATCGCTGGTTGTTGGCAAGCGATGCGGGATACGGCTTCGTCGTCAGACTCGGGGAGCTTTATTCGCGCAACAAGGCTGGCAAGCGCGTAGTCAGCGTGCCGCGCGGTGCCAGTACGGTGATTCCGTCACCGGTCACTGACTACGAAAGCGATCTGCTGGTCGCCGTCAGTAATCAGGGTCGCCTGCTCGTATTTCCGCTCAGCGAGCTTCCCGAACTTGCGCGCGGAAAAGGCAACAAGATTATCGGCATCGTGGCTGCAAGGCTGAAGGCACGCGAGGAGTTCATGCTGGCGACGCTGGCCGTTCCTGACGGAGCCGATGTGATCGTAGTCAGTGGTCAGCGCAGTATGACCCTGAGGCAGCGGGATATTGAGGCCTACAGTGGTGCTCGCGGTCGACGCGGGAATCTGTTGCCGCGCGGTTGGCGGCGGGTTGACCGGATTGAAATAGCGAGATAGCAAGGTCGTGCCCTGCACCGGGCCGGCTTCAGGATTTCTTGCGCTCTCCCGGCTGCGCCGTGTCGCCATCGGGTTTCGAGCTCTTGTTCTTCCCCTCGGCGATGTTGACGACGTTGTCGTCGCCCTTGTCCGGGGCGGCTGCCAGTGCTGCGGTTAAATCTTCGTCGGGCTCGACCAGCACAATCGGTTCTTCTTCTTCAGTCCCGTCCCCGGTGTCCTCGGCAAGCGCCAGGCTGTCTTCGTCGGGTTCATCCGGGGCTGTCAGCATCTCGTGTGCCATCAGCAATGGTTCTTCGTCAATTTCGAGTTCGTCCATTGTGGTGGTTTCATCATCAGCTTCAGCGATGTCGGTAACCTCGTCTTCGACGGGCCGGACCTTGTCTTTGAGTTTGGCGGCGTATTCGGCGAGGTAATCCTGCTCCAGTATTTGCGTCGCCTCAAAGTCGAGTTCCACCCAACCCTCTTCGGTCACGTTGTCATCGTTCTCTTCCAGCGTCGTGACACTGATGTCATTCTCATCATTGCGCCTGTAATTCGAACTGCCCGCAGTCTTGTCGATATCACGGAACGGTTCTGACTCAGCTTCATCGATCGCTGGCGGCCGTTCGCCGCTGTCATCGACCGTGGGCATGAGATGCGTCATCACGTTTTTTTCAGGATCATCGACGGTGGGCGTGTCTGCGCGGGACTCTGTCACTTCAAAAATGGGCTCCGCTGAAACAAATGTCCCAAGAAAATCGTCGTAAACCATGCCAGGCGGCCTTTCTGAGGCATCGACTTCCGGTAACTCGGGCAGTTCGCCGTCGTCTTCGAGCTCCCACGGCGACTCGTTGTCTTGTTCAACGTCGCGGCTTTTCAGTTTGCGGGCGTAGAAAAGCCCGCCCGCTGCTGCAAGCAGCAGCAACAAGATACCGAGCGCCCAGTAAAGCAGATGCACGTATCCAACCGCGTCCGTTGCTGGCTGCTCTGCGGTCGGTGCCGGCGGGGTGATCGCCGGGGTGCTGGCAACGGGCTCATCAGGAGCAGGCTCGCTTTGCGCCGGCTCGCTGCTTCGCTGCGCAATGCGATCGCGCGAAAGCCTCGACAGAACCGGCGTCAATACCAGGTATTCAAGATCGGTGTTGGCGACAGGTTCACCCACAAAAATCGGCGTGTCGAAGAGCCTGTCTACTGAGCGGCCGCCTGCGACCCTGTCATCCTGCGGCTGGTTTGCCGCTGCGCCAACCTCCAGCTGTGCGTTCGAAGACGCCGTGCTTTCAGTCCGCGTGCCTGACTGCTGCCCTGGCAGCGTCGCGCGCAATAGGCCGACGTCCAGATCGGCTCCAGCGCCATTCAGATCAGGGATGTTGATGCTTGCCCCTGCGATAAGCTGATCAGCGCGGCCGTTCAAAAACGCAGCAGGATTTCTTTCTCTGATCTGTTGGGCAAGGGGCCAGACCGAGTAAGGGGGGCGTCCGTTTATCCGCGCCGCTACCCCGGACAAGGTGTCCCCGGACCGAACGACGTAGCGACTGCCCGGCGGGATATCACCGACGACCTGTTGTCCGCGGGCAGAAACCTGACCGACCTGCCTCGGATCTGCGTCAAGCAGCGCCGGCAATGGTTCCGGCGGCCGGGCAAGACTGGCCGGATCGATAAGCAGCATGAATGACTTTGTAAGCCTCGGGAGCCCTGGACAGCTGACCTGCAGCACAACCTGAGCGAGAGGTTCTTTTAAGGGGGTCTGGCCCAGTAAACGCAGATAGGACGCGCCCGGGGTGCTCTCGAGCACGAAGCGCACGCCATTTACGATGGGTACGCCGGGCATGGCGCCCGCATCCGATCCCAGCGAAAAGCACTCCCGGCGGATTACCTCACCGGCTGCAGCTTCAACGCGGACTACGCCAGAGAAAGGCTGGCCAAGGGTTGACCTTACCTGCATATCACCGATGGTTAACGCAGAGCTGCCCGCCGCCAGGCCAAGGCACAGAAACAGGGACGGCACCGTAATACGCCGGCCCGCCCGGAGCGCCCCGCGGCCCTGCCTAGCTTCTCGAACCTCCTGCATGAGGATTGCAACTCCCTGACCCGCCCACGGATCTTCTTTGCTCGTTGTTTAACATATTAACAAGCCCGCCCGGTTAGCCATGGAACTGGGTCACAATTTCGAAATTTCAGGCGCTTAGCAGGGTTTCTTAGTCTTCGAGAATAACTTCCGGTTCACTCACATAGTAGCCTTGGACAAAGTCTACGCCCAGCTGCCAGAGCGTGGCCATCGTGTTGGCGTCTTCAACGCGCTCGGCGATCGTTGTGATGCCCTTCGTCCTGGCTGATTCGATAAATGTCTTGACCGTCGCCTGTGCGGTGCTGCTGGTGGTAATTCCCTGCATGAGGGAGCCGTCAATTTTGACGTACCGCATACGCACATGCTCAAGCATCTGGGCTGGCTGATGCCCGCTGCCCAGGTGCTCGATTGCAAACTGGCAGCCCATATCCGAAATTTCACGGGCCAGCTTCTTGGCGTGACTGATATTCCTCTCCGCTATTTTTTCAGTAACCTGGAATACAAGCTGCTCAGCCTTGGCCCCCGACTTTTCCAACTGCTGCCCAAGCCAGGGCAGCAGGCTGTCATCGCCGACCGACGTTTCTGACAGTCGCACAAAGAATTTTGCGTCTTCGTACTGCAGGGAGAGCATAGACACCTGCGCGATGATCCAGCGATCAACATGCTGCATCAGGCCGTTGCGTATGGCGGGCGGCAGAAACTCACCCGGCAGTATCTCCTTGCCGTTGTCGTCAACCATGCGCACCAGCACGTCGAACATCTTCTGCTGCCCCCCTTCGAGGCTCGCGATGGGCAGGTTTACAAGGCGGAAACTGTCGTTAACCAGCGCCTGCCGGATGCGATCTATCCAGATTCGATCGTCGATTTTGATTTTTAACGTGCTGTCGCGGGGCGCTGCCAGATGCAGGCGATTGCCGCCGGCGTCGTTGGCATCCTTCCACGCCCCCTGGCTGGCAATGATCAGGCTGCTCGCGCTGGCCTTGTCATGCTCATGCAGGGCCATCCCTACCGAGATTGTGGTTGAGATCGTGTGCTCGCCCACCTCAAAAACATGGGTGGCAACTGCGGTTTTCAGATTCTCCGCCCAGGCCTCGACGTCGCCTTCCGTGCCCCGGCTCAGCAACACCGCGAACATGGTGCCGCCGAGGCGACCATAGATATCCTTCGGCTGGACTGCGGCACGCGTGAAGGCGGCAATTTGCCGCAGAATCTCGTCACTGGCCAGCGGGCCCACGGCGTCGGCGATCTCGCTGAAACTATCCGGTTTGATGTAGGCAAGTGCGCGAATACCGCCTTTTGGAGGCTCTTTAATGCTGGCGCCCAGGGCGCGCAGAAATTCGCCCCGGTGATACATGCTGGTGAAGGGGTCGAGACGCAGCGCCTGTTCGAGCTTGTTCTGCATGGCCTGGTCGTCTTTTCGATTCTCGAGGCTGATTCGGACGCAGGGGTCACCGTCGAACTCCGCCCCGGCGAGATTCAGGCTGATCTTTACGATAGCGCCATCGGCGCAAATACCGTTGACCTTGAGCGGGCGCGCTTCCCACCTGTCTTCCGAGCAGGCGCGCAGGGCGCCCTTCAGAGAGACCTGGCTATCCTCGCTGAACAAATCCATCAGTGGCTGACCGATCAGCATGTGTGCTTCGCTGTAACCGAAAAGCTCGAGCCAGGCAGGGTTTACATTAACGACGATGCCTTCCTGCGCGTAGGCGAGTGCATCGGCGGATGCCTCGACGAGAGAGACCAGTTGTTCCTTGTATTCGTCCGCCGTTCTGAGGGCGGCGCCCATTGCGCGTTCGAAACGCACCGAGCGCAGTTCACGTCGCGCCACGCTTTGGAATCGGGATGATTTCGCGAGGCTGACCAGGTCGCGGGCACCTGCCTCAAGCGCCTCCTCGATTCGTTCCTCGGTAACTTTCTTTTGCGCAACGATCACGGGCACGCCGATGGCCTTTTTCGCGCAAAGTTTTGTTACTTTGCGGATGGCCGCCGCGTCGGCCGGCTCCACAAGGTAAATGAGTTCCGGCTCGCGAATTTCGAGAAGGTCACCAAGCTCGGCAACATCTGCGGCGCGGCTGATATGGGAGGCGATCCCCACGTTGCGCAGCGTGCTGTTGACCGATTCAGCCTGCTCGTCTGAGGCCCCCATCACAATTACTGGGACAGCTTGCCGGTCTCTCAATTTCCCAACTCCAGGTTCAATGTAATCAGCGCGTTGCCGACTGTATCATCTCAAGGCTGCCCGGGCGATGACCAGGCGCACGAAGGGAAAGCCAGTGATTCGGCCGGCACGCATGCTGCCGGTGAAGGATAAGCTGACGAGGGGTACCGGTCGCGTTATCATCTTCGGCCAGCAGGGCAGAGTTGTCCTTCCCGAATCACCTGAGCGGCCCGGAGGGCGGGCGGGACAAATAGCAATATGGCAAGTTACAGCACCAACGAGTTTCGTTCCGGCCTCAAGATTCTGCTTGATGGTGATCCTTGCGCGATTGTGGAGAATGAATTCGTCAAACCAGGCAAAGGCCAGGCATTCAATCGGGTAAAGATTCGAAATCTCAAGACCGGGCGAGTTGTGGACAAGACCTTTCGTTCCGGCGAGTCGGTCGAGGCGGCCGACGTGCATGATACCGAACTGCAGTACCTTTACAGCGACGGTGAGTTCTGGCATTTCATGGATCCCCAGACTTTTACGCAGTACCAGGCCGATGCTGCCGCGGCAGGCGCTGCCGCACAGTGGCTCAAAGGCGAAGAGCTATGTTTGATCACGCTGTGGAACGAGGTGCCGCTAATTGTAGAGGCGCCGAAGTTTGTGGAGCTTACGATTTCGCAAACGGATCCCGGCGTCAGGGGCGATACGGCCCAGGGTGGTGTAAAGCCAGCGACTCTCGAAACCGGCGCCGTCGTCAAAGTGCCGCTGTTCGTGGAAGAGGGCGAAGTCATCAAAGTGGATACGCGCAGCGGTGATTACGTCTCCCGTGCCCGCGACTGACTCGCCGTCAGCATGACCGAGCTTGCGCGGGTTTCGTCGCCCATGGAGTGGCGACCGTCGGCCGACCTTTCGGTGATCCGGGCGAGGGCGCAGATGCTGGCGGCATGCCGGGATTTTTTTGCGGTGCGTGATGTTCTGGAAGTCGAAACCCCGATTCTGTCACGAGCGGGTGCGACGGACCCGAATATTCAGAGTCTGCGGCTAGCCGATGACAGCGGACCTGCCAGGTTCTTGAATACTTCACCTGAGTTCGCAATGAAGCGCCTGATTGCCGCGGGTGCCGGCGATATTTTTCAGATTGCCCGAGCTTTCCGCGAAGGCGAACGTGGCCGACTGCATAACCCGGAGTTTTCGCTTCTTGAGTGGTACCGGGGAGGCTTCGCGATCGTGGACCTGATGAAGGAGGTTGCTGCGCTGCTAGGGGTGCTTTTGAAACGCCCGGAGGTCGCTGAACAGGCTGTTTTTCTGAGCTATGGGGCACTTTTCGAGGAACATCTGAATCTGAATCCACATGCTGCAGATGTCAAAGCCCTGCTGCGTTGCCTCGACGACAGCCAGGTCGCTATTCCACAGGGGGAGAACGATAAGGATGTTTTGCTGGATCTGATTATGTCATCGGTTTTGTTGCCGGCGCTGGACGCCGAACGCCTGTGCTTCATTTATGACTATCCGATCAGCCAGGCGGCGCTGGCGAAAGCACATCCCCAAAACCCGCGACTTGCCAGACGCTTCGAGGCGATCATGGGTGGCATGGAACTCGCCAACGGTTTTGAAGAGCTCGACGATCCCCTCGAGCAGCGCGCCCGATTCGAATCAGATCGCAGGCGCCGTGCCGAGACCGGTGCCCCGCAGATGCCCATTGACGAGTTTTTGCTGGCAGCGCTGGCGCAGGGACTCGGCGAGTGTTCAGGCGTCGCCGTGGGGCTGGATCGGGTTCTGATGCTTGCTATCAATGCGAGCCACATCGACGAAGTACTCAGTTTTCCGGTTACGCGCTGCTAGCAGGTGACAAGGCAGTGAACAAACCTGATTTAAAAGATCAGCACCACGCAGCGTCTACATGGCGGAGTCTCGTGCGCCAGGCCCAGGCGCTGCTGATGGACGAAAAAGACCCGGTGGCCAATGCGGCAAACCTCTGCGCCCTGCTGTTTGACTCGCTTGAAGACGTTAACTGGATTGGTATTTATTTTCTCAAAGAAGGAGAGCTCGTCGTCGGCCCGTTCCAGGGTAAGCCTGCCTGCGTGAGGATTGCTATGGGTGCGGGCGTGTGCGGGACGGCCGCGAGGAGGCGCGAGCCGTTGCGCGTGTCCGATGTGCACGAGTTTGATGGCCACATAGCCTGTGACCCCATATCAAGATCAGAGCTGGTCGTGCCGCTGCTGTGTGCGGACCAGCTGGTAGGCGTGCTGGATTTCGACAGCCCGTTGCCTGGTCGTTTCAGCGCAGCTGACGAGGATGGAGCCGTCGCCGTTGCCAGGGTCTATTGCGAGGCAATTTCCTGAGCGCCCGCTGACAGGGCGTCGCCGAGTCGCACCGTGCTGCCTGCCATCAGTTCGTCTCGCCAGGGTAGCGAGCGGTCAGCATGCAGCAGGATCACGGTTGAGCCCATGTTGAATCTGCCCATTTCCTGCCCGCGTTCAAGGGCCACGGCTTCGGGGCCATCGGCCGCGTAGTCCCAGTCTTTTGGTTCGCGGCCTCCCCCAGGCGTGATTTCTCCGGCCCAGGTCGTTTCTATGCTGCCGACAAACATGGCACCCACCAGGATCATCGCAAAGCGCCCGTTCGCGCTGTCAAAGACGCACACAACGCGCTCGTTGCGTGCAAACAATCCGGGGACACCGGCCGCTGTCGCGGCATTGACGCTGAACAGGCGGCCAGGGATCAGGCGCATAAATCGCAGCTTGCCGTCGGCGGGCATATGGATGCGGTGGTAGTTATACGGCGCGAGATAAATTGTCGCGAACGCGCCGTCGCGAAAATCATCAGCAAGATCTGTACCGCCGAGCAGCGCCTGCACAGTGTAACTGTGCCCCTTCGCCTGCAGCACCTGTCCATCATGTATCGGGCCGATCTGACTGACGGTGCCGTCCACGGGTGAGACCAGCCAGTGTCCGCGGTCGGCCAGCGGACGTGTTCCTTCCTTGAGGGCGCGCGTGAAAAATTCGTTGAAACTCGCGTACTCGCTGATTTCGGTTGCCTGCGCATCACGCATGTCGACTTTAAGAATGCGAATAAAAGCGCTGATCGCGAAGTTCTTTATGAAGCCCGCCCGCCGGCGACTGAGCCAGTGGACAATCCTCGAAAGCAGGTGTTGGGGCAAGGGGTATTGCGCGGCCACGAACAGACGCGATAACCAGCTCACGCCCGGATTACGGCTGCTCACTGGCGCTCTGTCCTGACAAGTGTGTCAAAAGAAATTTCTCGTCCGTCGCTGAACGTGAGCGTCAATTCGACGGTATCACCGGCCCGCAGAGGTGCAATGGGACGCATCAGCATAATGTGTAGCGCACCCGGCTCAAAGCGCACGACGGAGTTTGCTTTCACAGGAATGCTGTCCAGTTCCCGCATTCGAAATACACCTTCGACAATTTCGCTCGTGTGCAGGCTCGCAAGGCTGTGCGCGGTACTGCGCACACCGACCACTTCTGTATCGGACCCGTTGTTTTTTAGTGTCAGGTAGGCCGCGCCCATCGCGCTCCCGTCCGGCGCGGCGCGTATCCAGGCATCATGCACGGCAAGCTCTTGCTGCGCGCAGCCGGCAAGGATGAACAGGGCGACCGCGGCAAGCCTTGGGCTTTTGACCGTCATGTGCTTGCTCCAGATACAAGCTTGCTGTAATCACGCGCCAGCACCGCCGGATCGTGCGGTGCCGATGAAACAGCGACCAATTCGCCGGCATCATTCAGGAAGAAAAGTGCGGCAGTGTGAAGGACTTCGTAACCGCCGTCCGCTCTTGGCTCCGTGCCATAGGCCACGCCGAGGGTGCTCGCGAGGCGCGCAAGCTCAGCGGCATCTCCGGTAAGCCCCACGAACGCAGAGTTAAAAGCGCGCACGTAGTTCGCCATAACCTCGGGCGTGTCGCGCGCAACATCCACCGAGATCATGTAGACAGAGGGATACTGGCGCGGCGGCAGATCCTTCAGGGCCTTCTGCATCCGGGAGAGCTCGTACAGCGTCATCGGGCAGATGTCCGGGCAGTTGGTGAACCCGAAAAACAGCACCGACCAGCGGCCTGCGAAGCCGTCGCGCCCAAAACTCTGTCCGTCCTGGTCCAACAGCTCGAAATCAGGAAGCGCCCGCCCGGAAGGGAGCTCGGTCAGCTGTTCGTACGCTCTCGACTGCTGCGCCCCGAAGGGCGACGCACCCTTTGTCAGCGCGTAGGCCAGCAGTCCTCCGATCAGCGCCGCCGCGCCGATGGCAAACAGAGTCAATTTATTCATAAGCAACTGCCTGTCCCTGATGACATGATTTCCTGGCTGGTAGTCGCAAGCCAATGGAGGTCGTGCTCGCTTTCCGTCAGACTGTCCGCAGCGCCGCGCAAATACGCATCAGCCTGCCCGCAGGTCGGGTATTATAGCCGCGCGGCGAGGGAGACCGGCAGTTGAACGATTCGAATTCAGATATCGATGATTTGTACACCGTCGCGGATTTCGTTCGCTGGGGAACCAGCCGCTTTGAAGCTGCCGGGCTCAGCTATGGCCATGGCACGGATAACGCCGCGGACGAGGCGTGTTACCTGGTGCAAACGGCGCTCAATTTGCCTGTACAAATGCCTGATTACTTCTGGCGCTGCCGCCTGACGCGCTCTGAAAAGCAAATCCTGTGTGACCTGTTTGAGCGTCGTATCAATGAGCGGCTGCCGGTGGCTTACCTGACCGGCAGGGCGTGGTTTATGGGCCTGCCGTTTTACGTGGACGAGCGAGTTCTGGTTCCGCGCTCGCCGATCGCCGAGCTGCTGGCGCAGCGCTGTGCACCGTGGGTGCGGCCCGAAGAAGTGCGCCAGGTTCTCGATTTATGCACCGGCAGCGGCTGCATTGCTGTTGCGGCTGCCCATGCGTTTCCGGGTGCGCGCGTGGACGCCAGCGATCTGAGCGGGGCCGCGCTGGAGGTCGCCCGGCGAAATGTCCATGAACACGGGCTGGAGGATCGGGTCAGGCTTTTCGAATCGGATCTTTTTGCCAATATCCCCGATGCGCGCTATCAGCTCATCATCTCGAATCCACCCTACGTGGATGCCGGGGCAATGAGCGCGCTCGCACCGGAATTCACCCATGAGCCAGCAATGGGCCTTGCAGCTGGCGGAGACGGGCTCGATATTGTGCGCAAAATTCTCGCTGAGGCGGCGGATTACCTTGATACCGATGGTGCGCTGGTGGTTGAGGTCGGCGATTCTGCCGGCGCGCTGATTTCCGCTTTCCCCGACGTGCCCTTTACCTGGGTGGATTTCGAACACGGCGGAGAGGGCGTATTTGTATTGAGCGCCGCTGAGCTGCGGGCAAGCCGTGAGGTGCTGGCGCAGGCCAGCTAGCGCCGGACCCGGGAAGTTTTATGTCAGGAAATTCTATAGGCAAGTTGTTCGTTGTAAGTACATTTGGCGAGAGTCACGGACCCGGGCTGGGCTGCATTATTGACGGCTGCCCGCCAGGCCTTGCGCTCAGTACGGAAGATATTCAGCCGTTTCTGGATCTACGCCGTCCGGGCACTTCACGATTTACCAGCCAGCGTCGTGAGGCCGATGAGGTCAGCATCCTGTCGGGCGTCTTCGAGGGGCAAACAACCGGCACGCCAATCGGTCTGTACGTAGCGAACAAGGATCAGAGGCAGCGCGACTACGACAAGATCAAGGATCGGTTTCGTCCTGGTCATGCGGATTACGCGTATCAGCAAAAATACGGCATCCGGGACTACCGTGGAGGCGGTCGTTCTTCTGCCCGGGAAACCGTCATGCGCGTCGCCGCCGGTGCGGTCGCACGCAAGTTCCTGGCCGAACGCCTTGGCGTGACCATTCGCGGCTACCTTTCCCAGCTTGGACCCATTCGCCTCGACGTAAAGGACCTGGGGTCGGTAGACGACAATCCGTTTTTCTCGCCGGATCCCGGTCGCATAGAAGAGCTGGAGCAATACATGATCGCGCTGAGGCGCGAGGGCGACTCCGTTGGCGCCCGCCTGACGGTCCGCGCAAGTGGCGTTCCGGCTGGCCTTGGCGAACCCGTTTTTGACAAGCTCGGCGCATCGATTGCGCACGCCATGATGAGTATCCCTGCCGTCAAAGGCGTCGAATTCGGTGCCGGCTTTGCTGTGGTGGAACAAAAGGGCTCCGAACATCGCGATGAAATGACCCCGGAGGGGTTCAGCGGAAATAATTCGGGCGGAACCCT
This sequence comes from Gammaproteobacteria bacterium, assembly GCA_013003115.1. Classification (GTDB taxonomy): domain Bacteria; phylum Pseudomonadota; class Gammaproteobacteria; order Steroidobacterales; family JABDLF01; genus JABDLF01. Next base: position 15,425 of record JABDLF010000041.1, read on the forward strand.
CGGCGGCATTTCAAGCGGCCAGGCCATCGAAGTCAGTATCGCGTTGAAACCGACCAGCAGCATCCAGGTGCCGGGCCAGACAATTGACGTGGATGGCAATCCTGCTGAAATCGTGACCACCGGCAGGCACGACCCTTGCGTGGGATTGCGCGCGACACCCATTGCCGAGGCGATGCTGGCGCTTGTATTGACCGACCACTATCTTCGGCATCGGGCCCAGAATGCAGACGTAAAGAGCCCAACGCCGCAGCTACCTCCCGGGGGCTGAGCATGACAGCCGCCTTGCCGTATCGTCGGCTGGCGAGTTTTTATTTCTTTCACTATGCGGCGCTCGGCGCGCTGGTTCCGTACTGGAGCCTCTACATGATCGCGCGAGGCTTTAGTGCCGTCGAGACCGGGCAGGTAATGGCGATCATCCTTGCGGGGCGCGTGGTGGCACCGACCGTTTGGGGTTGGCTCGCAGATGCGCGCGGCGATGCCCGATTAACTTTGAGGCTCGCGGCCCTTTGCGCATTCTTGCCATTCGCATGCGTACCCCTGGTGACGAATTTTTATTCGCTGGCAGCGGTTATGTCGCTGTTCAGCCTTGGCCTGTCAGGCGTAATTCCCCAGTTCGAGGCAACGACGTTCAATCACCTCGGGGCGACGCCCGAGCGCTACGGCCTTGTCCGGCTGTGGGGATCCGTGGGCTTTATCGTTTCGGTATTGGGGACCGGGCTTGCCCTCGGGATATTGCCGGTCACGGATCTTCCCTGGCTGGTTGCGGCGCTGCTCGCCTGCATGCTTGCAAGTGTCTGGATTACGCCGATCACGTCCGCGCTGTCGGCAACCGGCGAGAGTGCCTTGCTCGAGGTGCTCAAAAAGCCAGAGGTTCTGTCGCTGTTCCTTGTTTGCTTTCTCGTGCAGGCGAGCTTTGGGCCCTACTACGTGTTTTTCTCGGTTTTTCTGGAGGCCAGCGGCTACGGATCCGCCGAGATCGGGTTCTACTGGGCACTTGCGGTTGGCGCCGAAATTGTGGTGTTCATGTTTGCCGGACAGCTCTTGCGGCGCGTAAGGCTGACCAACCTCTTCAGGTTCGCCGTGGGCTTGTCCGTTGTCCGTTGGCTGCTGACCGCTGAATTTGCCTCGCTACCGCTGGCCCTTTTTTTTACTCAGCTGACGCACATGGCGACATTCGGTCTCTACCATTTGGTTGCCGTCAGCCTGGTTCACAGGTATTTCACCGGATCTCTGCAGGTTCGAGGTCAGGGTTTGTACAGCAGTTTGAGCTTTGGGGCCGGTGGCGTGGTGGGCAGTATCTTCAGTGGCTACGCCTGGCAACATTTTGGCGCCACTATGACGTATTATCTCGCCGCTGCGATGGCTGCAGTGGCTTTCTTTTTTACACTGACCCTGATGCGATCCGTGCCACCCGGCACGCGCGAGGCCTGAATTGGACAAAAAGATTGATATTGCGGTAGTTGGCGCAACCGGCGTGGTGGGCGAGGCCATGCTCGATCTCCTGGGCGCGAGGAAATTTCCCTGCGGCAATGTCTATCCTTTGGCCAGCGAGCGCTCGGCCGGCCTCAAGGTGAAGATGGGCGGCCGGCAAATCCCGGTCGGGTCGCTCGAGGAGTTCGATTTTTCTCGGGTACAGATCGCCTTGTTTTCGGCAGGGGCCAGTGTTTCCGCTGCACATGTGCCGCGCGCAGCGTCTGCCAACTGCGTGGTGATCGACAATACTTCGCACTTTCGTCGTGACGATGACGTCCCGCTCGTTGTGCCCGAAGTCAATGCGCATGCAATCGCTGGTTTCGACCAGCGGGGCATTATTGCTAATCCCAACTGTTCGACTATTCAGATGTTGCTGGCGGTAAAACCGATTCACGACGCAGTGGTAGTACAGCGTATAAATGTAGCCACCTACCAGGCCGTGTCCGGTGCCGGTCGCGAGGCTGTGGAGAACCTCGCCTCACAAACCGCGACGCTCATGAATGGACGCCCGCTGGACGCCTCTGGCATGCCACAGATAGCGTTCAATGTAGTCCCTCTGATCGATACTTTGCAGGACAACGGTTACACGCGCGAAGAAATGAAAATGGTGTGGGAAACTCAAAAAATTCTTGATCCATCGATAATGGTGAATGCGACGACGGTGAGAGTGCCCGTCTTCTACGGACATTCGGAGGCGGTGCATCTCGAGACGAGGGAGAAGATTAGCGCGGTTCATGCGCGCAAAATTCTCGCCGAGGCGCCCGGTGTGACGGTAATTGACAGGCCGGAGCGAGCAGAAATCCCGACGCCCGCAGTCAATGCGGTAGGCCGCGATGACGTGTTTGTGGGCAGGATTCGAGAGGACATTTCTCACCCGAAAGGGTTGGACATGTGGGTGGTTTCTGACAACATCCGAAAAGGTGCTGCACTTAACAGTGTCCAAATCGCTGAAATCTTGGTAGAAAGCTACTTATAAGCTATAGTTAGCGGCCGAAAGTGAAGAGAATTATGAGCTTTCGCCTACAACATACATGCGGCTCCATGGAAAATGCGCCGGGGTGCCGTCCAGTAAGGGAGCCAATGTAGTGCGCAAACCCGCCAGTTTCGTTCTTTTCCTTGCCCTGCTGTCGCCAGTCGTCGCGACGGCGCTCGGGTTGGGCAACATCAAGCTAAATTCAGCGCTGAATCAGCCCCTCGATGCGGAAATCGAGCTGGTTTCAGCAAGCCCGGCGGAGCTTGATACGCTCGGCATTACCCTTGCCTCGGCTGACGCATTTGCCAGCTATGGGCTGGACCGACCCGCATATCTGCTTGGCATGCGCTTTCGAGTTGTCAGGGATGGTTCTGGCGGCGCGACGGTCAAAGTGACCACCGATCAGCCGGTGCGCGAGCCATTTGTCACTTTTCTTGTTGAGGCCGACTGGGCGCGGGGCAGACTACTGCGCGAGTACACGGTTCTGCTGGATCCGCCAGTATTTATGCGCGAAGAACCCGCTGCTGCTACGCCGCGGGCGACACCAGCGGCGACGCAGCCGGCATCTGGTGGTGTAACCCGGCAGCCCGCAGCGCCCCCGGCAGTGGAGACGACGCCCGCTGCGCCGCCGACGCCGCCGTCTGGCCGAGCGAGCCCGGGTTCGATAGAGGGCATGAGCACGCGCTACGGTCCTATCCGGCGTGCTGAAACGCTTTGGACCATTGCCAGCAGGCTGAAGCCCGATCAGTCAGTTTCTGTTAACCAGATGATGATCGCCCTGTTTCGGGAGAATCCGCAGGCGTTCCTGGGCAACATCAATCTTCTTCGCCAGGGTGCTGTGCTGAGGGTTCCCTCCAGGGCCGACATTTACGCGCTGAGCGCCAGCGAGGCATTTGCGGAAGTGCGGAGCCAGAATGCGGCATGGCGAGGGGCGAAACCGGCCGCTGCGACCCGCCCGTCCACTGCTGCCGCGTCGGGCGCAGGCAGCAGCGCCGCGGGCACGGGCGCCTCGGGGCGGTTGCGCCTCGTGCCGCCGGGTGACGCCGCGCGTGAACAGGCTTCCGCGAGGCAGACCGGACAGGATGCGCCGACTGACAGCGAGCTGGCGGGCAACAGGGCGCTGAGCGAACGAATCCAGTCCCTCGAGAGCGAACTCGACAACGCGCGTCGGCTCATAGATGTGAAAGATTCCGAGCTGTCTTCGTTACAGGCGCGCCTTGAAGCGCTGGAAGAGCGACTGGCAGAGGAAGGGTCAGCTGCGGCTGTAGACGGGGAGATGGCTCCCGCGGATGCAGCAGACGTGGCGGCCGACGAGTCGGTGACAGTGCCGGGCTCTGACGTGGAACAGGCCGTTGCTGATGAAACGGCGGACGAGACGGTTGCTGAGGTTGAGGAGCCGGTTGGCGTGGTGGTCACACCGCCCGCCGTTCAGCCGGTCGAAAGCACAGGATTTTTTGCGCGAATTTTTGATTTCCTCTCTGGTGCCTGGCTTTGGATACTGGGGCTGCTCGCGGTAGGGCTCGCCGGTGCATTTTTCTTCCTTATGCGTGGCCGCTCTGCCGATGACGGGTATGCCGACAGTTGGGAAACAGGGGAGTGGAATGCGTCTGAGGGGGCGGCAGCTGCAGCCGCGGCGCCCGCCGCCGAGCCAGAGGCCAGCACCGAGACGCAACCGGCGCCGGACTTCGGGCGCGACGAGTCGTTCGTTGTGGTCGAGGCCGAAGACACAATTACCGAAGAGGCGCTGAAGCCGCCGCAGCCAGAACCTGAAGTCGACGACTTCGCCGCAGCGCTCGGCGACGCATTCGAAGATACGGGCACATTCACGCCTGGTGAGTTGGAGGTAGAGAAGGCGCAGCAAGTTGAAGCTGCCGATGATGACGCTGCCGACTACCCGTTCGAAGACACGATGATCGGCCACGACGCGCTGAAGCTTGATGAGTCGGACCCGGTCGCTGAAGCTGATTTTCACATGGCCTATGGTCTTTACGATCAGGCTGCGGCGCTGGTTGAACGGGCAGTCGAGAAAAACCCCGAAAACCGTGAACTCAAGATGAAGCTGATGGAGATTTTCTTCGTCTGGGGCAACAAGGATCGCTTCCTGGAGGAGGCAGAGGCTTTCAAAAGCAGTGTGGGTGACGCAGGCGCGGGCGACTGGGAAAAGGTCGCTATCATGGGCAAGCAGCTGATTCCTGACAATGATCTCTTTGTTAATACTGAAGCGACGGGCGTGTTTTCTGCGCCGGATCTCGAATTCGACATGGGCGACGAGGACGGCTCGGCCACGGCCACCGACCTCGACTTCCTCGGCGGCGGTGATGACGACGTGCTCGATATCGGTGCGGCCGACGAAGGCGGCGAAGATCTCACTGCGCTTAAAGAGAAGATTGAAGGTCAGGCTGAGCCCTCGGAGGAGACGCTTGATCTTGGCTCCAGCCACGTTGGGCTGGACCTTGACCTGGAGACGGCCGGTGACGAAAACAACGAAAGCACAGCGGTAAACGAGAGTATTCCTGACGACGATTCAGGTACGGACCAGGTGGCGACGGTCGCCGGCGGCGGTCTCGATGAGGATCTCGAAATCGATCTTGATTTCCAGTTCGAGGATGTTTCTGACGACGAACCCACCGCAGTTCTTGAAGACGTGGATGAGCAGGAAATCGCTGACATGCTGGCGGACTCTGACTCTGACTCTGACTCTGGCGACGGTGATCAAACGCGTATTCAGGAAGCCCCGCCTGTCGAAGACGACGATGCAACCCGGGTCACCGACACCTCTGATTTTGATCCCTTTGCCGACGATGGCGACATGACCGTCGAGACTCCCGCAGGCGGTGCGGAGGATCACGGCGCCACAATGCAGATGGCGCGCATCGATGTCGACGAGGATGTCAGTGCATTGCTGGACGACGAGAGCGGCGGCGATGAAGACGCAACCCGGCAGATAAAGAAGGTCGACCAGACTTTTGGCGGTGACGAAACCGTGCAGATTTCGCGCAGTGACGCGATGGGCGACGACGATGGCACGGCACAGATTAATCTTGGAGACGCCAACAGCGATCTCACCACGCAGCTGCCGAGTGCCGGAGCCAACGGGCAGGACTTGGCCGCTGACGATTTCGACGATGACGATGACGATGAGGATGTAGAAGCCACTCAGAAGCTGCAGGCGCTTGAGATGCCTGACAGCAACGAAATGGACGAGGTTGGGACCAAGCTCGATCTCGCAAGGGCCTTCGTAGACATGGGAGACCCCGAGGGTGCGCGCAATATTCTTCACGAGGTGCTGGATGAGGGTAACGACTCGCAGCGCGAGGAAGCGAAGAATATGCTCGACAATCTGGGCTGATAACCGACACCCCGGGACGGGGTCCTCTCCCATCTGCTTTGCGCTTTAGGGTTGCCGCATGCCACGCATCGCACTCGGGATAGAATATGACGGCAGCGACTTTTCGGGTTGGCAGGTACAAAAAGACAGCCGCAGCGTTCAGGCCGTCGTAGAAAAAGCCCTGTCGGCCGTCGCTAATCACGCGGTCAGGACAATTTGCGCGGGACGTACGGACGCCGGCGTGCATGCCTGCGCCCAGGTCGTACACTTCGATACCGAAGCTGACCGGCGCGCCCGTTCGTGGGTGCTCGGCTGCAACAGTGAACTCCCCGATGATGTCAGTATCCGCTGGGCGAGAGAGGTCTCGCCCGAGTTTAACGCGCGCTTTGGCGCGAGCTCTCGACGATACCGCTATCTCCTGCTGAACAGGCCGACTCGAAGCGCCCTGTGCGACCGCAGGGCGTGGGTGGTTTATCAGGACATCAGTTCGGAAAAAATGCGCCTGGCGGCACAGCACCTTGTTGGCGAACATGATTTTTCTTCATTGCGCGCTGCTGGTTGTCAGGCCGCCTCGCCGGTAAGGACGGTTCATTCTCTTGAGGTCAGGCAGCTGCGACATTGGATCAGTATCGACGTGCATGCCAACGCCTTTCTGCATCACATGGTGCGCAACATCGCTGGCGTGCTCGTGCGCATTGGCAGAGGCGATGAGCCCCCCGACTGGGCGGCACGGGTTCTGGAGAGCCGCGACCGAACGAAGGCAGGCATAACCGCGCCGGCTCAGGGGCTGTATCTCTACTTTGTGGAGTATCCGGCGGCGTTCGGTTTGCCGGATATCTGCCAAGTTTCCCATGAGTTCGACCTGATGCCGGGGGGTCAGGGTGAAATCGGGGTGTAAAACATCCGGCGTGCCGCTAGAATCGGTGACTTCTAGCACGCGCGAGCGGCGAGGCCTGGCACTTTAATTTATGAGCTGGTTTGGAAAACTCATCCCATCGCGCATCAAAACTGAACGGCGCACCCGCTCGGTTCCCGAGGGCATATGGAGCAAATGTCCTTCCTGTGACGCTGTGCTTTATCGTGCCGAGCTTGAGCGCAACGTTTTCGTCTGCCCGAAGTGTTCCCACCATTTGCGCATAGGGGCTCGTCAGCGTTTGCAGCTGTTTCTGGACAAGGGAACCATGCAAGAGATCGGTGCGAACCTGCAGCCGGTTGACGTCTTGCGGTTTAAAGACTCAAAGAAATATCGTGATCGCATTGTTCAGGCGCAAAAGGCGACGGGGGAGAACGACGCGCTGGTTGCGTGCAAGGGCGAGCTGAGCAAACGACCCGTGGTGGCATGCGCCTTCGAGTTCAAGTTTATGGGTGGTTCGATGGGCTCGGTGGTTGGTGAGAGGTTTGTGCTTGCCGCAGAGGAAGCGCTGGCCCGCAAATGCCCGCTGATCTGTTTTTCCGCGAGTGGTGGCGCACGCATGCAGGAGGCGCTTTTGTCGCTCATGCAGATGGCGAAGACTTCTGCGGCCCTGGCACGACTCTCCGGACAGGGTATTCCCTATATTTCTGTGCTGACGGATCCTACTACCGGCGGCGTTTCCGCAAGCCTTGCGATGCTGGGGGATATCAACGTTGCGGAGCCTGGTGCACTGATCGGGTTTGCGGGGCCGAGGGTGATCCAGCAGACGGTCGGCGAGACGCTGCCCGAAGGCTTCCAGCGCAGTGAGTTCCTCCTCGAACATGGCGCTCTCGATATGATCATCGACCGCCGATCGATGCGCAAGGAACTCGGTGAATTGCTGGATGCGCTTTGCTACTCGAATGAAAAGTCCAGGGCGAAGCCGAAGCCGGCCAGAAAGACCTGAGCCATTGAACATGGCCGCACCGCGGTTCGCAACGCTGGGAAAGTGGCTCAGCTGGCAGGAAACCCTGCACCACAGCAAAGTCGACCTGGGCCTGGAGAGACTGGCCTCCGTTGCCCGCACGCTTCTTGATCTGCCTCCTGACTTTGCCGTGATAACGGTCGCCGGGACGAATGGGAAAGGCTCAGTCTGTGCCTACCTGAACGCAGCGCTGCTTGCCGCCGGTTTCAAGACCGGGATGTTCACTTCGCCGCACCTGCAGCGCTACAACGAGCGCATTCAAATTGACGGCAGGCCGGTAAGCGACGATCGCCTGGTCGAAGTGTTTCAGCGTATCGACGCTGCGCGCGGCGATACCACCATTACTTATTTCGAGTTCTCTGCCCTGGCAGCGCTTCTGGTCTTTGCCGATGCGGCCGTCGACTGCGCGATTCTCGAGGTGGGCATGGGAGGGCGGTTGGATGCGGTCAATATCGTGGATGCCGACGTAGCTCTGATAACCGGCATCGGCCTGGATCACCAGGCATGGCTTGGCGACAATCGGGAGCAGATTTCCTTTGAGAAGGCCGGCATCATGCGCCCGGGCCGACCGGCCGTTTGCGGTGACCGGGATCCACCCGCAAGGCTTCTCGAGCATGCAGAATCTATCGGCGCTCCGCTGTTGCTGATCGGCCGGGACTTCGACGTTTGCAGGCATGAGCGTGGCTGGGCCTATAGAGCGGGTTCCCTGGTGCTGCCTGATTTACCGTTACCCGCACTGCACGGCACTGTGCAGCTTGATAACGCCGCCGTGGCCATTGCCGGGTTTCAGGCGCTGGGCGATCGTTTTCCGCTCGCCGTCGGTCATATAAAGAAGGCGCTGGAAAGCGTGCAGCTACCTGGCCGTGTCCAGGTTCTGGGTGACAGGCCGGCGTGGATTCTGGACGTCAGCCATAACCCCGAGTCGGCCAGGGTGTTAAGTGAATGGCTGGCAAACGGTGCGTGCGCCGGCCGCACGCACCTGGTGCTGGGCATGCTCGGGGACAAAGATGCTCCGGGGGTGGCGGCCGCGTTGTCGGGAGTCGTCGATGACTGGTACCTGTGCGGCCTGCCCGGCGACCGCGGCATGTCTGCGGCAGACCTGGGCGAGCGCATCGCCGGGCATGTTGTTGGCATGAATGTCTCCCTGCATGCCTCTGTGCGAGAGGCGTGCGAGGCGGCCGCGAAGGCGGCTGGCGAAAATGACCGGATTGTCGTCTGTGGCTCGTTCCACACAGTCGGGGAAGCTTTGTCGCTTGGGCTATAATGCCGCCGCGATCTGACCGTCCAGTATCCGCGGAGTCCGGCTTTGATTGACCAGGGTTTGAAAGAACGTTTGACCGGCGCGGTCGTGCTGATCTTGCTGGGCGTGATTTTTATTCCTCTGTTTCTCGACGGACCCGATGCGACATCCACGGACAGCTCAAGCCGAACGCTGGTTCTGCCCGGCGTGGCGCAAGAGGCGCCAGATCGCGAAATCCCTGCGAGCAGGCGCAATGCTGGCGAGGCGCAGGATCAGCCTGCTGCCCCAGCGCAGGAAGTAAAGACACATGACAAGGCCGCCAACGCGGCCAGCGCCCCGCCGGCAACCGTGGTGAGCAAGACCCCTGAGAATCCGCTGAGCGCCTGGGCCGTTCAGGTTGGAAGCTTTACAAGCCAGGACAATGCGGAGCGCCTCAGCGCTGCGCTGAAAAAAAGGGGTTATCGCGCATTTGTTACGCGGCTGAGTGCCGGTGAGAAACCGATGTACAGGGTACGGGTGGGTCCCGAGCAGCAAAGGGAACGGGCCGAGCAGCTGGCTGCGCGCCTCAAAAAAGAGGGCCAGGAGGCGAATGTGGTGTCCCATCCCTGAAGCCTGCGCGGTTACCCGGCAGGCATGCTCTGATAATATGCCTGTGAAGCGAACCCCCGTTCAATCCGAGAATAGGAAAGCGGCAACATGCTGATCATCGATTACGTCATCATTGCGGTTGTGCTGGCATCGGCGATTGTCGGAATTGTCCGCGGCTTTTTTCGCGAGGCGATCTCAATCGCTACCTGGCTGATTGCGATTTGGGTGGTTTATGTGTACGCCGGCAGCATTGCGGAATTGCTGAGCACCAAAGTTGAATCCCCGGTTGTTCGGCTGCTTATTGCCGGTGCTGCACTTTTCATTGCCGTTCTGCTTTTAGGCGCACTGTTGGGCTACGCGGTCTCACTTCTGGTGCAAAGCACGGGCCTTACCGGAACCGACAGATTGCTCGGAATGGTCTTCGGCGGCGTGCGCGGTGTGATCTTGCTGGCTCTGCTGATGGTGCTGGCCGTAGGCCTTCTTCCCATAGAACAGGAAAGCTGGTGGAGCGACTCTCGGCTGATTCCCTATGTCGAGAAGGTTGTCATCCTGTTACGCGATATATTGCCGCCGGAGCTTGGTGAGTACCTGAATTACAGCCCCGAGCCGGCAGAAACGCCCGCTGCCGAACCGGCAACCTGAGGCCAGACAAGCCATGTGCGGAATAGCAGGCATCGTCGCCCACAGCCCCGTTAATCAGGCGCTCTATGATGTTCTGACCATGCTCCAGCACAGGGGTCAGGATGCGGCCGGGATCTGCACATTGGAGGGTGGCCGCCTTAACATGCGCAAGGGCAATGGGCTGGTGCGCGATGTCTTTCGTCAGCAGCACATGCTGAAGCTTAAGGGCAATGCCGGCATCGGCCATGTTCGCTACCCAACCGCCGGCAGTTCCGGCGTTGATCAGGCGCAGCCTCTGTATGTGAATTCCCCGTTCGGGATTTGCATGGCCCACAACGGCAACCTGACCAACGCCGTAGAACTCGAGTCCCTGCTGATGGGTGAAGATCTGCGTCACCTCAATACCGAATCCGACTCTGAGCTGTTGCTGAATGTATTTGCTCACGAATTGCAGCAGCGAGCCGGGCCCGGCGCCGGCATGGACGAGATATTCGAGGCCGTGCGCGCGGTGCATCGCCGCTGTTCGGGTGCTTACGCGGTCGTCGCGCTGATCGTCGGCAAGGGCGTTCTGGCATTCAGAGATCCACTGGGTATACGTCCCGCCGTAATCGGTCGGCGCGAAACAGCAAATGGCACTGAGCACATGGTGGCTTCCGAGAGCGTAGCGCTCGACATGCTCGGTTTTGATCTTGTGCGCGACATTCGTCCCGGTGAGGCAGTATTCATAGAACTCGACGGTACGCTGCACGCACGACAGTGTGCGGCTTCGCCAAAACACGCGCCATGCATTTTCGAGTACGTGTATTTCGCAAGGCCCGACTCAATCCTTGACGGGATTTCCGTCTACAAAGCGCGACTCCGTATGGGTGACAGGCTGGCAGAGAAAATTTTGCGCGAATGGCCGGACCGAAATATTGATGTTGTTATCCCGATCCCGGACACCAGCCGGACTGCAGCTGTGCAGGTCGCATACGCACTGGGTGCAAAAAACCGCGAAGGATTTATCAAGAATCGTTATATTGGCAGAACTTTTATCATGCCGGGCCAACAGGACCGGATGAAATCGGTGCGACGCAAACTAAACGCCATTGACCTGGAGTTCCGCGGTAAAGATGTGCTGCTGGTGGATGACTCCATAGTGCGCGGAACGACCTCCAGACAGATTATCGAAATGGCCCGTGAGGCTGGCGCGCGGAACGTTTATTTTGCTTCGGCGGCACCGCCGGTGCGCTTCCCGAATGTTTATGGCATTGACATGCCGGTGGCCGCTGAACTGATTGCCCACGAGCGCAGCGAGCAGGAGGTGGCCGAGCTAATCGGCGCCGACGGGCTCATCTACCAGGATCTTGATGACCTGGTTGAGGCCGTCATCTACCATAACGTGGCAATCCGGGAGTTCGATACTGCCGTGTTTTCCGGGCACTATGTCACCGGGGGGGTCACGTCGGGGTACCTGAGACAGCTGGAGCAGAACCGTAGCGATGCGGCCAAGGCTCGCCGCGAGCGTCTGCTTTCAAGTCTGCGCGACGAAGC